>JBCCYN010000053.1:0-25926 GCA_039189655.1 Pseudomonadota bacterium | reverse complement strand
GGTGGATCGGCGCCATGCGAAAGACGCGCTTTCCGGTGAGTTTGAAAGAGCCCACCTGAATAATCACCGACACGGCTTCTAAAACGAACAGCCCGCCGATAATGGCGAGAACGATCTCGTGTTTGGTGGCAACGGCAATAGCGCCGATCATGCCACCGAGCGCCAAAGAACCGGTGTCGCCCATAAAAATCGCTGCGGGCGGTGCGTTGAACCACAAAAACCCGAGCCCTGCGCCGATCACCGCTCCACAGATCACAGCAATCTCGCCGGTGCCTTGGACGTTATGGATCTGCAGGTAGTCGGCGAAGACGGCGTTACCCGACAGATAAGAGATCATGCCGAAGGAGCCGGCCGCGATCATCACCGGCACAATGGCGAGCCCGTCGAGGCCGTCGGTGAGGTTCACCGCGTTCCCAGCGCCGACGATCACCACGGCGGCGAATATGGGGAAGAAGATGCCCAGGTTGATGAGAAGGTCTTTGAAGAAGGGCACCGTCAGCGCCGAAGAGAGTTCCGGCGTTTCGAGCTGCATCAGCACCAGCGTTGCCACAATCGCGATGGCAGCCTCGATGAGAAGCCGGAGCTTTCCGGAAAATCCGCCATGGGAGGCGCGGCGTACTTTTAGGTAGTCGTCGTAGAACCCGATGGCGCCAAAACCGAGGGTCACGAAAAGGATCACCCACACATAGGCGTTGGAAAGGTCCACCCAGAGCATCGTCGAGATGATGAGGCCCGACAAAATCATGAGGCCGCCCATAGTGGGCGTGCCGCGCTTGGTGAGCACATGGGTGGCGGGCCCGTCCTCGCGGATGGGCTGACCTTTGCCCTGACGCACCCGCAGCATTCGGATGATGGTGGGGCCAAGCATGAAAGTGACCACCAGTGCCGTCATCAGAGCGGCGCCGGTGCGAAAGGTGATGTAGCGGAAGACGTTGAACGGCGCGAACTGGTCGCTGAGGCCCGACAGCAGCTCAAACATGGGCCAGCCCTTCAGCGCGGGGCCCATAACGCTCTTCCAAAATATCCACCACCCGAGAAAGACCGATGGCGTTGGACCCTTTGACGAGCACCGCATCGCCGGGCGCCACCTCCGGCGGGCTCGCCGCCGCCGCCGCCGCATCGCCATGGTGATCGCCGCGCAATTCTGCCGGCAAACTATCGCGCAAAGACTGAGCCATAGGGCCCACTGTGTGCACGATTCGCACGTCCGCATCGACGAGGAGCGGCGCCAGTCCACGGTGAAGTTCCGTGCTCGTGTCACCCAGTTCGAGCATGTCGCCCAAAATGGCGATGCGCCGCGCGGCATGGGTGGTCCCAAGAGCCTTTATGGCGGCTCCCATGGATGCGGGGTTTGCGTTGTAGGCTTCGTCGATGAGGAGCGCACGGCCGCCCCTGAGATCCAGCGAAACGCGGCGGCCCCGGCCCCTGGGGGCTTGCCAGCTAGCTAAATGTTCTGCTCCGGAAAGGGGGCGGCCGGTGACACTGAGGGCGGCAAGGACGCTTAAGGCGTTGCGCGCGATGTGTGCGTCACCGTGGAGCGTGAACGATACGCCCTCGCCAAAGACTTTTGCCGTCGCTGTTCCGGCCATGGCGTCAAAGGCGCTGAGGGTCACATCAGCCTCGCCGCCGCCAAAGGTGACGACGCGAGCGCCCACTGCCCGAGCGGCGCTTTTGAGCCGTTCGGTGTGGGGATTGTCCGCCGGAATGATGGCGACGCCGCCGGGTTCAAGGCCGGCGAAAATTTCCGCCTTCGCGTCGGCGATCCCTTCAACGCTCTTAAAAAATTCCAGGTGAACGGCTTCCACGGTGGTGATGATGGCGACCGTCGGGCGGACCATTTTGGTGAGCGGGGTGATCTCGCCGGCGTGGTTCATGCCGATCTCGAAAATTCCCGCACGCGCGTCCGCCGGCATATTGGCGAGCGACAACGGAACGCCCCAAAGGTTGTTGTGGGAGGCGGCCGAGGCATGGGTCCCTTCACCAAAGGCAAGGCGGAGCATTTCCTTGGTGCCGGTTTTGCCCACCGATCCGGTCACCGCCACCACCGGTGTTCCTGGCTGAAGACGCGCCCGCGCCGCAATGCCCGCCCGTCCGAGTGCTGCCAGCGGATCGTCCACCAGAATGGACGGTGTTTCTTCCCCCTTCGACACCACCGCAGCACTCGCCCCGCGCGCGAGCGCATCCCCCACGAAGCGGTGCCCGTCCATGGAAACGCCCTGGACAGCGAAGAACGCATTCCCCGGCGAAAGGGTGCGGGTGTCGATGGAAATCCCGGTCACCGGCGTTTGCGCCGAGGCCCCGCGCAAGGTGCCGCCACAGGCCTCGCTAAGGCTTTGAAGGGTCCAAAGGCTCATGATTGGCCAAGCACCCCAAGCACGCATTCGCGATCGCTAAAGGGAAACGTTTGCCCGCCCACGGTCTGCCCTTCCTCATGACCCTTGCCAGCAACCACCAGTCCATCGCCTTCCCCGAGAAGGGCGATGGCCGCCGCGATAGCCTCGGCGCGATTGCCGATTTCCCGAGCGCCCGGCGCGGCCTCGAGGATGGCGGCGCGGACCTTCGCAGGGTCTTCCGAGCGCGGATTGTCGTCGGTCACGATCACGATGTCGGCGCCATCGTTGGCGGCCTTGCCCATGAGGGGACGCTTGCCTGGATCCCGATCCCCACCTGCACCGATGACGATAACAAGCCGGCCTTTGACCCTCGGTCGGATCGCTGAAAGCGCGGCGGTGATCGCCTCGGGCTTGTGGGCATAGTCCACGAAGATCGGGGCGCCGTTTTTCCGGCCCACCAATTCCAGCCGCCCCGGTGCCCCCTCTAGGGCGGAAAGGGCGCCGATGGCGGCGTCCTCATCGATGCCGCCGGCGATGGCAAGCCCCGCCGCGATGAGGGCGTTATCCACCTGAAACCCGCCCACCAACGGAAGTAAAACCTCGAACCGGCCGCTTGCCGTTTCGAGATCAAGAACGGCGCCGTCCGCCGTCGGCCGCACCGCCTTGAGGCGAATGAGGTCCCCGTCCCGCCCCACCGTCAGGGGCTTTTCCGCCACCTTCAACACAGCGTCGGCGCCGGGCGCGTCGGGGTCAACCACCGTGGGGGCACCTTCGGGCAGGAGCGTTCGAAAGAGGCGAAGTTTTGCCTCCAAATACGCTTCGGGCGTTGGATGATAGTCGAGGTGATCGCGCCCGATATTGGTAAAACCAGCCGCAACAAAATTCACGCCGTCGAGGCGCCGCTGGTCGATGCCGTGGCTCGATGCTTCCATCGCCACATGGTCAACGCCGGCCGCCGCCAAGTCGGAAAGCCGCCGGTGGAGCGCCACCGGATCGGGCGTGGTGAGCCCCCCCGTAACCGTCACGGCGCCGCGGATGCCCAACGTCCCGATGCTTGCGGAGGAGAGTTTGGAAGCGGCGAAAATTTGCCTGGTAAACTCCGCCACCGAGGTTTTTCCCGCGGTGCCGGTGACGGCGACGATGGTTTTTGGCTGGGGGCCGGCGAGGGCTGCGGCCATCAAAGCCAGGCGGCGGCGCGGGTCTTCATCGCGCAACACGATGGGCGCGTCCACCGGCGCCGAAGGATGGCACAGGACCGCAGCCGCCCCGCTCGCCAGGGCGTCGGGCACAAATGCGGCCCCATCTGCTTGGACACCCTTCAGCGCGGCGAAGATCATCCCTGGCCGCACGGCCCGACTATCGGCCGTGACCCCTTCGATCTCGACGGCCGATCCCGGGCAAAGATCGGGGGCGAGGTCACCAAGGCGCAAAGACTTACTCCTGATACGCCACTTCAAACGTGCGCGCGACGGGATCGTCGTCCTCAAAGCGCGGCTCTATGGCAAGCATAGGACCGATGCGGCTGACAATATTAGCCACCGTCGGCGCGGCGTTGAGACCCGCTGTGGCCGCCGTTTCGCCGTCCTCAGGCTTTGGCTCGTCGAGGACAACGAGGGTCACATACTGCGGCGCATCGATGGGAAAGGCCGCCAGGAAAGAGTTGATGCGTTTGTTGGACGAATAGCCGCCCTTCACCGCTTTTTCGGCGGTACCCGTCTTGCCGCCCACGTTATACCCCGGCACCCGGGCGCGGCGGCCTGAGCCTTCCTGGGCGTTGAGGTGGAAGAGCTCGCGCATCTTGCTGGAGGTTTGCGCTGAAATCACGCGGCGACCGATGCGCCGGGTCTCTTCCACCGTGCGTGGATAAAAGGTGGGCGTTGCGTAGACACCGCCATTGAGAACCGCCGCAGCCGCGGTTGCCGCATGCATGGGCGTTACGGCCATGCCGTGCCCGTAGGAGACGGTGGCGGCGGTGACGTCGGCCCAGCGTTTTGGAACCAACGGACGGGCAGCTTCCGGCAGCTCGGTCTTCACGCGATCGAACATACCGAACGCTTTCAAATACGCCTGTTGTTGGGGCTTGCCCACCGCCCGCGCGATCTTCGCCGTTCCGATATTGGAGGAATACTTAAAAACCTCCCGCACGGTCAGCCAACGGGATTTGGCGTGAAAATCCTTGATGGTGAAGCGACCGATGGAAAGGGGAAAGCGCGCATCCACCTGCTGGGACATTGATACGACACCAGAATCAAGGGCGCTCGCAAGGGTGAACGTCTTAAAAATGGAGCCCAACTCAAAGACACCGGTGAGGGCGCGGTTCATGCGCTTTTCGTCAAGGGCCTGGGCGGGCTGGTTGGGGTCGTAGTCGGGGAGCGAACTCATGGCCACCACCTCAAAGGTGTTGGCATCAAGGACAATCCCCACGGCAGCCTTGGCCCGGTAGCGTTCCATGGCGCGCGTCAGTTCATCACGCACGGCGTGCTGGACCCGAAGATCCAGCGAGAGCCGCACCGGTGCCATCGCCTGCCCCTTGCGCGCCAGACCCGCTGCCTGGAGCGCCCGCAAGCCCGATGCGTCGATGGACTTTTCGAGGCCCGCAATCCCCGCATTGTCGACGTTCACGTGACCGACGATGTGGCCCACCGACGGACCGCCGGGGTAAAACCGCCGGGTTTCAGTCAGGAAGCCGATGCCTGGAATGCCAAGGTCGTGGACCTTTTCGCGCAGCCGCGCGCTGATTTCCCGCTTCAGCCACACAAAGCCACGGCCCGAAGCAAGATCGGCGCGCAACTCCCGCGCGTCGAGTTCCGGCAGAACACCCGTCAAAAGCTCCACCGCCTCATCCACATCGGTGATGTTGCGAGGCTCTGCATAGAGCGAGGCGGTGGCAAGATCGGTGGCGAGCACCTCACCGTTGCGATCGACGATTTCGGGCCGCGCCGCCTGGACTGAATCCTGAGGCGAGAGCGAGAATGTGTAGGCCTGGGCCGTTTCCATCCCGAGAGTCACAAGCCGCCCACCGATGAGGCCGAAAATCCCCACGCAAACCACCACGACCAGGGCGATCCGGCCCCTCGCTCCAGTGTCGGCGGCTTGCTTCATTCCTCGGCCTCCCCTTGCTCCTCGGCCTTTCGGACGGCAGCCGAAGCCACCTCCGACGCCTGAGCGATCTGTTCCGCCGCGATGGGCTTCAGGCGCAACACTTCGTTGTGACGGTCAACGAGCGCCTGGAGCCGCGCCGGATGGTCGAGCGCACTCCATTCCGCCTCAAGTTCGCTGATTCGTTGCCGCTCTGCGGAAATCTTTCGATTTAGTTCACCGATTGCGCGGGCGTCGTGCTCGGCGTCCTTCTTCATGACGAAGACGGTGGCCGCGCTGGCCGTCGCCGTGAGGGCCGCAACGGTGAGGACGATGGAGCGGCGCTTCATCAAAATGCTCCCTGCAAGCGAACGCGGGGCACGAGCGCTTCGATGCTGAAGGCATGGGCCGGCGCGGCGGTGCGCCTTCCGGCCCTCAACTTGGCGGACCGCGCCCTCGGGTTTTCCCGACACTCAGGCTCGCCCGGAACTTGCGCCTTGCGGGTGATGGCGGTGAACGAAGGTTCCGGCCCCGCGACGGCGGGCATATGGCGCGAGCCGCTTGCGATTTTGGTGCGAGCAGCGAGGAAGCGCTTTACGATGCGGTCTTCCAGGCTGTGAAAGGCAACGACCACCAGACGCCCTCCCTCTCGCAGCAACCGTTCCGCGGCACCGAGGCCCCGCGCCAGTTCGCCCAGCTCATCGTTGACTGCGATGCGCAGCGCCTGGAAGGCCCGGGTGGCCGGGTGAATGCCATCCTTGGAGGCGCGCACGACGCGGCTGCAAAGGCCAGCCAGTTCCGCAGTTGTGTGGAACGGCCGGTCGGCCACAATGGCGCGGGCGAGCGCGCCGGCGCGCCGCTCTTCCCCATAGGTGCGCAACAGGTGTGCAAGATCGCCTTCGCCCACCTTGTTGACGATGTCCGCGGCGGACGGGCCGGAACTTTCCATGCGCATATCGAGGGGCCCATCGGCGCGGAACGAGAATCCGCGCTCGCTCTGGTCGAGCTGGTAGGAGGAAACGCCAATGTCGAGGACAACGCCGTCCACCCGCTCGTGACCGGCGGCGGCGGCGAGGGTGTCGAGTTCGCCAAAGCGGCCCGGCGCCACGGTGAGGGCGGGATTTTCATCCTTCAGACGCTCAGCCCGAGCAACGGCATCGGGATCGCGGTCGATGGCGATGACGTTCGCCCCAGTACTCAGGATGGCACGGGTGTAGCCGCCGCCACCGAACGTGCCGTCCACGATGGCCTCTCCGCGCTGCGGCGAAAGGGCGGCCATCACCTCAGCCAGCATGACGGGCTCATGGGCCGGTGGAGCGTTTTCCCATGTCATCCCGCTTCCTCCCGGGACGCACTTCCCCGCAAGGTCCCGAAGGCACGCCTCATGGCCTCCGCGCTATGGACTTTAAAGCGCTCCGGTTCCCAGATCTGAAACTTGTAATCGAGCCCGGCAAACGTGACTGCATTGGTCACGCCAGTAATGTCTCGGATGGTTTCTGAAAGGATAACGCGCCCCTCCGCGTCTACTTTCAGAATTTCGGAGACGCCGAATAGGGCGGTGGACATGAGATCATGATCCACAGTGAGAGCTTCGAGACCACCTAATCTTGCGGAGATTTGCGACAGCAAGGCATAGCCTCCAGCATCGACCGCATCCACATGGGGAGATGGGAAACAATAAAGGCCGTCGAACCCATCTCGCGTCAGCACCGCTCTGAAGGACGCCGGGATGGAGACCCGCCCCTTCGCATCAACCTTATTGGTGTAGTGCGAGACGAAACCGTGCACGCCTGACCCCTTGGCGCCCAGGAATGCTGACAAAAGCCCGCTCGCGCCGCCCTCATCCCATCATCTGAAAGTCGCTTCAGGGATTGTTTGGGTTACCATGGGATTACATGGGCGTCAACGACTGGCTAACCATATTTACCGCCCCATGGTGCGGTGTTGGAGCCTTGCTGGCGGGGAGGCTGGCAAACGAAAAAACCCGGGCCGCTGGGGCCCGGGTTCGTGTCAATCCGAAGGGATTGAAGATTAGCGGAAGAGACCGAGGAGGTTCGCCACGTTGTTGTTGGCGATGGAGAGCGCCTGCACGGCGAGCTGCTGCTGGGTTTGCAACGAGGTGAGGCGCGCGGCCTCCGCCTCAAGGTCGGCCTCCACGAGGGAGGACACCGCCGATTCCTTCGCATCGATGACCGCCTGGACGAACTGACCTTGGGAATCGACCCGGTTCTGGGCGACACCCACCGCCGTCTCTGCCGCAATGGCATCTTCAATGGCCGCGTCCACCACACCGATGGTTTCCGTCAACGTCGTGATGTCGGTGGCCGAGTCGGTCAACGCGCTGATGTCAATGGAGACCACGTCGGACGTGGTGCCACCGACGGTGCGGTCAAGGTCGAGGAAGCCGTCGCCTGCACCGGCGTCAAGGGCGGTCGTGCTGGTGACGTCAAGGTCGATGGTGGTGACCTGGACGGCACCCGCTGCATCGTCAGCAACGCCAGCCACAACTGAGTAGGTGGCGTTGTAGTTCGCTGCACCGGAGTCCAACGACACGAGGTTATTGCCGTTGAAATCGGCGCTGTTGGCAAGGGTGGTTACCTGGGAGATGAGGCCGGCCACCTCTTCCTGCACGGCGCCGCGGTCGACACCGGCGGTGAGGGCACCCACCAGAGTGTCGCGAAGGGTTTGGAGGTTTTCGCGAATGCCGGAAAGGGCGGCGGCGCTCACGTCGAGGCTACCTTTACCGGCGTTGAGGGTTTTTTGAACTTCGTTGAGGACGCCGACTTCTGAACGGGCGGTTTCCGCGATCGACCAGTAGGCAGCACCGTCGCTGGCGTCTGCAATGTTCATCTGGGTGGAAATGCGCTTGCTCGTCGTGTCGATGTCGGAGGAAATGGAGCGAAGCGTGGAAAGGGCGTTCATCGCCGCGGCGGACTGAATCATCGTCTAAACCTTACTTACATGTCGGGGCGCACATTGCCGCCGACTGACTGGAATATGATGGCCGCACATGGCCACCGGACTCTAAGGATGGCGCCGGGCACAATCGCCGACGCGCACAAGACATGCTCTTCTGCCAACCACTCAGAGGAACGGTCAGCCCTTCGTCTTCATGACGAGGAATTCAGCCGAGCTGGGTGGCGCCCCCGCTCATCGGAGCAACCACAACTTAGAAATGAAATCAGACGGGATTGGTTCGCCGGAAGCGGGTGCTTTGGACCTTTAAGCAGCTATTCGCCACGCGAGCACCCGGAGCGAAGGGGAAGTGCCAGCCGGTCTATAAGCCGGGTTCTGTACGGCGAAGACTGGCGCCTTCGCGTGACGACCATTCATCTGGGACGCCCGTTGCCGAGCGCCTCACGCGACCCACCCGGGCGGCATCGGCCGGAAACCCGCCGCCACCCCTATGCGGTCTTGCTCCCGGCGGGGTTTGCCCTGCCACGCCCGTTTCCGGCCGCGCGGTGGGCTCTTACCCCACCGTTTCACCCTTACCGACGTCATTGCCCGAATTCGGGCGCAGTGCCGGCGGTCTGTTCTCTGTGGCACTTTCCCTGGGGTCGCCCCCGCCGGGTGTTACCCGGCGCCGTGTTTCCGTGGAGCCCGGACTTTCCTCCCCGGCAGCCTTTCGGCCCGCGCCGGAGCGGCCGTCCGACCGGCTGGCACCGGCGAATGTGGCAACTCGCCGCTCGGAACGCAAACGAACGCCACGCGATTGCCGCAATGAAAAAGGGGTCCGACCATTGGTCAGACCCCAGTTGAGGGAGGAGCAACGACATAATCGCACGAAAAGGTCACCAAGGGGATAACTGGAAAGCAACAATCCTTCGTTGCGACAAGTTTGACACAAGTTTCGTCTAGGAACGTCGGTTACGGGGAGGATAAATTGGGAATTCTGGGGATTTCGACGCACTCAGTGCGCTAAAAAAGATCCCATGCGAATCATAGCCTCCCGCATGCTATCGGCGCTGCGGGCAAAACAGATGCGCACAAACCCCTCCCCGTTGGCGCCGAACGCGGTCCCCGGAGCGGTGCCGACACTCGCCCGATCGATGAGCGACACCGCAGCTTCCTTGGCATTTTCAAGGCCAAGAACCCGAAAGAAGGCATAAAACGCCCCCTGCGGTGGCTGGTAGATGACCCGTTCATTTCCGGCGAGCGCCTCCGTCACAATCGCCCGTCCCGTGCGCGCCCGCTCAATCATCTCCTCCACGAACCACTCCCCGTCGCGAAGGGCGGTAACGCCAGCGCGTTGCGTAAACGTAGGAACACCTGAGGTTGAGTACTGAATGAGGTTTTCCATGGTTTGCCGCAACGGGAGGGGCGCATGGATCCAGCCCATACGCCACCCGGTCATCGCCCAGTTCTTGGAGAACGTGTTGACAAACAAGATGCGATCATCGGGGTTGCAAATGTCGAGGAGCGACGGCGCCCGGGCTGAATTTCCATAGACAAACCGCGCGTAGATCTCGTCGGCGATGATCCAAAGGCCGCGCTCGCGGCAAAACGAGAGCACCCCTTCAAGGGTCTGAAGGCTCGCGGTCCAGCCGGTGGGGTTGGCAGGCGTATTGAGAAAGAGCGCGGTGGTGGCAGGGGTAACGGCAGCTTTGAGGTCAGCAAGGTCCAGCTGCCAGCTTGCATTGCTCTCGCGCATGGGCACAGCCACCGGCCGCGCACCCAACGCCAGGGCGGCACCGGTGACGTTGGGCCAGGTGGGGGTCGGCACCAAAACTTCGTTCCCCGCGCCGGCTACCAGTTGGAGTGAGAGCTGGATCGCCTGCATCCCCGAGCCGGTCACGAAGAAGGTGTCGGGGTCAAACGGGCGCCCGTATTGCGCCTCGTAGTAGGCCGCGAGCGCTTCACGCAGGGGCGGAATACCCCTTTGGTGGGTATAAAAGGTCTCCCCATCGTCGAGGGATTTTTTTGCCGCCTCAACAATGAACTGGGGCGTTGGGAGATCCCCCTCGCCGGCCCAAAGCGGGATCAAGCCGTCCTTGTCGCGGCCGTGGTTGACGGTGCTGATGATGCCGCTCACCGGCACTTCCAGGGCCGCGGGGCGCACCGCCTTCATGATGTCGTCCATCGCGATCCTCTTTATGCCGTGGGTTGAGCCTTGCTTACCGCACTCATCGCAAGGCGCGCGGCGCAATTCATAGGGTCTTCATAGGCAATGGACCATGGTAATGTCCCGCCGTACTGGCATGCTCAGCGGAATGGCAAGCCTAGCGGGCGGGACGCAAAGCTGCACCGGCGGGGTGCGCGGCGACGAAAGGAGCAACGGGGCGCATGCTTCGCTTGTTGAAAGCGGCGACTTTGCTTTCGCTCGGAACGGTGGCGTTCCTGGCGCTCGCGGTGCCGCGGCTTTATACGGGCTATGAAGAAAGGGCGGTGCGCGCCGAGCTGCAGGCCGCCACCGAAGGCGAAAACCTGGACCGTGTCGCCCGACAGGCAATCGAAGACGGCGACATCTCCGCTGCACTACAGTTTGCAGCGATCGCGAGCGACCTGGGAAAGCCGCTGTCGCCCGATACCTTAAACGCCCTCACCCAAGCCCAAGGCACCTTCGCCACCGCCCTTCGCAACGCCACCGATTTCGCCGGCGCTTATATCACCGGCAACGCCGACAATGCCGCGGGCCTTGCCGGTGCGGTGATCTCAGACCTTACGGTGGTCGGGGATGTGCGCGACATTGTTTCAGAGGGCGGAAAGGCGGCCGTGGGGGAAGAGTACTCGCGCTTCCTCCTCGCCCTGGCGGCTGTCGGCCTTGCTGCGGAGGGCGCCACTATCGCCACAGGCGGCACATCGTTGGTGTTTAAAGCAGCGGTCTCGGTGCTCAAGGTGGCCAAACGCACCGGCAATCTCACCGTGGGGTTTTCGGCCCATCTCCTGCGCTTGACCCGCGCTGCGGCGCGCAGCGGACCCGATGCTGGCCCCGCCGGCGCGTTGGCCGCAGCCCCGATCCGCCCGGGGGCTGCAAGGGCCGCACCCGTTTCGGGCAGAGCCACTCCCCCGCTTACCCGCGCCGCAGCCCGGGCCGAGCTGCGCGCTACCTTCGGCGCGGTGAACACCCTTGCGCAAAACGCCGGCCCAGCGAACGCCGTGAAGCTGATGCGCTTTGTGCGCACCACCCGCGATGCGCAAGATCTTGCGACCATGTCCACGCGCTTTGGGCGCCGCACCCGGGCGGTGGTGGAGCTCACCGGCAAGACCGCACTGCGGGGGTTTCGGGTGATTGCTCGCGGTATGCGGTTGTTGATCGCGTTTCTCTGGGGCCTGTTGGCGTGGCTGGCGGGCCTCATCGCCATCAAGCTCGTGCGTGCCGCGCTGGGCGGCGGTTATCGCCTGTTACGCGGTGCAATATTGTCGGTTCCATGAGGGCGCCCAGCGCGCCGGCCCGGCGGTGAACCTGCCGCCATCGAGCCTTCGCCGCAAGAATCCCAAAGAACCGCGTCACCCCTTAAACCGCATCCGCCCAGCCTAGGCCGCACCTTTGGATATCTATCTTCCCATTGCAGAGATGCCCGTCGGGGTCTTGCTCGTGCTCGCGATGGGCGTTGGCGTGGGCCTCATCAGCGGCCTCTTTGGCGTCGGCGGCGGCTTCTTGATGACCCCGCTCCTCATCTTCGCCGGCATCCCGCCGGCGGTGGCCGTGGCATCGGTCACCCCGCAGATTGTTGCAAGTTCCGCGTCGGGTGCCCTCGCCTACTTCCGGCGCAGACAGGTGGACCTAAAGCTTGCCGGCATTTTGACCTTGTCGGGCAGTTTCGGCGCCGTCGCCGGGGCTCAGCTTTTTGCGCTCCTGGGGGCGCGCGGCCAGCTGAGCGTGGTGATCGCCATTTCCTATACGTTGTTCCTCGCCACCATCGGCGCGCTGATGGTGAACGAGTCCGTGCGCGCGGTCTTGCGCAATCGGGCCGCGCGTAAACGGGGGGCAACGCCGCAACCAACCCGACGCGGCGGCGAGCACGGCTGGGTCCACCGCCTCCCCCTCAAGGTCCGGTTTCGACGCTCGCGCCTTTATATCTCGATCCTCCCGGTGGTGGGCCTTGGGGTGTCCATATCCTTCATGGGAACGCTTCTGGGGATCGGCGGCGGTTTCATTATGCTGCCGGCCCTCATTTACCTTCTCAAAGTGCCCACTTCGGTGGTGGTGGGCACTTCGCTGCTGCAAATTGTCGGCGTGATGAGCATGGCGACCATCATGCACTCGGTCGCCTCGCAAACCGTCGACGTGCTTCTGGCGTTCATCTTGATGATCGGCGGTGTGCTCGGGGCGCAGATCGGTGCTTCGCTCGGCCAGTCTTTGCGCGGCGAACAGCTGCGTGTCCTCCTTGGTCTTTTGGTTTTGGCGGTGGGAATACGCTTCGCGCTCGATCTGATCGTGGAGCCGTCGAACCTTTACTCCGTCACGGTGATCGGCGGATGATCGCGCGCTGGGCCATCCTTCTGGCGCTGCTGGTCGTGGGCGGCGCTGCGCGCAGCGAAACGTTGGTGGCTGACCTTTCCACCGATACCATCTCGGTAAATTCCGAGTTCGGCGGCATGGATATCGCCCTCTTCGGGGTCATCCAGCGCGATGACCAGACGGTGGCGCGCAGCGGCCGCTATGACGTTGCCGTCGTCGTCAAGGGTCCGGGGCAAGATGTGCTCGTCCAGAAGAAGGCCCGCCGCGCAGGCATCTGGATCAACGCCGAAGGCGTGAGGTTCCAAGACATTCCCTCCTATCTTGGCGTCTTCACCACCCCGGCGAGCCCCCAAGAAATCACCGAGTGGCTGCGTTCTGCGGAGCGGTCCAAGGGCGAAGACCTCACGCTCTACACCGGTCGTGAGGGGCAGTTTTACGAAGCCTTCAGTGCCCAGCAACGCGAGGAAGGGCTCTATCTCAACGAGATTGGAGCAGTGGAGATGCTCACCGACCGCTTCTTTCGCACTGTGATCCCACTGCCCGGCGACGCCGAGCACGGCCGCTACGATGTGGAGGTCCTGCTGTTCGTGGAGGGCGTTCTCCTCAACACCCATCAGTTGGAGTTTGTGGTTGCAAAGGTCGGCGTTGAGCAAAGCGTCTTCAGCTTCTCCCGCACCCAACCGTTGCTCTACGGGCTGTCGGTCGTGGTGCTTGCCCTTGTCACCGGCTATGTGGGTGGCGTCGTGTTCCGCCGAAGCTGAGCCGCAGCCATGTTCTCGCCCGCCCTTCCCATCGCCCTTGGCGCTGCCGGCCTCATCCCTTTCGTCGGCGCGGCCCTCGGCTCGGTGCTCCTGCCGGACTTTTTGAAGCCGCTGGCGTTTTACGCGGCCCTTGCCTACGGCGTTGCGATCCTGGCGTTTCTCGGAGGCGTCCATTGGGGCATCGCCCTTGGCAAAGGCGGCTCCTGGCGTTTTGTCTGGTCGGTCATTCCCTCGCTGATCGGGTTCTTTGCGGTTTTGGCGCCGCGACCGGTGGCCCTTGGCACCTTGTGCGCCGGGTTTGTGCTGGCGGGGATCGTGGACGTTCTGGTGTTTCGCCGCGATGGACCGGTTTGGTATCTGCGGCTCCGCATTGCTTTGACGGTGATTGTGGCAGCCGCGCTCGCCTTCACGGCATCGGAGGCGACGGTCGTGCGCGTGGACCCGTTCGGCACCATCGTACGCTGAGGCATCACAAACACGATGGGCCCCGTTGCGCGACTGCCGCGCTCGGGTATCTGGCGGCAGTCCAATTTTTTAGAGCAGTTCACACGATCATGCGACTGCATGACCTGCTCTAACTTCCTGTTTTACCGCGCGGTTCGAGCCGCAACATGGTTCCATGGTGCTGAAACGCACTCCAGAGAAGGGCAGCAAGGCCTATCCCTCGGCCAGAATTGCCAGCCCGCGTCCCATGGCAATCGCGTTAAAGGCATCAAGGGACGCACGCTCCAACGCCGGGCCCGCACCCTTGAGGGCTGCGGCAAGCTCCATGGGGCCGGACGAGATGGAAAACGCCGCCGCTATCCCGTTCTCGCGAAGTTCTTGGGGTGTCGCTGCCAGCCGACCCGCGAACGCAATGGCCGGCACGCCAGCGTCCCGGGCAATGCGGGCCATACCCACCGGCCCCTTCCCGGAAAGGGACTGGCCGTCGAGCGAGCCTTCCCCCGACACCACCAAGTCCGATGCCGCCACCTTTTCTGCCAGGTCGTGGTGCTCAGCCACCAGCGCAAACCCGTCCCGGGCGATGGTGCGGGCGATGGCATTGAGCCCCACAAGCATCCCGCCCGCCGCTCCGGAAAATGGTTGCTCCCCCACCGGTGCGCGGTCCATGGCCCGCGCTAGGGCGGCGTCAAAGGCGCTGAGCGCGGCGTCGAAGGCGTCAATGTGACCCGGGGGCACCCCTTTTTGCGGTCCAAATACGGCCGCGGCGCCCCGATGACCGGCAAGCACATTGTCCACGTCCGCGGCCACCGTGATGGAGATGCCGTCCAGGGATCCCGGCAATTGGGAAAGATCGACCTCTGCAACATCTGCTAGCTGCCGGCCTGTCGCTGCCTTCATGAGGCTGCCGCCGGCGTCAAGATAGCGGGCGCCCGCCGCCTCCAGAGCGCCGGCCCCGCCATCCACGGTGATGCTCCCACCGAGCGCGACGATGATCTCCTGGGCGCCCATTTGGGCTGCGGCCAGGACAAGATCGCCCACGCCGGCGCTGGTGGCCCGGTCGGGGTCATAGCCCCGCTTCTCGGCACATGCATGGCCGGCCACCGCCGCCATTTCGATGACCGCCCTCCCCCGAGCGCGATCAAAAAGCCAATGGGCCTCTCCCGGTTCGCCGAACGCGTTGCGGGCTGCGGACCGGACAATTTCGCTGTTTTGCGACGAAAGGGCGTCGAGGGTTCCCTCGCCGCCGTCGGCAAGGGGAACCACTTGCGCACTAGCGTTCGGTGCAAGGCCACTGCCGAGCAGTCCCTTCACCACTGCGCTATTGGCCTCAGATGCGGTGAGACTGCCTCGGAATTTGTCGCACGCCACAAGGATGTTCATGGCGCGGCATATTCAAGGAAGGCCGTGGCAAACCGATGGCAGCCCAAAGGTATGGCCGCAGCGACCGGAACGCCCAACTTTAAGCCCGCGCCGCTATTACCCTATGCGTAAATGCGTGGCCGAACCCGGGGAAGGTTCCATCCTTGCTCGATGTCCTTGACCATCTCGAGCCCGATTTCCGGTGTAACCGTCACTAAATTCACGTGAATTTCGGTTGCACCTGCTCTTATGGCGCGCAGCAGTGCGTGGCCGTAGTCATCGTAGATGTCATCGCTGATGCTCTCGGCATACCCCGCCAGAAGGGGCGTTCGCGACCCGTCCAACTCCCGTCGCACCAGGACGAACACACCGCGCTCACGGCATGCAAAGTTCCTAAGGCCGTATATTGACGTCAGATGATAGCGACCGCTCCAGCCCTGCCACCAGAACAGCGGGACACGCTGCGAAGCTCCCCCTGTATCGGCAGTTACAATATCAAAACTGAGCATAGAGCCTCCGTTGCCAACTCACGCAGACTGCGTACTTGACACATCTCATATTACCGCATCTCTAAAGGCTTGAACGAAGGTGGAACGAAAATCATTATGCTTCTCCCGGCTTTACACAGCCTGTGGAAAACTTAATCAAACCGTTGCATTAGCACAATAACATTCAACCTCAATAAATCACCCGAGACAAAATGTGGCGTTTGTCGGGCCGATAGTGCGTCACATCATGAACTTGATTGCGCTTAACTATCGGGGCTGAAATTATTTTCTCAACTCTTAACGATCATAAGAATTCTAAGTTTCACAATTGCTCTACCTTTAATACAAAAATTTACGACCTCCGGACGTTTTCTTTTCTATCGCTCGCCTTGCTGAACCCGCCGCCCAGAGGTTGAATTAGCCCACTGAGCAACCCAAGCGATTGCCCATATGCATGATGCCCTGCCATCGTTGGGACAATGTACGGACAACTATAGGGCAGTAATGCGACCTCAGCGGGAAAAACCGGCGCGGTAGGACCTGGAATGTTCCGTTACATCCGCCAACGTTGGGCACGGGAGAAGAACTGAGTTCGAATTTGTGAAAAATTTTTCTCATTTGTGAGCCCCTTGCGCTGCCCGTAAAATTTCTGCAGCCGCAACTTCTGCGCCGCGTTCGCTAGCCAGCTGGGTTGCAGCGCTCGCAACCGCTTGCCGGACCGAAGCACTCCCAAGCGTCCGCGAAATGGCCGCACCCCCGCGGAAACGGTACTTCCATACCGGAACCACCGGGCCGAGGCCGGCGCGGTTCGCGCGGGCGGCATTGTCGGGCTGATCGTGGGCAAAGGGGACAAAAACCATCGGCGTCCCAGCCGCAGCGCCTAAAGCGATGGTCCCGATCCCACCCTGGTGCACCGCAAGGGCCGCGTGGCGGAACACCAGATGATAGGGGGCGGTGGTGACGGCCATCATATCCGCTTCGAGGCGCAGCGGATCGAGGTTGGCGCGATCGCCGAGCAAAAAGAGTGCGCGCAGACCACGGGCCTTGGCGAACGAAACACTGTGTTCAAAGAAACGCCGGGCCGCGAAGGCGGAAGCCGAGCCTAGGGTAAACACCACCGGCGGCGGCCCGGCGGCCAAAAAATTCTCCACAGGCGCGCTAAGGCCTGGCCCGCCGGACTGGAGAACTTGTCCGGTCTGAGTGGTGTTTTCCGGAGCATCGGCGGGAACCTGCCCAAAGAGCGGCGAATAAAGTGCCAAAACCCCGTGGGGGGAATGCTGACCGCGGAAGGCGGGGTGATCAGGGTACTCGCCGAGCCCTTGGGCCCGCCGATAATCCCGCAGCGGCGTCACCCAAGGCTCGACCCCCCTTTTGGCGTATTCCAGGATGCGCTCGTTGTAGTGGGGCTTGCCCTTGACGAAGGGGAGCATGGCAAGGCGCGGCGGATCGAGCGCACTGAACAGCATGGCCGGTTGGAATGCGGCGGAGCGCCAAGGAATGCCGGTGCGCGCGGCAACGATGGGGGCCGCAAGGGCAAGCGTCACGCTGACAAGGATGTCCGCATCGCGGCACGCAGCGGTAAGGTCGGCGTCGCTGTCGGCAATGGCCGGCACCAGGAACGAACGATAGATGAACGCCGGTCCTGTCCTCGGCGCCATCCACGTGGCGTGAAACGACCGGTCGGACGGTCGATCCGGACGCATGGGCGACAACTCGAGGCCCGCTGCCGCCACCGCAGGGCCATGGGCCGCATGGGTGGCCACAATCACCCGGTGCCCCGCCCGAACCAACACCTTGCCGATCTCGAGAAAGGGCACGAGATCGCCTAGCGAGCCGTGACTGGCGAAGACCACTTTCATGACGGGGCTTCCAATGCGATGAATGCGTGCCGTTTCCAAGGGCCACCGGGCGGGGGAAGTAGGCAGCGTCCCCAACTAGGTGAACGGCCATACAATTTGTCCTTGGAAATGACGCCCTTGGCATGTCACGACGGTTTGGGGTGTGACAGGCTTTGGCGCGGGCGGTGCGAGCATCGGTTTGCGGAGCCCGAGCCCACATTTTGGTTTTGCGCGTGGTCTTGGTCGCGAAGGACCCCGTTTCGCGACGCGCGCTCTAGTCGGCGGGAATTGGAATGGCGCGCGCACTATTGGCCAGCATCTTCGCAACGGCGGCGGTGTCCGTCCTCGTCTACTTCAACGCGCGCATGGAACTGCTGCCAGCGTTCGACCTGTTTGCCGATATCGGACGATTTAACGAACGCATCGGTCTTCCCAACACCAGTCAGGCAATATGGCTTACCCACGCCATCATCGGGGTGATCATCTTCGGGGCGGTGTTCGCGATCATCCAGCCGATTTTGCCCGGCCGCGGCGCCGTGCGCGGCCTGTGGTTTGGCTTCATCGCCTGGCTCGTCATGATGGTGGCCTTCATGCCGCTGGCGCAGCACGAGATTTTCGCCCTTGATGAGGGCCCCACCGCGGCCGCGATGATGCTTGGCTTCAACCTTCTCTACGGCATCATTTTTGGGATCACCTACTCCGCGTTCGGCGAAGCCAACGACTGATCCGCCCTTACCCAACGCCCACCGGCGCAGACGCTGCGACCGAGGTAATCCGCCGGGAGAACCAAAGCCGTCGCGCGAGGTTGAAGGCACCCTGATCGGAAAAACGGCGCACGCCTTGGAAAGGCGGGCAACGGGTTATGGGTGGACCGTCTCCAGTCGGCAAAAATTCCACTGCTCGCCAGTCCAGATCACATCACGCGATCATGGGGCCGCCCGATGCACTCTAACGCTCGGTCTTTCCGCGCGGTTCCAGCTGCAACATGCTTCCATGTCGCTGAAACGCGCTCCGAAAAGCGAGCGGTGCTTTCCGCACTGATTTGGCGGGAACGGCCTTAGCGTTGCGCCTTGACGGTGCGTGCCGGAAAGAGGCGGTCGAGCTTGGCTGCACCGATCACTTCGCCGGGGCCGCGGAACGTTTCCACCTGGGCAATCACGTAACAGCCGGCGTTCGGCGCTTTTTCCACGTCGCTCAATGGCAAGTCGAACCTTAGGGGCTTGCCCTTCCACATCCCCACGGGTCGCATTTCCCGCACGACGTTGTGGTAGGTGAGTTTCCGGCCGCGGTTTTCGCCGCCTTTGACGGGTACGTCGGTGGATTCGTCCACGATGAGGAGCCAGAGTTCGGCCTGCTGAATATCAATGTCGGCAGCGCCCACATCGATGGTCAGGATCCCGCCGCTCACGGAAAGATCGATGGGCAGGGGCAGTGGTTCGGACGCAAAACGCGAGACGGTTTCTTCGATCTCGTCCCGGTCGCTGCCCAACACGGATTTGCGGCCGTTCACCACCATCTGTGGGGTAAAAACGTCCCTGTCACCGCGCGAGACGGAATAGGCCATCTGCCGCTTGGTGGCGGTGTCGGTGGCGAGGGTATCGGTCCAGCCTAAAAAATCCCAAAGCTTGACCGGCATCGTCACCGCGTAGACGCCGTCTTCGTTTTCCAGCGAACCCAAAAGCGCATCCGCCGCTGGGCAAGACGAACATCCCTGGCTGGTGAAGAGCTCAAGAAAGGCACGCGGGCGATCAGCAGCGCTTGCCGCAAAACCGGCCAAAAGAACGGCGAACGCACCGGCAAACGTCAACATTTTACCGGCAAACATCAATCGCACGGCGGCCCCCTCTCCATCCCGTTTTGCGGCCATGCGGCGAAGCTTACCGATACGACCAGCGCCGCGTCCCCTCACGCGGCACACTTCAAACCTAGAACGCAGGTCGTTCAAACGCCAATCAAGCACCGGTTATATGTCTGTAAAGTCCCGCTGGGCGCGGCGCGAACGCAAGCTCCGCACAAGGATACCGGACCGCTACGGTCCCGACAGGGTTCGGTATCCTTGATTTCGGCTCCGGCGCCTTACCGCCGCTGCCGTACAGGTTGAGGAAGGGAAGCCGGCCTTTTCAACCACAGGCTACGCGCCTTCCAGGTTTGTGAACGGGCCTCCTTCATCGCGCTCCTGGCGCAGCGCCCAACGGACCGTTGGAAAAGCGATGGTCTCCTCCGGCAACTCATCCTGGGGGAAAAGTTGCACCGCAAGGCTCTCCACGCCGGGTGCGAAGGCAGGACTGGACAGGCGTGCCCGGTAGATGAGTTGCACCTGCCCAAGCCGCCGGACCGTATAGACCGCGAGCAAGCTCTCGATCTCGATTGCCGCGGTCGCCTCTTCCCAGGCTTCGCGGGCCGCCCCTTCTTTCGGCGTCTCGCCGTGCTCCAGGTAGCCGGCGGGTATGGTCCAAAGGCCTTTGGAGGGTTCAATGGCGCGCCGGCAAAGCAGGATCTTGTCTTCGAACCGCACAAACGCGCCGACTACGATCTTGGGATTGTCGTAGGCAACGAAGCCACAATGATCGCAGACCGAGCGAGGCAAACTGTCCCCGTCGGGCGTCCTGTTCACAAAAACCGGCTTCATGATCCGGGCGACGCGACGCCCCCGCCGGTGAGTTCGCGGAGCCTGTCGCCAAACTCGCCTGCCAGCACGTCAGCGGTGAGCGGCCCCACGTGCTTTGCCCGAATGGTCCCTGACCTATCGACTATAAAAGTCTCCGGAACACCATAGACACCCCACTCAATCACCCGCCGCCCGTCGGGATCGACGCCGATGGCGTCGTAGGGATTGCCCAGTTCATCCAAGAATGCCCGGGCCGATGGCACCCGGTCTTTATAATTGAGGCCGACGATTTTTAGCCCCGGCACGTCGGCCAGATCCATCAGGTAGGGGTGTTCCACGCGACAGGGCCCGCACCAGGACGCGAAGACGTTGACCAGGGAAACACCGTCACTCCAAGCCTCTGCGCCGACGCCGGGAAGGGCATCGGAAAGGGCGGGGAAGCGGGTTTGGGGCGCGGGGGTGTCGATCAGCGCGGATGGGACGACGGAGCGATCGGCGCCGTCGGTTACGCGCACGGCGAAAACACCCGCCAGTGCCGCAAAGGCGATGAGCGGCAGGGCAAGGAGAACTCTCGTGCTAGCGCGCATCGCGCTGCGTTTTCTGCTTTGCGGCCCGTTCGGCCCGTTCCAACGCACCGCGGGCCGACGCTCGGTCGATCACCGCCCAGGCCACAATGGTCAGAAGCGCTCCACCCGTGAGGGCGTAGGCGGCCAGGACAAAGGGGGCGTAGGCGCCGGTCATCGCACCGCCCTTGCCGCGCGCAGCCGCAGGCTCCGAGCCCGCCGGCGCATTAGTTCGGTGCGCATGGCTGCCAGGTGGACGGTGGCGAAAAACAGCATGAACGCGCTTGCCATGATCAACAGCGGAATGAGCATCGAGCTATGGATGGTCGGTCCATCGAACCGAATGACGCTCGCCGGCTGGTGCAGCGTGCTCCACCAATCCACTGAGAACTTGATGATGGGAATGTTGACGAAGCCCACCAAGATGATCACCGAGGTGACCCGCGCGGCACGGCTTGGCTCGTCGATGGCGCGCCACAGGGCGATGAGGCCGAGATACATAAAGAAGAGGATCAGCATGGAGGTGAGCCGCGCATCCCACACCCACCACGCGCCCCACATGGGCTTTCCCCACACCGAGCCTGTGGCAAGGGCAACAAAGGTAAACGCCGCGCCGATGGGAGCGGCGCACTTGGCGGCCACATCGGCAAGCGGGTGGCGCCACACCAAAGTGCCCAGCGCGGCGGATGTCATCACCACATAGGTAAAGAGCGCCAGCCAAGCCGACGGCACGTGCACATACATGATGCGCACGGTGGCTCCCTGCTGGTAATCTTCCGGCGAAGCCCACAGCGCGAAATAAAGGCCCACGCAAAAGCACACCACCGTGGCGCCCGCGAGCCAAGGCAGCGCCCGCTCGCTTAGTGCGGCGAAGCGACCGGGATTGATGATCGATATCTCGCGGCCGGTCCTACTGGTCACTCTCGCCCATAGTCCTCTGTGCGGCCGGGAGCATAACCGTTGCCGCTTTGCGCTGAAAGCGATGTTGCGCCGCGCTCTTGGCGGTATAACGCCACCCATTGCCCGCTTCAGCCCAACCCGTTAGATGAGGGGCGCAATTGGGGCGTAGCCAAGCGGTAAGGCAGCGGTTTTTGGTACCGCCATGCGCTGGTTCGAATCCAGCCGCCCCAGCCACTCGATCTCATTAAAATTGCGTATGAGTTCTCGTTTCCCGGGATGTTGGGATGAGCCCGGCATTCCGCGATTGCTCGGGTAGGCCGCGGGCTGCGAGTTAGGGGGTTCAGCTAGTCGTCGCCATCCGTGGCGCTCTGGAGGGTTCCGTGTCCGCTTGCCGCCTCAAGGAGTGTCATGGTCTCGGGCGACCGCGGGTTGGAAAAGACACGATCCGCCGGGCCGTCTTCGACGATCCGGCCCTTGGACATGACGACAATGCGATCGGCGAGCGTGCGCACGAGGCCGAGATCGTGGGCGATGAAAACGAGCGCGATGGCTTCCCGGGCGGTGAGATCGTCCAGGAGTTTGATGACATCGGCCCGGAGCGCGGCGTCGAGGGCCGATACCGCCTCATCGGCAATGAGCACCCGTGGCCCGCCCACCAGGGCACGGGCAATGGCCATCCTCTGGCGCTGGCCACCGGAAAAGGCGTGGGGCTTGCGCTCCTGCACACCCGGAAGACCGACGCGGGTGAGGATCTTTTCTGCCAGATCGGCCTTTTCGGCGGCCGTTAGGGCGCTTCCGAAAAGCGGCTCGGTGACGATCCGTCCGACCTTGTGGCGCGGATTGAAACTGGTGGCCGGGTCCTGGAACACCAGTTGGACGGCACGGCGCAAGGCCGGATCGGTGGTGGCGACAGTCCGGCCATCGAGGCTCACCTCTCCGCCGGAGGGGATGAGCCCCACGAGGGCGCGGGAGAGCGAAGTCTTTCCCGAACCGGACGAGCCGACTATGGCAAGCCGCTCGCCCGCGTTCACGGTGAGATCGGCCGCGGCCACCGCATGGACAGACCCTCTGACCACGTCGATCCCACGGGCGGTGAGGATGGTTTTACCCACCACTGATGTCCTGGGCGGCAGTTTGATGGCGCTGCCGCGCACCAAGGCCTGGGCTGGTTTGCTTTGGGGCACGGCGAGAATGGTCTCGGTTGCGCCCTCCTCTGAGACCGTGCCGCGATCCATGACCAGGGTTCGCCCCGCCCGGCGCGCCACGGCAATGTCATGGGTGATGAGGATGACCGCCGCGCCCACCTCCGAGGTGAGTTGGAAGAGAAGGTCGAGGACTTGCGCCGCCGAGACCGCATCAAGGGCGCTGGTGGGCTCATCCGCCACCACCAGTTGGGGCCGTAGCGCGATGGCAATGGCCACAGCAACGCGCTGGCGTTGGCCTCCGGACAATTCATGGGGGTAGCGCTCCGCGCCGACGCCGGCGGCGGAAAGGCCGGTCGCCTCCAAAAGCTCATCCACCCGCGCGCGCCGCTCGGCGGGGGAGACGTCGGTGTGGATGCGCAGGGGCTCGGCAATCTGCGTGCCGATGCGCATCACCGGATTGAGCGCGGTGGCCGGCTCCTGAAAGATCATCGACACCACCCGGCCGCGCAGGGACGTGCGTTCCCGTTCGGTGAGGGCAAGGAGATCGCGGCCATTGAGGACAACGCGACCGCCATAGGAGATCCCCCGGGGCGGAAGGCCGATCACCGCCCGGGCCGTGAGCGATTTTCCTGAGCCCGAAGCGCCAAGCACAGCAAGGGTTTCACCGCGTTCCAAGGAGAACCCGACGCCCTTTAGGACGGGCATGGTGCCCACATGGGCGCTGAGATCAAAAATCCCCAGCATCAGGCGCGTTGGGGGTTCCCAGTGCTGCGGGGGTCAAGGGCGGCGCGCAAGGTTTCGCCAAAGGCGGTGACCGCAAAGACGCAAGCGGCGATGGCAAGGCCTGGCCAAAGGGCAAGCTGCGGCGCGATTGCCACGAGGGTTTGGGCTTCGGCGAGCATGCGACCCCAGGATACGGTGGGGGGCTGCGCCCCAAGGCCCACATAGCTGAGGCCCGCTTCAGCTAGAACAGCCACCGCGAATTGAGTGGCGGCCTGGGTGGCGATGATGGGCGCCACGTTGGGCGCAATGTGTTCCAAGGCGATCCGCGATTCGGATTTTCCCGCAAGGCGCGCGGCGTCGGCAAAGTCCCGGGCAAAGAGCTGGCGGGCGCTCGCGGCCGTGAGGCGGGCGAACACGGGAACGTTGAAAATTCCGATGGCGACGATGGCGTTCATGGCGCCCGGGCCGAATGCTGTGGCGAGGATCGCCGCCACGATGAGCGCGGGAAACGCAAAGACGAGGTCGCTCGTGCGCATGAGCGCGACGTTGGCAAGCCCGCCAGATGCCGCCGCCGCAAGACCGGCGACCGTACCGAAGAACACGCCAATCAACACAGCCGCCGCCGCAACCCCCAGCGAGGTGGTCGCACCAGCCATCAACATGGACACCATGTCCCGGCCGTACTGATCCGTGCCGAGGGGGAAGGCGCCAGAAAACCCTTGGAAGCGGTTGGCAATGGCAACGCCGTCCACGGGATGGGGCGTCCACATCGCACCAATGAAGGCTGCGACAAGAAAGATGGCCACGGCAGCGGTGGAAAGGGCGAGCCTCAAGGTCAACCGACCGGGAGAACGCGCACGCGGCGGCGCGGATCGCTGCACACGGCAAGCCAGTCGCAAAAAGCGTTGACGCAAACCACCGTCGCCACAAGCACGAGGGTGACCCCTTGCACCACAACAAGGTCGCGCTGCGCCACCGCCTGGAACAGAAGGCGCCCCAGGCCCGGCAGGGAAAACACCGTCTCGATGACGATGGCGCCGGCGATGAGAAAGCCGAACTGAAGGCCGATGATGGTGAGGATCGGCGCCCAGGCATTGGCGAGCGCATGGCGGCGCACGGCGACTTGATGGGAAAGACCCTTGGCGCGGGCAAGGGCCACATAGTCTTCGTCCGCCGCCTCTACCACCGCCGTGCGCACGATCCGGGTAAGGATCGCGGCCTGGGGAGCAGCGAGCGCCACGGCGGGCATCAATAGAGCCACAGAAGCGGCGAGCACCCCGTTCCCCCATCCGGGAAAGCCGCCAGCCGGTGCGACGCCCAGTGAAATGGCGAAGATGAAAATCAGCATCAGACCGAGCCACACGTTGGGGACGGAGAGCCCTACCTGGGCGCCCAGTTCCACCACGCGGTCGCCGGCCTTTCCGCGCCTTGTGGCGGCCCAAATACCAGCCGGAAGGGCGATTCCCACTGAGAGCAACACCGCAAGGACGGCGAGGGGGACGGATACGGCCGCCCGCTCCACGATGAGCGTGGAAACGGGGACATCGTAGGTGGCGCTGGTGCCCAGGTCACCTGTGATGGCGCCGGCGAGAAAGTCGAAGAACTGGACCGCGAGCGGGCGATCAAGGCCCATTTCAGCACGCAAGGCCGCCACCGCCTCGGGCGAGGCGTTGATGCCCAGAAGCACCTCGGCCGGATCGCCGGGGAGCACCTGCATGGCAAGGAAAATCAAGAGGCTCGCGGCAAACAGCGTCGCCGCGACGGCGATGAGACGTTGGACGATCGCCAACAGTCAGCGGGACCAGGACACGCCGGTGACGTCGTTGGCCTGTATGGGAGAGTTCTGCCAAAGGCCTGTGAGGCGCGCGTCCCACACCCCCACTTTGGGCAGCTGAAAGAGGAAAGCGTTCACCGCATCGTCTGCAATGCGCTCCTGGGCCTCTTTGAGGAGGACGTTACGGGCGTCCGGATCAGCTTCGCCATCAAGCTTTGCGATGATTTCGTTCAGTGCTTCATCTTCCACGTGGAAGTAATAATCCGGACGTGCATAGATTCCGATATCGGCAGGCTCGGTGTGGGCGACGATAGTGAGATCGAACTCCTTGCCGCGAAATACCTTGGAAAGCCATTCGGCCCACTCCACCGGGCGGACGCTGGCATCGATCCCAATATCCCGCAGTTGCGCCGCGATAATTTCGCCGGATCGGCGGGCGTAGGGCGGCGGCGGTAACACGATTTCGAGCGCAAGCCCCTCAACGCCCGCGCCGGCCAGGAGTTCTTTTGC
>JBCCYN010000052.1:0-25936 GCA_039189655.1 Pseudomonadota bacterium | reverse complement strand
GACGGGCTTTGGTGAGTGTCACGAACGAAACCAAAAATTGCGTTGCCTCTTCATGAGACAACCACACAGCACCTTAATATGAAGGGAAATTTTTTGGCTGGGGGACGAGGATTCGAACCTCGACTAACGGAGTCAGAGTCCGCTGTTCTACCATTAAACTATCCCCCAACAGCCGGCCGTTCTCTAAAGCCAGGGTTGCGGCTGGCGCCGGATGTCGCAAAGGGAAATGCCAACGTCAAGGGTCAGGGTATCAGCTTCGACCTATTGATTTGATATCGGCGGTAAGAATTGTCGATACTAGCGCGCCGCCGGAGGTGCAGCGGCGCTCCCCGGGTGTTCCCGCGACAAGCCGAGAGCCTCAAGCTCCGACAGGTATTTGGACCAGTTGTCGTTCAGCGACCTGTGAAGGACGGCCAGCCGGTCGAGGGGATAAATTCCGGTGTTGTGACCGTCGCTGAAGGTGAGGCGCACGGCGTAGCGTCCTACCGCCGCAGCATCCTTGATGGTGACGTTGGCTTTGCCGCCAATCACCCGCCGAGAGCCATGGCCTGTGCGTTCCGCCGAGGGCGTAAACACCCTTAGGTATTCTGCCGGTAGCCTAGCCGTCTCACCATTGTCGAAGGTGACCACCAGTTCGGCGCGCGATTTTGCAATCCGCAGTTCCAGCGGCCACGGACCATCCTGAGCTGCGGGCATGGTGAGACCTATCGCATTGTTGAACACGTCCCACCGGGCGTGCCATGTTGAGGCGATGCATAGCAACCTCCCCGCCGCGACGCCAACCCTCGTGGATAGTTTTGGCCGCACCGTCAGCTACTTACGCATTTCGGTCACGGATCGGTGCGACTTTCGTTGCGTCTACTGCATGTCAGAGCACATGGCCTTTTTGCCCAAAAAGGACCTCCTGACCCTGGAAGAGCTTGATCGTGTGGCGTCGGCGTTTGTGGAGCGGGGCGTGAGGAAGCTCCGCATCACAGGCGGCGAACCTTTGGTGCGGCGAAATGTTATAACTCTCTTTCGCTCGCTGTCGCGCCACCTCGTGTCTGGTGATCTGGATGAGTTGACCGTCACCACCAACGGCTCGCAGCTTGCACGGCTCGCCCCGGAACTGGTCGATTGTGGCGTGCGCCGGGTGAACGTCTCCCTCGATACGCTGGACCCCGACACGTTTAAGGCCATCACCCGCTGGGGTGACCTTTCGCGCGTGTTGGGCGGTATTGCCGCGGCAAAGGACGCCGGTCTCCAAGTGAAGATCAACATGGTGGCGCTCAGCAACGCGAACGCCCATGAGATCGAGCCGATGATGCGTTATTGCCACGGGGAAGGCTTTGATCTGACGCTGATTGAGACGATGCCCCTTGGCGAGATCGAGGAAGATCGCACCGATCAGTATTTGCCGCTCTCCAGGGTACGCCGGGGATTAAGCGAGCGTTTTACGCTCACTGACTTGCCCGACCGCACTGGAGGACCCGCGCGCTACGTGCGGGTGGAAGAGACGGGGGGCCGGCTCGGGTTCATCACGCCGCTCACCCACAATTTTTGCGAGAGCTGCAATCGGGTGCGGCTCACCTGCACAGGCACGCTCTATCTTTGTCTTGGCCAGGAAGATGCCGTCGATCTGCGCGGCCCACTGCGCCAATCGGAAGCGAACGACGCCCTTCATGCGGCCATCGACAGGGGAATGGCGATCAAACCCCGCGGCCACGATTTCGTGATCGAGAGGCGCGGTGCGATACCGGCCGTGCCGCGTCACATGTCGTCCACGGGCGGCTGACGGCGGCGCTTTAGGAAAATACTGACAGGCGAAGGCCCAGCGCGGTCGGTTCGGTTTCACGAGCCCGCGAGATATGAAACGCGTTTGCCGTTTTATGTGCACAAACCGTGACTACATGAGGGGCTGGTTTTGTGCAGGCGCTGGCGTTTGCTCGATCCACCGGCGCTGACGGGCCGCGCTGATTGGGCAAGATTTTGAAGAAGTACGAGGGTTACTTGGGGCGGTCATGGTGAGCTGATGCGGGGACGCCGATCCTCAGGACATAGCAGCGGTAAGTGCCCCTTTCACTCACCGCCGCCGCATTCGGTGTCTCCGGCTCCGTTGATGTTGCTCATCCTCATCGCAACAATTCAACCCATCGCGATGAACATGTACGTTCCCGCGATGGCGGCCATGCAGGTGGATTTGTCCACCACCGCGTCGCTGATCCAAACGACCCTTTCGGCGTTTCTCATCGCTACCGCTGTGGGCCAGCTCGTGATCGGCCCGCTCTCCGATATCTATGGCCGCAGGCTCGTTCTGATCGCCGGGCTTTTGGTCTTCCTCCTCGGTACCGGCGTTTGCGTCTTCGCCCATGACATTCATTGGTTGATTGCAGGGCGGATAATCCAGGGGTTCGGGGGCTGCGCTGGTTTGGTGCTTTCCCGCGCCATCATTCGCGATGTTCACGGAACTGCGACGTCAGCTTCTCAGATCGGTTACGTCACTATGGGCATGGCGGTGGGTCCGCTCGTGACCCCTGCCATCGGCGGTTTCATCTATGAATGGCTTTCCTGGCGTGCGATTTTTGCGCTGATGGGTGCGTTCGGCCTTGTGGGGATCGTTGCCGCCGTGACCCGTCTTGCCGAGACCCACCAGCGCACGAAGCGCCCTGGAGTATTCCGGCGCTGGCGCGACGAATCCATGGAACTCCTTCGCTCGAAGGGCTTTTGGTCCTTCGCGCTCACCCTTGCCGCGCTGTGCGTGGCCTTCTTCTCCTTCGTGTCCGGCGGTGCGTTTGTCGCCGCCTTTGTCTTTGAGCTTTCCGTTTCACAGTACGGAATGTTTTTTATCTTCGTCGTGTCTGGTTACATATTTGGAAATTTTATCACCGGCCGGTTCGGGGAGCGCATCGGATTGGTCCGCATGATCGTCATTGGCAACGCCATCTCGTTGATTGGTGTTGCTGCCGCGATTGTTCTGGCGTGCTTCGACGATCCCCACCCGATCCGGCTCTTCGCCCCCATGCTCGTGGTGGGGATCGGCAATGGCTTTGCGCTACCCAACGCCGTGGCAGGGTGTGTGAGTATCCGGCCTGATCTTGCCGGCACTGCGTCCGGGCTTGCTGGCGCGTTCCAGGTGGGAAGCGGCGCGATCGCAAGTATCGTCGTGGGTATCCTCATCGATTCCAAGCTGTTCGACGGAACAACGTGGAGCATTCTCCTTCCCATGACCTTCGGCGCAGTGGCGGCCTTTCTCCTTTCTTTCACGTTGCGGAGCCGGGCCTTGCGATAGAAGAACGCCGGCATGAACCAATCGATGAGCTTGTACATTAGCGAGCGGTGGTTCTGTCGAAATCTATCCCGAGCGGGAACACAAGGACGTAAAGGGGTCAGGCGATCACGCCACCGCGTGGCAGGCCCCAGAGGTCTTCACCAGCGAAAGGCGGAAATGGTGTAGGTGGGTTGGATCCCCCCTTGGACCAGGCCGGCCTGAACGCCGCCTTCCACCAGAAGCGTCGTCAGTTTCGCCCTTTGGGCACCCGCAATGTCGTGAACAGGACTATCTCCGACCATCAACACCCGCTCTGGCGAAACCAGAGGCAACAATTCAAGCGCGGCGCGGAAAAATCGTAGGGCGGGTTTACCCACCATCTCCACGTATCCGCCGCGATCACTATAGTCGCTTGCAAGTTGACCAGGCCCGAATGACTGGCCATTTGCGGTGTAAACCACCTCGTCCGGGTTCGCGCAAATCGCTTGCACCCCTCGTTCGGCAAGGGGCGCGAGAATGTTATCGTAGTCGGATCGACTGAGTTGCTCGTCGGCGCTGACAATTACCACAAGATCAGCATCCTCACCGGGCGTCACATCCACCAGATCGAGCCCATCAATGACCGATCGGTCCGCGTCCCGCGCGACCACCAGAACCCGGGTGCCGGCTTGTAGCCCGCCGTTTGCAAGCGAGCTCCTAAGCGACCGCCAAACGATCTCGCCCGAGCTGAGCACGGCGGAAAAGTTTGAACGCGCGAAACCAAGCGCCTCAAGCCGCTTCGTGTTTAAATGAGCCCGTTTGCCCGAGTTGGTGAGGACGACCAGCGGAAGCTGACGTTCCGCCAAAGCTTTGACACAAGTGACTGCGTCAGGAAATGGACGCTTGCCGTCGTGTAGAACACCAAACTGGTCAAGCAACAACGCGTCGAAATTTTCTACAATTTCGGAAAGACCTTCGATACGCTGGGTCATTGGACAAGGTGCGGCAAGCCTAGCTTTGCCACACCCTCACACGCATCGACCGATTTGGCCGGCCGACCGGGAGCACCCACAATCCTTCCGCGCAGGCGCGACCAGGTCTCGTTTTTGGCTCCACCACCCACCGTATAAAGTGCCTTTAGGGAAGGTGCCCCTAGCTCTTGCAGTCGTCGATACCCGAGGGCTTCGATCCGGGCTATCCCCTCCAACAGGCCGTGCAAGAACTGTTCGTCCTCCGAAGGGCGAGGGCTGACACGGGGGGCCATGGCCGGATCGCTGATGGGAAACCGCTCCCCGGGTTTGGCCAGCGGATAGTAATCGAGCCCACAATCGACAGAAGTGTCGATCTTTGCTGAGAGCAAAGTGAGTTGGTCGTCACTAAAAAACGTCGACAAAACCCCACCACCGGTGTTCGAGGCTCCCCCGGCAAGCCAGATATCGCCAATTCGATGGCTATAAATACCATACTGCGGCGCAAATACCGGCCGGTCGGAGAGAAGTTTGATGGTGAGCGTGGTGCCAAGCGCGGTGACACCTTCGCCGGGCTGCGCCGCACCGGTGGCAAGGAACGACGCACAGCCATCGCTGACACCCGCCACCACCAGCGCACCTTCGCGCAACGCAAAGGCGCCGGACGTGCGGCTCGTCACCGTACCGGCTGGAACCACCTCGGGTAATGCGTTCAATGGCAGTCCGGCGTCTTCGATCCACTGGGGCCATTGCCGCTGGATTGGATCGTACCCCGTCTTCAGCGCGTTGCTTTCGTCGCTCGGTACCGGTCCTCCCGCCAGCAGCGAGGCAATCCAGTCGGCCTGATGGACAATCTTGACGACGCCCGGCCGTTTCATCAGCGCTATGGCCCGGGCAAGGGCCGACGATGCGCCCCGGGCGGCGGTGTCTAGCGGCGCAACCTCATCGATCCGCGAGACGATCGCAGGCTCGTCCACGGTGTCGTTATAAAGCAGCGCCTGTCCCACCGGTGTCCCGTCTGCGCCAATCCCCAAGACGGTGCCGGACGTCCCGTCCACCGCCACCGCACCCACTGTCTTGACGTCGATATTCTTTGAAAGGCGCACCAGCGCGCCCTTAAGCGCACCTTCCCATACGCTCGGTGCACGACGATCATCACCGATCTCCACCATCATCGCAGAGGCGTGCGCAATTCGTTCGCCCGCAGGCGTGAGCGCCGCCACGCGAATGCCGCTGGTGCCCACGTCGATGCCGAGGGCGATCTCACTCATGGGCGCCCCCCAAGGTCTTGCGGTACTTTTCGGCATCCCAGTTGAGTAGGTCTCGTTCCTGATCTTCCGCCAATCTCACCAATTCCGCCTTCGGAGGAACGCGAGTGAGAACGTCAGATAGTGCGCGGGCCATCGCAAGCATGGCCGCAGACGCATCATCCGGCACCGCCGCACCGCGTCCCGCGAAGAGTAGAAGTTTTGAAGCTGGTCCCGGTACGCCAAGCGCCTCGCAGGCCGTTGCAACCGAAACACCTTCTGGTACGACTGTCACTCCCGGACCGAGGAATACCACGTGGTCGGGGTAGAGAGAGCGTCCTGCGGCCAACTCTAAGAGAGCGCTGTCACATGCAAGGCCATGGGTTTGCTCGGGCGCCAGCCGCCATCCGCTGCCGACAAGCTCGTCGCCAAGGGTCGGGTCAGCAGCCGGCAATGCGCGGGGTGGCCGTTCCAGACGACTACTGACGGCGACAAGCAATTCCTCCGCCTCTAAAACCGTTTTACCACAGCAGATCAGTCCATGGTTGCCGAGGATGAATACTTTGTTGTTGCTGTGGGTTGCCGCAAGTATTGCTCTAGTGAGGTCGCGCCCCGGCTTGTGGTAAGGGATGAACACGGCGTCAAAACGACTAAGGCGTTCATCGACCACCTCGGCGGCGTCGCGTCTGATGGCAGTCGCGATCGTGGAGACGCAGTGAGTGTGCAGCACAACTGGCCAGTCAATCGCGGCGTGGAAGGATGTTTCAATGGATGGCCGCAGACCCGCCGGGTTTTCATCGTGGGCAACAAAAGCAGTGTCAGGCGTTTCGCCGTCCAACCCCGCTGCCAGCGCCGCGGCGTTCACCGGAACCATTATCTCTTGAGTGGAAGCATCGCGTAGCCATGTGCCCGAGGCCTTGACCCACATGGCGCCGTCTTGCTTGATCGATGTGTTGCCGCCCGGCCCTTGCACTTGATGCGGATTTCCGCCCAGCCGTTCGGAAACCGCCATGAGAGAGGCATAGTCGTCCGACGCGCGCAGTGCGCTGTAAGAACTGGAAAGCTTGCTCATGTCGCCGGCGCTATTCCAACATCCTGAACATGTCCGAGCCAACGGGTAGAAAAGTCATATTCAAAACGCCTTAACCACCGATCCAAAGTTGGTTTTGAATGAGTATTCAGAACGAATTGGGTCGGCAACAATGGGCCAAGTAATACCTTCGCGCGAAATCCAAACTTGTCTCTTCTCAACGTGAAACAAGTACTCAGCCGGAATGAAAAAACCGATCGACTGATTAACTGATGCGCGCGGAAGGACCGAGCTTCCTTCATGAATTGGCGTAGCACGGATTGAGCGGCGGTTCACCGTCCATCCAGCGCCTGACCTCTTCGGCGGCCTTATGGGCTGCGATCTTGACCGTTTTGATGGACGCGCCAGCAATGTGCGGGGTGAGAGTAACGTTCGGCAACTTTAGGAGTGGCCACTCGGGCGGCACGGGCTCGATGGCGAAGGTTTCGAGCATCGCCCCACGCAGGTGTCCACTGACCAGCGCGTCATAGAGTGCGTCATAGTCCATTAGCGGACCGCGCGCGGTGTTGATGACAATCGTGCCTCGTTTCATCGCTGCAAATGCATCGGCGTTGATCGCTCCGCGGGTTTGGGGCGTCACGCGCTGATGAAGGGAGACCACGTCGGACTGTGCAAGTAGTGCCTCGAAGGAAACCTGAAGAACTCCGGCGTCCAGATCTTCCCGCGACAATTGTACGAACGGGTCGTGGACGAGGATTTTACATCCAAAGGCGCGTAACAACCTAACCACCCGAGTGCCCACATTGCCATAGCCGATGACGCCCACCGTCATTTCCGAGAGCTCGTCGCCCGCCACGTCTGCGCGATAAAGATCGCCGCGATACTCCCCGTAGCGAAGCGCGTCATGCCCTTTCGTGATGTTGCGGGTTTCGGCAAGGATTGCGCCGATGGTGAACTCGGCGACGGCCGACGCGTTGCGGCCAGGCGTATTCACCACACTCACACCTTGACGTTCCGCCGCCGCCATATCGATGTTGACTGGCCCTCCCCGAGACACGGCCACTAGCTTCAGCGTTTCCATTTGGGCAAGCATGGAGGCCGACAAAGGTGCAAGGTGAGTAACGAGTACCGGTGCGTCGCCGACGTGGGCGATCACATCGTCCGGCTTGCCCATATATTCTTTCAGCCCTTCCAGTCCTTCGACTGCATATCCATGCTCCATTGGTTCGTCTGGCCAGGGCAGATCAAGCTTACGGCAAGTTATTCTATCGCCGCATACTGCGAGGAGAGCATCCTCGAACATCTGTGATATCATGAAGCGATCGCCGATAATTGCGACATCGATGGTCATTGGAGCGCTCCACGCATGATTGTTTGATTTTGCCAGACCGGGGGGAGGGCGCGCCTGGTCGCCAAGTAAGCATCAAATAAAGTATCATAAGTGGCGACCAGCTGATGGTCCGGAAACACCGGGTCACGCAACAAGGGGGTTACCCAAGCATCAGAGGCAGCGCCTATACTGGAAAACAACCCGCACTGTACCGCCGCAATCATCGCTGCACCGGCGGCTCCAGCTTCATCCTGGTCCACCCTGCGCACAGGCCTGTCGAGTGCGCTTGCCAATAGTGCCCGGATAGCATCCGATCGAGCGCCGCCGCCTCCCACACGGATTTCAGAAGGTATTGGGCCCATGGCCGTGTAACAATCGCGGGAGGCAAGCATGAGTCCGTCAAAAACACCACGGACCAAGTCAAACCAGCCGGTGTTTTGGTCAAGATTTGTGAAACTTGCGCGCGCTTGGGGATCCGTGAACGGTCCCCTTTCCCCTGCGGGCAAGATGTAAGGATGGAATAGCGCTGCTCCCGGGCGTGCAGAAAGCACCTTCTCATCAAGACCATTCAATAGATCGGGGAGTGTCTTTGACAAACCTTCGGCCTGCAAGAGCTCAATGCCAACACCAAGTAGCCAATCAAGATTAACGGTTGCGGCCATATTGGTTTGCATTTGCGCATAGGCCTGGCCGGGGAATGGCATCGTATAGCCGCTTGCCGCCTCGTTGAGGACCACATCGGTCGCTTCGGAAACGAACCGCATGTGCATTCCGGTCGACCCAAGGATCGAAAACCCAGGCCTCACTGCCGCATCGTACAGTCCGGCGGCGATCGCGGTGCACATTACATCCACATAGCCGAGACTCACGGGAAGCCCCTGCGGAAGTCCCGTCTCCCGTGCCGCTTGCGCGCTCAGCGGATGGGCTGTTACTACCCCGTCAGTCATTGGGGGGATCAGGTGACGCAAATCCCCAAGTCCAAGCGCAGTAATGACGTCTTCACTATACTGGCGGGTTCGAAAGTCACCAAAATTAAAAATACCTTCGCTGGGGTCTGTGGTGCGCATGCCCGTCAAGCGAAAGTAGAGCCAGTCCTTGCAATGAAACGCGGTTGCAGAACGGGCCAAGAGTTCAGGGGCGTGCGCCAACATCCAGTGTAGCTGGATGCGCATTTGGCAAACATTTACCCCGGTTGCTGTTCCTCGATAAACCGTCCTGAGACCTTCGCTTTCCAAGACGTTTTGCGCCTCTTCACCGGCGCGTCCATCGAGCCAGAGCCAACCGTCGTGAACCGGCTCCCCATCGCCGTCGATCAGCCATGTCCCGTCACCTTGTCCCGTGACCCCCAAGCAGATCACACGGCTTGCAAGGTCGGGGACATCGTCGGCGAGGGCACGTAGCACGGCTGCGCAATCCTCCCAGGTGCGCCGCATATCCTGTTCGGCACCGCCGTTTGCCAGCGTCTTATAGGTGTTGCGGCGGCTCTTGCTGGCCACTTGGTTGCCAGCCGTGTCGAACGCCACCGCCTTGATCACCGATGTGCCAGCATCGACGGCGAGGAGGAGTTGTTCGCTCATGCCAGCGCACCTCCATGGCTGATGGCAGCGCCGGTCTCAGTATCGAATACATGCAGATCGGACGCGTCCACAGTAAGGTTGACCGTTTCACCTTTCTCCTGGTTTATCCTTTGATGATGCACTGAGACAATCGAGCCACCCGCAAAGTGTGCCGCTAGGTGTGTCTGGTCACCGAGCCATTGGTTGGCATAAACCCGCGCTGCCGCACCGTCTCCGCTAATGCGCACAGCATGGGGCCGAACACCGAGGGTGACTTGCGCTTTGCCCAATATCACCTCGCGAAGATCTGGCGAGAACGCGGCCTCATCGTAGGTAAGGCGCACACCCTCACTAAGCTGAAAGACGATATCACTACCGCCAACCACAGCCGTTGCATCAAACACGTTCATGGGCGGTTCGCCAATAAATGTGCCAGTAAAAAGGTTCGTAGGACGGTCTTTCAGTCGCTCGGGGGTGTCGAATTGCTGCAAAAGACCACCTTCCATCACCGCAATGCGATCGGCCAACGCATTTGCCTCAGTTTGGTCGTGAGTCACCAGGATCGCCGTCAATCCCCGGTCCTTGATGAAGTGCTTGATCCTTCCGCGCAAGTGAGCACGCAATTGGGGCTCCAACTGTCCCATGGGTTCGTCAAGAAGGGTGAGATCAGCGTCGCGGATCAGTGCCCTACCCAATCCGGCACGCTGTTGCTGTCCGCCGGAAATAGAGCTGGGGTAGCGCTCCAGCTCCGACGACATATCAAGGAGCGCCGCCATCTCGTCCACACGACGACGCACTTCCTCCCGTGACAGTCTTGCCGACTTTAGGGCAAAGGCAATGTTTTCGCGCACCGTTAGTGGCGGATACAGAGAATAGCCTTCGAAGGCCATAGCAACATTGCGGCGAGCTGGGGCTAGGCGGTGTATTTCGCGGCCTGCCAATGCGATAGAGCCGCTTGTAACTCCCTCAAAGCCCGCGATCATTCGCAGTGTTGATGTCTTGCCGCAGCCCGAAGATCCCAGTAGCGCAACGATCTCGCCGCGCGTTACTGACAGATCAAGATCCACAACCGCGTGGACTGGTCGCCGTGAACGTGGGTTGTAGACTTTATTGACCCCGGTGAGTGTCAGCGCGTTTTCGCTCATGCGACTTGCCGCGTTCCGCCCGCCGCGCTCGCCATATCCGGAGCGATCCTCTTGCCGGTTTCCCGATTGAACAGGATCGCAGCAGATGCGTCAATTTCGATGGCTGTGGTCTTGCTGCCGGGGCCTGAAGATTCGGCCGGACGGGATACTAGGATCTCGCGCCCACGTTTTGTGGTGGTGAGCGTGACGATCTTTTCGTTCAAGGGGGTGTCAGCTTCGATGGTTACGTCGATCGCATCCAGCATTTGCGAGAAGCGAATGGATTCGGGGCGAATACCTAAAACAACCTTCTGGCCCACAGTATTTTCGTATCCGGCTTCGAGAGCGACACGCTTGTCGGAGATACGCACATAAACCCCGCTGCCGTCGGCCTCGGGACATACGTCGAGGAGGTTGATGGACGGGTCGCCAAACTGCTCTGCAATGCGCAGGTCCGCCGGTCGCAGGTAGATGTCATCGGGACGGCCCACCTGCATAATGCGGCCGTCGGAAAGGATTGCGATTTTGTCAGCAAGAGCCATTGCTTCTTTATAGTCTTGGGTGACGTAGACCACCGTCGTGCCTTGCTCTGCCAACAAACGCGGTAACTCTAGTCGCATCTCAAATCGTAACTTCGCGTCGACGTTCCGAAGTGGATCGTCGAGGAGCAGAACTCCCGGCTGACCAGCAAGAGCACGGGCGAGGGCTGTGCGTTGCTTTTGCCCGTTGGACAGTGCGCGTGGGGCGTGGCTGAGCACATGATCAATCTTAAGGAGCCTCGCCACCCCGTCGACGGTGTCACGGATGCGTTCCTTAGCGAACCTGTGCGCCACCAGAGGACTTGCGATGTTGTCGTAGGCGGAAAGGTGGGGAAAGAGGGCGAAGTTCTGAAATGCCATTCCCACATCGCGTCCCTCAGGAGGAACGCTGGTAACGTCTTCTTCGCCAATGAATACTTGGCCTTCATCGGGATCGACGACCCCGGCGATGCACCGGAGGAGGACCGTTTTTCCCGCACCTGATGGGCCAAACAAAATGAGCGTTTCGCCGTCGGGAACTTGGAGTGAGACATCATCGAGGACAGTCTCAGCTTTGAAACGCTTCGTAAGGCCACTGATTTGCAATGCGCCCATCACTCAGCCTTTCACTGCACCGAGGGACAATCCCTCCACCAGGTAACGCTGGGCGTAAAGAGCAAGTGCCAAGGTGGGTGCAATGGACAACACGATGGCCGCCGCGATCTGGCCATACTGAATGCCCGATGCAGTTACGAACGCAAGGGCACCTACGGTCACGGGTTGTTTGTCGGCCGATGCGAGCACAAGGGCAAAGATGAAATTGTTCCAGGCGAAGATGAATGCCAACAAACCGGCCGCTGCGATGCCCGGCGCCGCCAGGGGAAGCGCGATGCGCAAGAACGTTGACAACCACGAATGCCCGGCAATTCGGTAAGCGTGCTCCACGTCTGGACTGATATCCTCAAAGTATCCTCGCACAATCCATAAAATGAGGGGCAAGCAAATGAGCTGGTAGACCCAGATTAAACCAAAATAGGTATCGGCGAGGCCAATGTCCTGGAAATAGATGGTGAGTGGTAAAAGGACCAGGAGGGGAGGGGCAAAGCGAAAAGAAAGCAAGGTGAATGCAATGTCTTCCGAGCCTCTAAACTTGTGCCGAGCGAAGGCATAGGCGGCTGGTACACCCAGCAGCAAAGCGACAGCGACAGATCCTGCCGATAAAATCACGGAATTCAGAAGGTTACTCATAAAATCAATATCGAGCGTACCGGCCTGAGTCTCTAGGCGCCCTGTAATAAGTGCTTGGTAATTTTGCAGTGTGGGTTCGAATACCATGGAAGGGGGCGAGCGCAGAATGGTTTCGTTCGTCTGGAAACTCATGAGAAGGATCCAGAAAATCGGAAACATGAAGAATAGAACCACGAGCCCTAGGGCAATGCCGCGTAGCCAACTTTCGAGGGGTGAGGTGTGCTTCATTGCCTAAGCCTCTCCTCGGGCCCGCTCGCGCAGGCGCAACCAATTCTTGATGAAGATGTTCGAAAGGACGAAAGTGATCGCCCATAGAATGATGAGCAACGCTGCCGAGCGGCCCACGTTGGTGGATTGGAAGAAGTTGAGATACGCCTCCACCTGAAAGACCATGAGCGTGTCCCCGGGTCCACCCTGAGTCATTGCGTAGATGATGTCGAACTGCTGGATGGAATCGAGAAGCCGGAAGAGCGATGCGGTCAGGATGTAGGGCATCAGCATGGGGAGCGTAATGCGCCAGAACTGCTGGAAGCGCGGCACACCATCAAGGGCGGCTGCCTCGAACGGTTGTGTCGGCAACGATCGTAGCCCGGCAAGCAACAGGATCATGATAAAGGGTGTATAGACCCAAATATCTACGAGGATGACGGTAAAGAGTGCCGTACTGGGAGCGGCGCCCCAGCGGAAGTCCGTAAAGCCGATGAGTTGTGCAAAGTAGTCGAGGATCCCAAAGTTGGGGTTGGTCATCAGCTTGAACATGAGCGCGGCCAGCGCCGGAGCCGTCATTAACGGCATTAGCAACATGATAGACACAAAATTGTTCAGCCGGGTGCGTTTTTGCAAAAGCAACGCAATGGCAAGGCCAAGCACAAGTTCCAAGCCGACAGTCGAACCCGGGTATACTAAGCTAATCTTCAGCGTATTCCAAAAACTCGCGTCACTTAGAAAGTTTAGGTAGTTCTCACCCCAGTTTACACCGCGGTTCCAGGGCTGTGACAGCCGATAGCGTTTCAGCGAATACCAAACCGCGGTGAAAAACGGGATGAGGATGCCAATGCAAACGAGGAGGGCGGGCAAGCTCAGCAGGTACGGCAGCGCGCCGGTTGACAAGCCGCGACGGCGGTTTGTCCTGGTCTGCTGCGTGAGGACTGTCACAAACGCCCTCCCTGGCGTTCCGCCGCCGCGGCAACTGCGCGTCTACCCCGTTGGCGATCATAGAATTCGGCCGCGCGCGGGTTTACGCCACTGGCCGTCATCGGCTTTGTTTGTTGGCCTGCCGCGGCCGGGTGCCTAGGGGCGTTGGTCGCGGCAGGATGTGTTGCCAAAGGCTGCGCGGATTGCCCTTGCGTTCTCGGCGCGGCAAACCACGGTCCGGTGAGGCTAGCCGAGCCCGGCTTCCTTGAGCTGGCCGTTGAGGCTCTCGGCCAACTGGTCGAGGCCTTCGTCCACCGGCACTTCCTTCGCCACCATCTTTTGCAGCGTCGCGGCCCACTCTGTGGTGAGGTCGAAGAACAGCGGTTGTGCCGTGAATTTGATGGACGCGCCAGGCGCCGAGACATCGTGCATCTTGACGTAGCCCGGATAGCTGGACGTGAGGCGATCCCGGAACCCGGAGTTTTCCCAGACCGATTCACGGACCGGATTGACGAAGTCCATCTCCGTGGCGCCGAACAGCCCATGGTCGAGCCCGGTGGCCCACTGCAAGAACTGCCAGGTGGCGTCTTTGTTGTCGGAGAAAGAGGACATCGCCAGCGACCAAATCCAGATGTTTGGCGTGGGCTCCGATGCGGCCGGGTTGGCGGCAAATGGGGCGTAGGCGAGCTTGCCTGCCATGGCATTTTCGCCGCCATTCATGAAGTAGCCAAGAATATCGGCATCGTAGATCATGGCAGATTTACCGGCACCAAGATCCGTCCCCACCTGGTACCAAGTGTGGGTGGACCAGTCGGACGCACCGGACTGCTGGATCATTTCCACCCATTTGCGGTGGAATTCCTTGGACACATCCGTGTTCATCGCCGCTGACAACTTGCCATCAGCAGACACGTTCAAGTCTTTTTGCCCAAAGTTGGCGTAGCCGGACAGGAAGCCGGGGTGGATCGTCGCCCAGCTGCGCGACCCGCGCACACCGATACCGTATATGCCGTCGTTGTCCGCCTGTGCTTTCGCTGCCGCCTCGACAAGTTCGTCAAGGTTTTGGGGAACTGCGACGCCTGCTTTGTCCATATATCCGGCGTTGAAGGTGAGGTTGTTTTGCTCATACCCCCAGGGAATGCACCATTGCTTGGCATCTGCTGAACCCAGCTCGCCACCGGGAACACCATTCCAGGCGCAAGACTTGCGCACGCCTTCGATCATGTCGTCCCAATTGTAGTTGGGATTGGTCTTTGTGTCGTCTTGGATCCATTGATTTAGATCTTCGATCCAACCGGCTGGCCCATACGTCCAGGTCATGTAGGCGCCGGTCATGAAGGCATCATATTCCGACGAGCGAGAGCTAAGCGCTGCGGTCACCTTGTCGAAGTAGACGTCTTCGGGAAAGACATCGTAGGTGATCTCCATCCCCGACATGGCTTTGAAGTTTTCGAGGTTGGCGATCAAAGCGTCGGTGTAGGGGTGCTTGTTAAGGAGAAGTTTCAAGCCGGTGCCTGAGTACTTCTTCCAATCAAAATCCTGTGCCAGCGCGCGGGTGGCCGATGCATTGACCAAGACGCTTGCCACTGGAACACTCATGCCAAGGGCACCGAGTGCTCTTATCAGTGTGCGGCGGCTCATGGAGCCACGCTGATAGGATTCGATTAGGTCCTTTTCTTTTTCGTACAAGGTGTCCTCCCTTTTTGGATTTAGGCCCTCTTTGCACCGCGTCGGGCTTTTCGTCCAGGCGCGGAGCTGACGAGACGGCGGGCTGTCGCCTCGTCGGTGATCAGTCCTTTCAAGAATCCGCCGGCGAGGGCGGCGCCCACGCAAGCGGTTTTGGTGGGGCCGCCGGCAATCGCGACCGTCATCCGCCCCGACAATTCTTCCAGCGATGGAGCAATTACCCGCTGGGAAAGATTGGAAGAAACGGGCTTGCCGTCGACGTCTAGATAGTGGCCGAGAACTTCGCCCACCGCGCCCTTGCGATGCAACCCGGCCATCTCGTCGGGCGTGACTGTACCCGTCTCGCTGAGGTGCGCATGGGAGCCTACTTCGCCGATACCGAAGAAGAAGAGGGTGGCGGCGCGGCGACGCTCCAGAACCTGCGTCACGCCCAGTTGGGACAGCATAACATCCCGGTCTGCCGCGCTGTTGGCGTAAAGGGGAACCGGCAGCAAGAACGCATCCGCGCCGGTCTTTTCTGCAAGCCGGTAGATGACGTCGAACGGGTTGGCCGCAAATTTTCGGGTGAGTCCACCGATGAGCGATACGATCGACGCTTCGACGCCGCGCAAGGACGGCAGCTCGCTCACCACAGCTGCCAAGGTTCGGCCATGTCCAATGCCAATACAGGCATCGTTATTACTTTCCAGGGCCTGACGCAGAAACGAAGCTCCAGCGAGCCCCAACGCGCGGCGTGGCAGGCCAGTCTCCCCCAGGTCTGGCGCGACACGGCAGTATTCAAGCCCGTAACGGGCGCACAGCTCTTCCTCTAGGGCGACGCACTCGGCCACTGCGGCGTCGACGAACACGCGCACGAGGCCTTCCTTGGTGGCCCGCGCAATCAAGCGATGGGCCTTGGTGGAGGGGACGGCCAGCCGTTTTGCCACCTCCCCTTGGGTCAGCCCCCCGGAGAAATAAAGCCAAGCCGCACGGGCGGCGAGGGCGTTGTCTTCGTCGATGCCGGCCATTCCAACGATCGCGCGAGCGCTCCAGGGTGGAAAATTTTGCAGCCGGTGCAGAATTCTTCACTAGGCCGTCCATGTCAACCATGCACGACACCCTGCGGAACATTCAAAATGTGGACGATGTCGGGCGGTCGGACGCCAATGAGGTTTTTGCCCCGAAGGACGATACGCATCCACCGTTGCCATTGCGCCAACGGGCCCGTGCAGATCACTTTCGTAAATCGATCACAAATTGTGCTCGCTTGCGCTATGATGGCGGCAGACCACCCGGATAGGAGGATACTATCATGATGTATTGCCGCAGCACCGTTCCTGTCACCCTTGCATTGGCGCTCGCCGTTGCCTTGTTGTGGAGTACTTTGGCACCTTCGACCGCCCGCGCTGCCGACCCCGTCACGGTGGATGGTCAGCCTGGGCTCCTCTACAATTTCGGCTCGTTCGAGCGGCGAGGGGTTACCCTCAACGAAGGCGGACAGCTTCTGGTGAGGATCGACGGATGCTGGTTCGCCGAAATGACTGGTGTCAGTGGCAACACCTTCGACAACACCATCGCGGTGACGATCCGCGTGACGACGCCACGGGGCCATCTCTTGACGACGTTGCCGCTACTTCCCCCGTTTGATTTGCCGGCCGGTGACACATTCGTCGTTGATGCGGAGGGGTGTGATCCAGCGCTGGCAGCGGCATTTCCCAGCCTTGACCTTCATGGCGTCTCGCGGGTGTTTTCCGTTCGCTGAGACGGTCGGTCGGCGCACCGGTTGGTGCGCTCAAGCGTTTAGCGGTGCCGCCTCAAGCTCGCGAATGAGGTCGTCGGTGCTTCTCATGCGTGCGTAGTGGCCGGCCATGGCCTCTATGGCGCGCAGGTGGCGAGCCTCTTCTTCGGCCGCACAGCAGTCTTCCACCAGGGTGACCAGGAAGCCGCGGTCGGCGGCGTCGCGCACAGCGTTTTCGACGCACTGGTCTGTGCACACGCCGTAGATTACCAACTGAGTGATACCGAGGTTGCGCAAGACGTACTCGATGTTAGTGGCGTTAAAAATTCCCGACGCCGTTTTGGGAATGACGATCTCATCGTCCACCGGCGCAACCGCCTCGATAATCCCCGCCTCCCAACTCCCCTTGGGGAAGAAGAGGCCAGATATCTTATGGTCGAGGCTGATGTCTCGGCCATCACGGGTGAGGGCTTCGATGACGGTGTAGATGATTTCGACGCCTGCTTTGCGTGCGGCCGCTTGCAGGCGAACCTGGTTGGGAATGACGCTGGTTTCGAGCCGATCGAGGAAGGCAAGTTTCTGCGCTTCCTTCGACCCGGGAACGCGGGCTTTAGCGTGCTGTTGCGGGCTCCATTCGGCATTTTGCATATCGATGGAAAGGAGGGCCGTGCGACCGGGATCAATTGCGCGTTCCCGGTCGGCGGTCGAAAATTGCTCGAGGATTGAACTCATGGTTTTGGGCTAACCGCGTTTGTGGTCCAATGACGCTATGGCGGGACGGATCTTTCTAGAGCTGGTGCGGCGATGACCGGTTCGCTGCCCACGGCAAGGCGAGGCGAAACCCCGCGCTCGGTGCGTGAGGCGATCACGGCGGCAATGCCGGAACTGACCAGGAGTGAGAAGCGTGCCGCTCACGTCCTGTTGGCGGATTATCCGATGCTCGGCCTTGAGAGCATCAGCACCTTTGCAGAGCGTGCCAAGGTTTCCACCGCCACGCTGCAGCGATTGGTGAGCAAGCTTGGCTATCCCTCTTATCCGCAGTTCCGCACCGCTCTGCGTGCGGACCTCAAGGCGGTGCGCGAAAGTCCGCTCACCATGCCGCGTGGGGCCGGTACCGACGGGCGCATCGCGCACCTGCGCAATTCGATGGTCGACGCACTGACGTCCACCTTCAATGCCATCGATCCCAGCGAATTGGATGCTGTGGTCGCGTTGTTGCGGGACGTGAAGCGCACCATCTTCCTCGCCGGCGGAACCTTTACGCACTGCGTTGCGGCGCATCTTCACTTTCACCTGCGAAAAATCCGCCCTGGCGTCGTGCTCCTGGAGCAGGATATGCCGCGCCGGGTCGATCAGTTTCTCGACGCGTCCCGTCGGGACGTGCTGGTGGCGTTCGACATTCGCCGTTACCAGCCGGACATGCGGCTGACGGCCGACATGGCGGCGAGCCGGGGTGCGTCCATTGTCCTCATCACGGACCAGTGGCTGAGCGATGTCACCCACGTGGCCGATCACACGTTTCGTTGCCGCGTGGACGCTGCCACCCCCTGGGACACCATCGTCGGCCTTGTGGGTTTGACCGAAACCATCGCTGCGTCCCTCGACGCTGAACTTTGGCCGCAAAGCCGGCGGCGCCTTGGCAATATGGATGCACTCCGGGACCGCACATTCGTGCCGGATTGGGACGGCGGACGGGACTGACCAGCTTTCCTTGTCTTGCCGGAGAGTTTCCCAAGCGGACATCTCAGCTCCGGTCGGTTTGCGCCGCGGGGATCAGTCCCTCCGGTCGCACCAGTAGGATCGCGATCACCGCCGTCAACACGACAGCGTCGCGGTAGGGGGCGAGGGCGGTCGGTAGGAACGCCTGGCTAAAAACTTCGATGGCTCCCACCACAAAACCGCCGAGGACCGCGCCGGGCAAGCTCCCAAGACCTCCGAGCACGGTGGAAATGAAAGCCTTCAGTACGGGAAAAAAGCCCATCAACGGATCGACTGAGCCGCGCTGAGCGGTCCAGATCACCGCGGCAACGCCGGCAAGCAGCCCGGACGCGGCGAATGCGGTCATCACAACCGTATTCGCGCGTACGCCCAAAAGGCGCAGCATGTCGAAATCTTCGGCCGCGGCGCGCATGGCTACACCCATGGTGGTGCGCCTCAACACAATGGTGAGCGCCAGCAGCGACAGGAGCGTCACCGTGATGGAGATGACCGACATGGTGGAGATGGTGATCTCGCCCACCTGGATCGTCCCAGTAATGGTCTGCGGCAACGAGATGGGTTTGGGGCGAGCCGAAATGCCGTTCTGAAACAGGACTTTTAGGAGTTCGCTGACGGCAAAGCTGGTGATGAGCAGCGTTACCACGCTCGCCCCACGCATGGCGCGAAAGGCAACACGCTCCATGAGGACGGCCGCAACAATCGCCACCCCGACGCCAACCGCCATTGCGGCCAGGACGGGAGTCCCCGTGGCAAGTGCCACAAAGACACCGTAGCCACCCACCGTCATGATCTCGCCGTGGGCAAAGTTGATCAGCCGCACGATGGAAAAGACAATGGCAAGACCGAGCGCCAACAATGCGTATATGCCTCCTAGGCTCAACGCGTTGACGGTCTGTTGCACCAGTGTGTCCATCGACGATCCGTCAGGCTGCGAGGTAGGCGGCGCGCACACTCTCGCTGCCGGCAAGGTCTGCAACGGGGCCGGCAAGCGCCACCTGGCCGCTCGCCAAAACAACACCGTGGTCGGCCACTTCCAGCGCCCGGGGCACGTTTTGCTCCACCAGCAAGATGGTGGTGCCGTCCGCCTTTAGCTTGGCGAGAAGATCGAACACGCTATCCACCATTTGCGGCGCCAGACCCAGCGACGGCTCATCGACCATTAAAAGTTTGGGCCCTGGCAAGAGTGCGCGGGCGATGGCGAGCATTTGTTGCTCGCCACCCGATAAAAGGCCGGCCCTCTGGTGATAGCGCTCCCCCAGAATCGGAAAGCGCTCCAGCAGCGCCTGCCGGCGTTCCACCGCCGCGTCTGGGGGGACAATGGCGGCAGCAAGCTGTAGGTTCTCCGCCACCGTCAGGCTTGCAAAAATGCGCCGCCCTTCGGGCGCCACCCCAACACCGGCACGCACAATATCTTCTGGTGGCGTGCCGGTGATGGCGCTTCCCTCGAAGGTGATGGTGCCGGACGTGACACGGCGGAGGCCGGCGATGGCCATTAACGTCGTCGTCTTTCCCGCACCATTGGCGCCGAGAAGCGCCACCACTTCGCCGGCGCGGACGTGTAGGGAAACCCCCCGCACCGCCTGTACCGGCCCGTAGCTCACCTTGAGGTCGCGCACCTCGAGCATCGGCTTAGGGCGCAGGAAGTTTGTCTGGGTTTGCCATTTCCCGTTTCACGAAGGACTTTGTCCCGTCTGCTTCGATCTTCGCGATCACCACCGGCCGGAGCGGCATGCGGTCGGTCCCTTTGAAGGTAAAGTTGGACATGACGCCTTCGCCGTTCTCGATTTCAGCCAGAGCGTCGCGCACGGCGGCCGGATCGGTGGTTCCGGCAGCGGCCACCGCCTGCTCGATCATATTGGCGATGTCGCAGCCGTTCACATAGTAGTTGTTATCTGCAACTTGGCCGGTGGCGGCCTCAAACCGCTCACGGAAGTCTGCATAGGCAGAGCCGTCGTCGGGCCAGCCCCCAGACGTGTGGACGACACCGGCCACCACCTCGCCAAGCCCGCGAACGGTGGGCGTGTCCAACACATCGCCGCCCATGACCTGGGTTTCGATCCCGGCCCCACGTAGCGCGCGGATGAATGCCGGAAAGTCTGGTTCCCACGCCCAGGTGACGATGAGGTCGGGGGCTGGCTCAGCATCTTTGATTTGGGTCACGATAGCCGAAAAGTCCGGCTGGTTGAGAGAATAAAGAGACTCTCCCACCATGGCCCCACCGTTCGCCTCGAACACTTTGGCGAAGTACTCTGGTCCGCCGAGCGTATAGGCCGCATCAGGGGATTTGACGATGTAGACCCGCTCAAATCCCTCCGAGGTGGCGTAGTCGGCAAGGACGGTTGCCTGCTGGTTATCGGCGGGATAGCTGCCGAAGATGAACTCGCCCACCTGGGTGAGAACCGGCGCGGTGCCGGCAAATGTCATCGTCGGGATGCCCTCAGGTTGCGTGATCTGACCTGCGGCAATGGTCGGGTCGGCATCTGCGGGCGAGACGATGAATTGGGCACCGTCGTCGACGAGCTCTTGCACTGCCTTTACCGTCTCAGCGGTGTCGGAGCGCGTGTCTTTGACGTCGATCCGCACGGGGATTGTGCCATTCAACCCACCGGCGGCGTTCTTCTCGTCTATACAGAATTTAAAGCCCGCATAGGCCGGTTGATCATAGGGCGCCAAGTATCCCGACTGCGCGGTGGTGACGCCGATGAAGTATTCATCGCTCGCCAGCGCCGGCGTTGCGAGGGACGCGAGCGCAAACACGGGCATTGTTAATGCCGTGGTTGCAGTACGCAGGGAGCTGAAGGTGGACATGGGGCGGGCTCCTCTAAGGGGCTGCGGGGAACGGTTGGGTCGTTGTGATCGGCGCCTGTTCGGCTCCAGAAAGTGCGTCGCGGGGGCGGCCGATATAGGCCTCGATGACGGAGGGATCAGCCCGTACCGCATCGGGTGGGCCAACGGCGATGACCTCGCCCTTATTCATCACCACCACAGACGAAGAAAGGCGGCTGACAAATTCGAGATCGTGGTCGATCAAAAGCATGCCGATTTGACGGTCGCGCTGGAGGGCAAGAAGGCGGTCGGCGAGGTCCTTGGTTTCTTCAGGATTCATGCCCGCGGCTGGCTCATCAAGCAGGATGAAGCTTGGATCAAGGGCAAGGCAACGCGCAATTTCAAGGCGCTTGCGTTCCCCATAGGCCAGCGAGGAGGCGAGCACGTCAGCGCGCGCCAGTAGGTCGAGCCTCACCAGCGCGCCTTCGGCGATGGCACTCGCTTCGGACCGAGATACGCCCTGCTGAAGCGCTGCCACCAGGACGTTTTCGCGGGCAGTCATGAAGCCGAATAGGCGAATATTCTGGAAGGTGCGCGCGAGCCCAAGTCCGGCAAGGGAATAGGGCTGGCGGCCGATGAGCTCCTCGTCGCCGAACTTCACCGATCCGGCGCTTGGGGCGTATTGCCCCGTCACCAGATTCACGACCGTCGATTTCCCCGCGCCGTTGGGACCGATAAGACCGGTGACCGTGCCCGGCGGTGCGTCAAAGCTTGAGTCCACCACAGCCCGAACGCCACCGAACGTCTTTGCAAGATTACTTATCCTGAGCTGTGCGCCGCCTGGCGGCAGCGTGAGGTCGCGCTCGTGCGTAGCCCCCGACGGCGCTGCATCGGACCGGCGCGGCGACCATTTTGAGCCCAATTCTCGAACCCCGACAATGCCCTCCGGACGGCGCCACAACACAAGAAGGATCAGAACCGCCACAACCACGGTGGTCAGTCCGAAAATTGCCGGCACCTCTACCGGGCCAAGGAAAAAGCCACCCTCGACCTGACGCACGGCGTCCTGGGCCAACGTAATCGCAATGGCGCCCGCCACCGCGCCGCTGACCGTCACCATCCCACCAACGATCAACATGGCGACCAGCGCAAAGGTCAAACCGAAGTAAAACGTGCTCGGTGAAAACGCGCCAAGCATGTGGCCGTAAAGGGCGCCTGCAACGGTCGCCAGCAGCCCCGACAGAGTCCATCCGATGAGCCGAGCGCGGCGCGGGTTGATCCCCACCGCAATGGCAGCGGGTTCGTCATCCCGCGCGGCTCGCAGGGTCAGTCCCCAACGACTTTCCTTGAAGGCAAAAGCGACGGCGATGAAACAAAGCGATGCCACGAGTGCCACCCAGATATCGGTGGTGCGCGGCACGCCGTAAAAGGTCTGACTGCCCCGAGTGATTTCCCGCGCGCCGACGAGAACACTATGGACGATAATGAGAATCCCGAGGGTGGCGATAGTGGCCGATGCACCGCGCAGGCGGGTGATGGGAAGACCGATTAGGAACGCAACGCCGCCGCCAAAAAGCGCGACGACCACCAGCGCGGACCAGACGCTCAGCTCATGGCCTGCGAGAGTGTCCGGAAGCATTGGAAGGGCGCTGCGCTGAAGACCGGCAGCCATGGTCAAGATACCCGAAAGGTAGGCGCCCAGACCCATGAACGCCGCATGGGCAAACGAGACGATGCCGGAGTTTCCGCTGAAAACGCCGAGTGCGACCGTCGCAGCAATGTTCACGCAAAGCTGGGTCGCGATGCGCTCACCTTGGCGACCCAGTCCCAGGTAAAGCGCCGCTGTGACCGCGCAGACGATCAAGCAAGCGATAACCAGCCGAACGGTGAATGCCGTCCCGTCCCCGGGCATACCCCTTGCATGGTGCGCCGTGCTGGTCGCCACCCTCTTCCTTCAACGCTGGCGTCTCACGAAAGACAGCCACAGCCCATGAGGTGTGTCAAATAATTTACACAATTGCGATGAATTCCAGCAAATGCAAAACTTTTGACCAAGCCGCTTGGTGGGGAGCAGCACGATCATTAACAGCACTAGAGGATTTCGGTGGGCGGGTGGTTTGTTGGCGCCGGATGAGCCCGACCCGGTGGGGCACGTTCCTGGGGACCAGATATCGCCATTTCTTCTTTTGTGCGATCACGCAGGCCGTCTTGTTCCGCGCAAGCTCGGCAATTTGGGGGCGCCGGCTGGCGAATTTGATCGCCACACGGCCTACGATATCGGTGCCCTCGGGGTGGCAACACGGCTATCGGAACGGCTCGGGGCCGAACTCATCTTTCAGCGCTATTCCCGCCTTGTGATCGACTGCAACAGGCCGCCCCATGTCCCGTCCGCGTTCGTCAAGCGCGCCGACGGCTCGCCGATAAAAGCGAACCAGGCCCTGACGGCAACGGACGCGGCCGCACGGTGCGCGGAAATCTTTCATCCCTACCACTCGGCCATCGAAGCAGCGCTTGCTCGTAGGCAAGCCAGTGTCATCGTCGCGGTGCACTCCTTTACACCCAAGCACACCGAATTGCCCGGACCGCGCCCCTGGCACGTGGGCCTTCTTTTCAATCGATTTGACGGACTTGCCATGGCACTGCAAGACGCGCTCGCGTCCGACCCGAGCCTCACCATCGGCATGAACGAGCCCTACAAGGTCAGCGACAATGACGACTATGCCATTCCGGTCCACGCAGAACGCACGGGGCGCGCCCATGTGGAAATTGAAGTGCGTCAGGATCTCATTCTCGAGGCGGAGGGCCAAATGGCGTGGGGGGATAGGCTTGCGGACGCCCTTGTGGCGGCCCTTGCGGTGATGGATCGGTCAAACACGGCAAGCCCGGTCGCTGCGGCCAAACTACAGTCCGGTGCACCGCAGTGAGCGCGAGCCCACCACCTTTCATGGGTGACAGCGAAGCGCAAAATCCGCGTCTTGCAATGTTCGCCAACATGGACTTTTCCGGCGTCCTACGCGGTCGCTCGTTTCCCATGGAGCGGTGGGAGGAGGTGGCGACGCACGGCCTTCCCTGGGTGCCGGCGAACGTTCTTTTGTCACCCCTCAACACCATACCGGTTCCAAACCCCTTCGGTCCGCTTGGCGAGACGAGGCTGCGTGCCGGCGAAGGCAAACCGATGACGCTGCCGGCCAGGGGCGATCGTCCGGCTCTGCAACTCCACGTGTGCGATATCCTCACCACCGAGGACGATCCGTGGCCAGTCTGTCCCCGCGGGCAGTTGAAGGCTGCTACCGGAGCACTTCGCGCTCACGGTCTTACGCTACGGGTCGGCTTTGAGCAGGAATGCTACATCACTGGGCTACAAGAGCAGGCGACGCCCGCGTTTTCCCTTGCCGGCACCCGCGCCGCATCGGGCCTTGCCATGGAAGTTCAGGCCATGCTGGGGACGACCGGAACACGGCTTGAGCAGTTCGTGGCCGAGTTCGGCGAGTACCAGTTCGAAGTTGCGGCGCCACCCCTTGAGGCGCTGGAGGCCGCTGACTTTGTCGTTTTCACACGCGAGGCAATCCGCGATGCCGCTCGCGGGCGCGGCGGGCACGCCACCTTCGCGCCAAAACCTTTCGCAAACGCACCGGGCAGTGGCGTCCACATCCACCTCAGCCTCTGGCAGGACGACCGACCCGTCCTTGCCCGCAACGACACCCTGTCTGATACCGCGCAACATTTTCTTGCTGGAATACTTTTTCATCTTCCCCAAATACTTGCGCTGACCACCGCCTCTCACAATAGTTTTGGGCGACTACAGCCCTCCAGCTGGGTTGGCATTTACAATTGCTGGGGCACCCGAAACCGGGAGGCCGCCGTCCGGTTCTGCCCGAGGGGGCGAGCTGCCGACGGCTCCAATCCCCGCGCCACCTTGGAGTATCGCTTGAGCGACGGATCCGCGAGCCCGCACATAGCCCTCGCTGCTCTCATCAGAGCAGGCGTCGACGGCCTCGCCGACCGACTAACGCTCCCTTCCGACGTTCAGGCTGACCCGGCCACGTTGTCCGACGCGGAGCGGGCGGCCATTTCTGTCACCGACATACCGCGCTCGCTTTCCGATGCGGTGGCGGCGCTCGAGCGTTCCGGCATAGCCAGCACTTGGTTCGATCCACTCTTCGAGGCAGCGCTTTTGTCTGTGAGACGCAACGACATCAGCGATGCAACCGCTGCCGGCAAAGACTACGCAAAGAAATTCCGCGCTGCGGTTTAGCGATGGCGCCGGCCGTAATGGCCTCGGCCAGCGGCTTTAGATGGTGGGCCGAAGGGAAAACCACATCGCGAGTGAGGTGCTCCCCATCGTTTGGACAGTTGGCGGGCGTCTTTAAGCTACTCCCGGGATCTGCTGGTGGGGTTACTCCTGGTGGATGGTAGCGTGGAATCCAGCATATGGTGTCCGCCCGCCGAGGGCCGCATGCGGTCGGCGCTGATTATAGAACGTGACCCACTGCCCGATGCCGGCACAGGCTTCTCGACCGCCAGACCAGGCGTGGAGATAGACCGCACTCGTACTTCAATGACCGCCATAGGCGCTCGATGAGGATGTTGTCGAGGAAGCGGCCTTTGCCGTCCATCGAGATCTTGATCCCGGCCTGCTGGAGGCGTCTCGTCCAGGCCCAGGATGT
>JBCCYN010000051.1:0-25994 GCA_039189655.1 Pseudomonadota bacterium | reverse complement strand
GTCGGCGCCGATCTTGTCCATCTTGTTGACGAAGATCATGCGCGGGACGGCGTACTTGTCGGCCTGGCGCCAAACCGTCTCCGTCTGCGGTTCCACACCGGCGTTGGCGTCCAGGAGTGCGATGGCGCCGTCGAGGACACGCAAAGAACGCTCCACCTCGATGGTGAAATCCACGTGACCCGGAGTGTCGATGATGTTGAGGCGCTTGTCCTGCCAAAAGCAGGTGGTGGCGGCGGAGGTGATGGTGATCCCCCGCTCCTGCTCCTGTTCCATCCAATCCATGGTGGCCGCGCCATCGTGCACTTCGCCGATCTTGTGGCTGCGACCGGTGTAGTAGAGCACACGCTCGGTGGTCGTCGTCTTTCCGGCATCGATGTGGGCCATGATGCCGAAATTGCGATAATCTTTAATGTCGTGCGTACGTGACATGGTCTTTGCCCGAGCGTGAAAAGGTCAGTGAAGGGCGCCAGTTAGGGCGCGGATTTACCAGCGGTAGTGCGAGAAGGCGCGGTTGGCCTCAGCCATCTTGTGCGTGTCTTCGCGCTTCTTGACGGCCGTGCCGCGGTTGTTGGCGGCGTCCATCAACTCGCCGGAGAGGCGGTCCACCATGGTCTTTTCGTTGCGCTTACGAGCGGCTGCGATGAGCCAACGGATCGCCAAAGCCTGGCGCCGCTCGGGGCGCACTTCCACGGGAACCTGGTAGGTGGCACCGCCCACGCGGCGGGAGCGAACCTCCACCTGGGGCGACACGTTCGATAGCGCGTCGTGGAACATTTGAACCGGGTCTGTGCGGCTTTTGGTCTGGCAGATGTCTAGGGCGCCGTAGACAATCTTCTCCGCCACCGATTTCTTGCCGTCGTACATGATAGCATTCATGAACTTCGACAAAATCACGTCACCGAACTTCGGGTCCGGCAACACTTCTCGTTTTTCGGCTCTATGACGTCGCGACATTCCCGTTCAAACCCTAAATGTGAGCACCGAGCACTTTGTGCTTCATGGCTCGCTTGTCTTCACCCAAACCTTCGTTTTCCGCCCCGTATTCCCGGCGTCGCCGTGCGCTCAAGGCTCGTTCGGATCGCAGGCAGCGGACGTGATCCGGCATTCTTTGTTTTCTGTGCCCCGGCAATCGGCGAGGGCGCTTTCCCGAGCCGCCTCAAGGGTGGGACCGCGGCCGTTGCCCTCCGCCACACCATCTGAATCGACCGCAATGGCGGCGCACCGCTGCCCAGGATCCACATCCACCTTCATCAGCGGCTCTGGTGCCTCGGAGACCGGGTCGCTCACCTCACCCTGATCGACGGCAATGATCCCCGGCGCTAGGGCGCCACCTGGTTCAGCAAGCTGGCCAAAACCAAGGCCGGCTGCCAGAACGAGTGCACCGGAAACAAACGAAATCGCCATTTCTATCGCCTCACGCGGGCCGGTTCAGAGCCGCCGCGAGCGGCTCCGCAAGATGAGAGAAGCTGGCAGAGCCGCAAATCATTTGGGCCGTTTGGCGCCGTATTTTGAGCGACGCTGCTTGCGGTTCTTCACGCCCTGGGTGTCCAGAACGCCGCGCACGATGTGATAGCGGACGCCCGGCAAGTCTTTCACGCGGCCGCCGCGGATCATCACCACCGAGTGCTCTTGCAGATTGTGCCCCTCGCCGGGGATGTAGCCGATCACCTCGAACCCATTGGTGAGGCGAACCTTTGCCACTTTGCGCAGGGCCGAGTTCGGCTTCTTCGGCGTCGTGGTGTAAACGCGCGTGCACACGCCGCGCTTTTGCGGGTTCGCTTCCATCGCCGGCACTTTATTACGCTTGACCGGCGCGACCCGCGGCTTGCGGATCAACTGGTTGATCGTCGGCATCTAACCTTCCCATGCGCGGGTCACGCCCCGCAGCCTGTTCATTTCTTCGCGGGCCCGTCCCCGCCACCTCGAAACTGCCGCTTCGCCTAGCTTTGGCCCACCCGGGGCAATTTGCCGCCCGGCGACCGCTGCAACGCGAACGGCAGCATCACGTCGACCAATTCGCCCTGGGACTTTCCATCCACCGTGACCGGCTCTTTCCAGCCTGCCCCAGCAAACGATAAACGCGCTGGTGCGGATCCCCGTATAGGGGGGCCCGAGCCAGCGCCTTGCCCGTGAGTTCGAGCGGCACGAAGCCGAACAAAACCCGTAACCGAAAAAACCGACCCTTGGCGCAAGCGCCATCAGCCGCGCCGGGCAGCCCGTCGGTCGGTTGGAGATAGCTGCGCGAACGTCGACCGTCAAGACGTGTCGGCCCAAGCACTTCTTTAGACGAGCGCTGTTCACCAAGGAAATCGAAAGGTCTTGGCGCAGGCACTTTGGAGCGCTACAGCGGCATCCACCTTCCCCCACTCCCGCGTTGGGTTCCAACAGCCATGACGCCCAAGAAAATTCTCTCCCTGCCACTCCAGGCTCCGGCGGTTCTCACCGCGGAAAAATCCTTCCGCAAGAACGCGGTCATCGGCTCTGCTCGCCTCAACGCCCTTGGGCTTCACCGAAGGCGGGTTGCTGCTGCCCATGGCCTTTCAGCGACCCGCAGGGCGCGCCTCGGTCACCGGCTGGATGCGGCCGAGCGTGCCGCCTTCGACCGCGACGGTTTTGTGATGCGCAAAAACGCGCTTCCTGAGGACCTGTTGGAAGCCGTGCGCGAAGAACTCGCCACCGTCCCCCGCGAAGCGTGGCGCATGCGCCAGGGCCAAACCGTCAACCGGGTGATGCCCCTTCCCGCCACCGACGACGGCAGCGCCATGGCGCGGCTTGGTGCGTGGGCGCGCTCGCCGTCTGTGCGCGATCTCGTGGGCTACGCCGCCGGCCGCTCGGGCCATGTGGTGACGAGCCTTCAAACCATTGCCGTTGACCCCCAGTCGGGCGACGCGGACCCGCAGGCGAACCTTCACGCCGACACTTTCCATCCCACGGCAAAATTCTGGCTGTTCCTCCATGATGTGGGTGAGGACGACGGCCCGTTTTCGTACGTCCCAGGGTCCCATGTGCTGACGCCCGAGCGGCTCGCATGGGAGCATCAGCAGGCGCAAGAGGCGGCAAAGATGGTGGACCGACATCATTCGGCCGGATCGTTCCGCCTGCCGGACCGCGAGCTATCCAGCCTCGGCTACGGTCCGCTGCAAATGTTCCCCGTGGAAGGAAACACTCTGGTCGTCGCCGACACCTACGGCTTTCACCGGCGCACACCGTCCAGGCGGCCAACGATCCGCACCTCGCTTTATGGTGTCTTGCGCAGAAACCCTTTCATTCCCTGGAATGGGGGCGATTTTTTCGACCTGCCGTGGCTTCGTCGCCGTACCATGCGCACCCACCTTGCCTTCGAAGATCGCCGGGCGAAGGCCGGAAAGTCGGTGGTCTACCACAACGAGGGCACAATCCTCGCAGAGGCCCTCCCCGCCGACTGAGGGAACCAGCGCGCGCCAATCCATTTGGATTCTTGCGCTCCAGACTTTTTACCAAGAAGTCCCGGTGCGGGAGTTGTATCATTCGCAACCGGCGTTCAAGAGAAGCCAGGCTCCGACGGCGAAGCTCCGGATTCTGCGAAATCAACTGATGCCCGCTTTTGAATTGAACTTGGGCGCCTCAACCGCGACTGGCGACATGCCCAAGTAGGTTACCAGTCAACGTGTAACTCTGACCGTACGCCCAGCCGAATTCGTTGAGCACCTTTTTGACCTGGCCACTGTTCACGTGTTTCTCGCGAGATTTCTTATCGCATGTAACGATCATTACATCTTGTCTTTGATCAGAGTTTTTGACCAGCCAGTTTCGAAGTTCTTGCTCCGACGAGACCTTTATCCGTTTCAGTTTTGGAATGAGCATGGATGCAGCCCTTTTAGGCTCCGATTAGTCCTACGACGCGGCGACAGTAGACGTAACGCCGGCAAATGACCGCTTTGCCAGGGTCTCAGACGAGAAACCTGCAAAACAAGTAGCGTCCGCTCCGAGCCCAACTACGACACTCAAACAAGAAACAACTCTCGGCGAGTACTGGAAGCGCGGACCGTTTTGGGTTCGTTGAAACTCGGCTGTGGATCTCGGTGCACGCCTCGGTGTTCTAAGCGCGAAGCAGGTTACGGATAACTTTAGCGAGCGTAATAGCAACAGGCTTCAATGAATCAGGGTCGAAGTGTATACCATCAATTGTTCCGGGACCGACCACCTGATTAAGGTCAAAGCACTGGGCACCAAACGCGCTAGCCACCGTCGGGTACGACTCACAAAGACGTCGAAGAGCCGCACGGCTATGAACTGAGTCAAACATTGGTTCCAACCACGTGCCGCCGACCTCGCCCATTTCTGGTGGAACGAGCACAAGCGTAGTCGGGGCTTTCCCATTGGGACCAAAATTCGATTTGGAAACAACCTCCAAAAGGCGACTTAGACCACGTGCAATCTCGTCCCCATTTACACCAAAGCGAGTCTTCGCATCATTCGATCCTAGGAGAATTACCGCAAGGTCAAGCGGCGCGTTCGATTTAAGAGCGATAGGCAACTGAGCAAGGCCGCTCATGTCGCCAACAACGGGGTCGTCGAATACAGTTGTTCGACCATTCAATCCGTTTTCTACCACATAGTATGATGAACCTAGCTCGGCTTGCAGTTGCCTAGTCCATCGCTCTGCGAAGCTGTAGCGGACAAGATTTGCGCCTCCGCGCGGATCAAACCCCCAAGTCAAAGAGTCACCAAAACACAATACGGTCTTCGGATCGTTTGTCTGCTGACTTTGCGTTTCTTTTATTGCCATTGATCGCTCCTGATTGGGTAAAGTGACCATATCCCGGAGACAGATAGCGCCTCAACCATAGTACCAAGGCACTACCGAGTAACGATTGAACCCGCTGAGCCGACGTTTGCACGGAGCCTGCCGCAGGCTTTACAAATGACATTACCTTTCCGGACGCCTACGCTCGCACGATGATGGAAGTCGAGATTCGTATTGCCACGCTAGATGACGCACGGACAATTTCAGAGATCAGCAGGCGGGCCTATGTCCCAGCCTATGAAGCAGCGATCGGCGCAATCCCAAAACCGGCGACCGAAGATTACACATCCAGAATTCAGTCAGTCTGCGTTTGGCTTGCGGAGACAGATGGTCTTGCTGCAGGGGTCCTCGTTATCGAGAAGTTTCCCGAGTATTTGCTGATCTATAGTGTTGCTGTAGACCCAGCCCGCCAAGGTCAAGGTCTGGGTGCAAAGCTTCTAAAGTATGCCGAAAAAATCGCTGCTCGAGAAGGGCTTCGCGACTTACGTCTTTATACTAATAGCCGGATGAAGCGAAATCTTTCGCTATACAACCGCGCCGGCTTCAAAGAGTTCGCACGCAGGCCACACCCAAGCCGCCCGGGACACGTTCTGGTCGACATGTCGAAGCGTGTTGATGGAACGAGCGATTGAGTGAGACTGCGTCGTCCAAATGACGGGCCTTTTCGAGAAAGCCCGTTTCGGAGGCGCAAACTCTAATGGACCGGGTCGGCGGCGAAGCGCTTGCCCACGTTAAGATACTTGTCGGGCTTGCCGCGCCTTGTTTTCCAGTCACGGAAGGCAAACCGCCAGTCGAGGGCGCGGTGGTTGATGAACGGGATTTCCGACACGTCACCGCCGTTCCAAGGGGCGAACGGATTGCGACGCAACATGGCGTGAAGCTCGGTGCGAACGGTGGGCTTTGACGTGGGCGTGCGGCGGTGGAACCCATAGGTATCCGCCACCACCAGAGTGTTCGCCTTCACCGGGAGCGTCACGAGGCTGCCGTAGCCAAAATCAGGCATCTCCGCTTCGCTGGAACGGAACGAACCGGCGGCATGGTGGGCGTTGTTGGCCGAGGACGCGAGTTTGGCTTGCTCGTGCTCCCACTCCAGGCGCTGGGGCGTTAGCCGGTGAGATCCCGCTACGTAGGAAAACGGCCCTTCGTCCACCGCCACATCGTGCATGAAAAGCCAAAACTTGGCGGACGGGTGGAAGGTGTCGGCGTGAAGTGTGTTTTGGGGGTCGGGGTTTTCCGGGTCCGGGCTGTTGGCGATGGTTTGGACGGCCGGATTATAGCCGCCAGAGCGGCCGGCCACGAAACCGATGAGGGCGCGAATCTCGCGGGATCGAAGAAACCGGCGCGCCCGCGCAGCAGCGCTACCATCCTCTACGCCCGGCAGCGGCATGATCCTGGTAATGGCGTGGCCTTGGCGCATCTCCCAGGCCTGGCGCGGAACCGTCTCCAGCTCTTCCACCAGCTCCTTAAAAAGCTCTTCGGGCAACGCATTTTCGCGCACCACGAAGCCGTCGCGGTGAAAAGCGTCCACTTCTTCTCGGGGCAGCAGCTTGGAAAGGGCAGCGCGCCTTCGGTCTGACGCTCTGTGGGCCTTGGCCACCCGCCATCGGTGCAAGCCCATGCGGTTGAGCCGACTGGAGCCGATCACCGGATTGGCGGCGAAACGCTTTTCCATGGACAAGATCGCCGCGGCGGAAACGGGCAGCGTTGCGATTTTGAGAGCATTCATACGCGAACTTCAGATGCCAGAGCCGTCAACATTGCGTGGCAGAACCCACAAGCAGCGGAAGGTTTACCTTGTTCGTCGGCGCCGGTGAAGCTCTCCACGCCATCCGTTGGCGAACGCGACATCATTGCAACGGCAGCCACGCCTTTCAGTTATCGCAATGGCAAAAAACTATAGTTTACGTCGAAGCTAATTTCAAATTTTGATATTTGCATCGCGTGGTCGCAACGGAGTTCGCGCATGCGATTTACCCATGTTTTCCTCGCCTTCACTCTTCTGCTAGGCGCATGCCAAACGCCGATTGTGGAAGAAGTCGGTCCCCTGGCTGTCCAAGAACTGCGTGTGACAGCGGTCGAACCTTACGCGACCTCCACGCAGATCCTCAGCCCGTTACGCGTTACGCAGTGAGGCTCGCGATGCTCTCGGCGCTGGAATGGCGCAAGGTCGCCCTGCCGTCGTCGAGGTGAAGGTCGTGCAAGTCCACTACAAGAACCCGATTGCATCCGCTTTGATTGGAAGCGCTAACAGTGTTTCGTCGACTGTAAAAACCTCAGAACCCGATGGAGCCAACATCAGAGAGTTCCTGCACTCCACCCAAATCGACGTCCCAATCCAGGGGGTCATTGGGGCGGTTCAAGCATTGATACAAGACGATACAAATGTCGATCGCAAGCTTGCATCCGAACATGCAAAGGGCCTTCGGCTCCGCATTTTTGGGGAGGAACCGCTTGCAAGCCCCGTTATTCCGGCCCCGCCGAGCACCACGGTTCCGCTGAAGGAAGACGCGACCCCCGTTTCCTAAAGGGCGCAAGCCCGCCTGCCCTCTATCGCGTTTTTCTACCCTGACTTCGGCCCAAGGGCCGGTGGTCCCGGCACGCCCGGACGCCGATAGCGTCCCCGATTTAGCGGCATCGGCTCACCATCCAAAAGCCAACTATGAAACAATGGGATACGGCAGCCAGTTGAGCCCGGCGATCCCGGGGGCATCCCAAGAAAAAGCCGCACCGAGGTGAAACCCGGCGCGGCTTTTGAGCTGTCTTCGATGGAGGGTGGTTATTCGCCCGGCTGAACGTCAGGCTCCCGAAGATCCTCGATCAATGCCGCAGATTCGGCCGACTGCGCCGCGGCACGCTCTGCTTCCTGGATGAGGTCGTCGCGTTTGGCGGCCACCTCGCGGATGCGGTTGATCATTCCGCCCGTGCCTGCCGGGATGAGCCGGCCCACGATGACGTTCTCCTTCAGCCCCTCCAGCTGATCGGCCTTACCCGAAACCGACGCCTCGGTGAGGACGCGTGTGGTTTCTTGGAACGAGGCGGCGGAGATGAACGAACGGGTTTGCAGCGATGCCTTGGTAATACCCAGCAGCACCGGCACACCTTCAGCGGGTTTTTTGCCATCCGCCTTCAGCTCATCGTTCAACTCATCCAGCTCGAGCCGATCAAGCTGCTCGTTTGTCAGAAGGTCGGAATCCCCTGGATTGGTGATCTCCACCTTTTGGAGCATTTGACGAACAATCACCTCGATGTGCTTGTCGTTAATGCCCACACCCTGGAGCCGGTAAACGCCCTGGATTTCGTTGACGAGGTAGGCCGCCAAAGCCTCCACGCCATGGATCGCCAGGATGTCGTGGGGCGCCGGGTTGCCGTCGAGGATGTAGTCCCCCTTCTCGATGGGGTCGCCATCTTGCAGGTGAATGTGTTTGCCCTTGGGCACCATGTACTCAATGGGCTCCAGGCCAGAATCAGCGGGCGGGTCGATGATGATCCGTCGCTTGTTCTTAAAATCCTTCCCGAAGCGGACCGTGCCGTCCATCTCAGCGATGATGGCGTTGTCCTTGGGTCGGCGCGCCTCAAAAAGCTCCGCCACCCGAGGCAAACCACCGGTGATGTCGCGGGTCTTGGCGCTCTCAAGGGGAATACGAGCCAACACGTCGCCGGCATGCACTTTGTTGTTGGTGTCCACCGAAAGCACCGTGTCCACCGAGAGCAAATAGCGGGCGTCGCCGCCGCGCGGCAGTTTCAAAAGTTCGCCCTTCTTGTCCTTGATGACCACCGCCGGCCTCAGCGAAGAGCCGCGGGTGTGGGTGCGCCAATCAGTGACAACGCGCTTGGTAATACCCGTCGCTTCGTCGGCCGCCTCGGAGACTGAAATCCCGTCCACCAGGTCCTCGAAGGCGACAACGCCTTCCACCTCGGTGAGGATCGGCCGGGTGTAGGGATCCCATTCGGCAATCCGCTGGCCGCGGCTGATTTTGTCGCCCTCGTCCACGTGGAGTTTTGCGCCGTAGGCCACCTTGTAGTTGGCGCGTTCGGCGCCATCCGCATCGATGACCGCCACCTGGACGTTGCGACCCATCACCATCAGGTTGCCCGATGAATCGCGCACGATGTCGCGGTTCTTCATGGCAATGGTGCCCTCGAACGAGGATTCGATGAACGAGGAATCCACCACCTGCGCCGTACCGCCGATGTGGAAGGTGCGCATGGTGAGCTGGGTGCCCGGCTCGCCGATGGACTGGGCCGCAATGACGCCCACCGCCTCGCCAAGGTTCACCGGCGTACCGCGCGCCAGATCGCGACCGTAGCAGGCCGCGCAAACGCCGTTGCGCGTTTCGCAGGTGAGCACCGAGCGAATTTTGAGCGACTGCATCTTCGCCGCTTCGATGGCGTCCACGTCCTTCTCGTCGAGCAGCGTTCCCTCAACGGCGATCACCTCACCGGTGGCGGGGTTTTTCACGTCTTCCGCTGCGGTACGACCCAGGACACGCGAGCCCAGCGTTGCGATGACCTGACCGGCATCGACGATGGGCTCCATGGTGAGACCGCGCTTCGACCCGCAGTCCGCTTCATTGATGATGGAATCCTGCGCCACGTCAACAAGACGCCGCGTCAGATAGCCGGAGTTGGCCGTCTTGAGTGCCGTATCAGCAAGACCCTTCCGAGCGCCGTGGGTGGAGTTGAAGTACTCGTTCACCGTCAACCCCTCCTTAAAGTTGGAGGTGATCGGCGTTTCGATGATTTCCCCGGAAGGCTTCGCCATGAGGCCACGCATGGCCGCCAGCTGACGCATCTGGGTGGGCGAGCCACGGGCCCCGGAATGGCTCATCATGTAGACCGAGTTCATCTGCTTGGTCCGCCCCGACTCAGCGTCGGTTTCAACGGCAGAGATCTTCTTCATCATCGCATCGGCAACGCGGTCGGTGCACTTCGCCCAGGCGTCGATGACTTTGTTGTACTTTTCACCCTGGGTGATGAGGCCTTCGTTGTACTGCTGCTCGAACTCCTTGGCGAGCTCGGCCGTCTCGTTCACCACCGAGTACTTCTCGTCGGGGATCACCATGTCGTCCTTGCCGAACGAAATGCCCGCCCGGAACGCATTGGAGAAGCCCAACGACATGATCCGGTCGCATAAGATCACGGTCTCTTTCTGGCCTGGCCCCCGGTAAACCACGTCGATAATCTTAGAGATGGTCTTCTTCGTCATCAGCTGATTGACGATTTCGAACGGCACCTTAGGCGAGCGTGGCAGAAGATCGCCGATGAGCGCCCGTCCGGGTGTGGTCTCGTGGATTTCGGTAATGGGATTTCCGTCTTCGTCCTTGGTCTTGTAGCGGACTTTGACCCTGGCATGGACGGTGACGAGCTTGGCGTCGATGGCATGCTGGATCTCGGCCATGGACCCGAAGGTCAGCCCCTCGCCGGGCTCGCCGTCGGCCATGATGGACAGGTAGTAGAGCCCCAGCACGATATCCTGGCTCGGCACGATGATGGGCTGGCCGTTCGCCGGATGAAGGATGTTGTTGGTGCTCATCATGAGGACGCGCGCTTCCAGCTGCGCCTCAAGGCTGAGCGGCACATGGACCGCCATCTGGTCGCCGTCAAAGTCAGCATTGAAGGCGGTGCACACCAACGGGTGAAGCTGGATGGCCTTGCCTTCGATAAGCTTTGGCTCGAACGCCTGAATGCCAAGCCGGTGCAGCGTCGGCGCCCGGTTGAGAAGCACCGGGTGCTCGCGGATCACCTCGTCGAGAATATCCCAGACCTCGGGCTTTTCCTTCTCCACCAGCTTCTTGGCTTGCTTGACGGTGGACGAATATCCCTTGGCGTCGAGCCGCGAATAGATGAAGGGCTTGAAGAGTTCGAGCGCCATCTTCTTGGGAAGCCCGCACTCGTGAAGTTTTAGCTCGGGACCGACCACAATCACGGACCGGCCGGAATAGTCCACCCGCTTGCCAAGAAGGTTCTGGCGGAAGCGGCCCTGCTTGCCCTTCAGCATGTCGGAGAGCGACTTCAGGGGCCGCTTGTTGGCACCGGTGATGACGCGCCCGCGCCGGCCGTTGTCGAACAGCGCATCCACCGATTCCTGCAGCATCCGCTTTTCGTTACGGATGATGATGTCGGGCGCACGCAGCTCGATGAGACGTTTCAGACGGTTGTTGCGGTTGATGACCCGGCGGTAGAGGTCGTTGAGGTCCGACGTCGCAAACCGGCCGCCGTCCAGGGGCACCAGCGGGCGCAGATCCGGCGGGATCACCGGAATGACGGTCATCACCATCCACTCGGGACGGTTGCCGGAATCGAGGAACGAGTCGACGATTTTAAGCCGCTTGGCGAGTTTTTTCGGCTTCAACTCAGAGGTGGACTCGGCAATTTCGCGGCGCAACTGCTCGCGCTCGCGCTCCAGATCCAACTGAAGCAGCAATTCGCGGATCGCCTCTGCGCCGATCATTGCCGTAAAGTTTTCGCCGTGGGTGTCCTGGAGGTCGAGATACTCGTCCTCGGACAACAACTGGCCGCGCTTGACCTCCGTCACCATTCCCGGATCGGTGACGATGTAGCTTTCAAAGTAGAGCACCCGCTCAAGATCTTTGAGCGTCATGTCGAGCAACAGCCCGATCCGCGACGGAAGCGATTTCAGGAACCAGATGTGGGCAACAGGGGCGGCCAGCTCGATGTGGCCCATGCGCTCGCGCCGCACCCGGCTCAGGGTGACCTCCACGCCGCACTTCTCGCAGATGACGCCCTTAAACTTCATCCGCTTATACTTGCCGCACAGGCACTCATAGTCCTTGATCGGACCAAAAATCCTGGCGCAGAACAATCCGTCCCGTTCCGGCTTAAACGTGCGGTAGTTTATCGTCTCCGGCTTTTTGATTTCACCGAACGACCACGAGCGGATTTTCTCGGGGCTCGCGATGGAGATGCGGATCCGGTCAAATGTCTGGGTGGGCGCCTGTGTGTTAAACAGGTTCATGACTTCCTGATTCACGGCTTCTCCTTCAACGGCACGCGTTGCATTCATCGGTGCAGCGCAATGGCTGCCGGACTCGGTGTAAATTTATCTTCGAAATGGCGCGATCAGCAGCCCGAGGTACGGGAGGCTGCGGCGAGAGCGGAGGATGCATGACGACCATCAAGACTGCTCGGCTGTCTCAATCATGGAGCGTTTCTCGAGGGGCGGCAGCTCGATCTCCTGATCGTTTTCAAAGCTCCAACCAAACCATTTGATTTCGTCTTCGTAGAAGTTCGCCACAAGGGAGCGCGCTTGGTCGTCGTAATATTCGGTATAGGAAAGGCCCGACTTGCGAAATTGACCAAACACTTCCCCCAGCGGATCAAGCTTTACCCCTAGATGATCCGCCACCGTTGTGACATCTTCCACGATATTGTGGTGCCGAATATAGTAATCCATTACCGGCTTTCCATCGATCCAATAAATACCTTTATCGACTCCATGGCGCGAATCATTGTTACGCAACCATTCGCGAAAAACCCGAACTATACGTCGCTCACGCGCGTTCCGAATATTTGGGTGAGTGAAATGAAAATGAGATACCGTCTTTTCCCAAGGATTCCGGATCGTACAAAACTTAAAATAACTATTCCAAATTTCTCGGCCAATTAGTTTTTTTACGCGAATACCACGGATGTGGTCCGTGAATTCGGCCGTCTGTTTTGCCTTCAGGCCTCGCGCACCGACAATGCCGGCATCGGAGACCATCTCTTCGGTCGCAAAAGCGTTGTCCTCTGGCTGTTTCCAGCCAACCGGTCTCGCGCAATGCTCGAACGCAAGCTCCACCGAAGAACTCGCAGACTTGCGCGTCTTCAGATAAATGAAGCGATGGCGGTGAGATACCAGCATGACGCGCCACAACCCCCTAAGTTCGTCTATTCAACCGAAATCGCGCGATGGAAAGTCCAACCAGAGCGCGCCTACGTTTTGCCGTCGCAAGTCATCCTCAACACCCGTGTCGACCGGCTTGATACCGCTCGCTTGTGCGAAGCGACCAAGGACTACGAGCCAAAAAGCCCAAGTCATCACGCCAATCGCCACCGAGACGAGCAAAACGAACAGCTCCACCCATCATCAATCCGGCGCGTAGAGCTTGCGGGCGTCGATGTCGTTGTTGATGACGATGTCCCTTTCCACATCCGTCAGCTCCACGTTGAGGCCGAGGGAACGGATTTCCTTCACCAGCACGTTGAAGCTTTCCGGAATGCCGGCCTCAAAAGTGTCATCGCCGCGGACGATACTTTCATAGACCTTGGTGCGGCCAGCGACGTCGTCCGACTTCACCGTCAGCATTTCCTGCAAGGTGTAGGCCGCCCCGTACGCCTCCAGCGCCCACACTTCCATCTCGCCGAAACGCTGGCCACCGAATTGAGCTTTCCCACCCAACGGCTGCTGCGTGACCAGCGAATAGGGGCCGATGGAGCGGGCGTGGATTTTGTCGTCCACCAGGTGGTGAAGCTTCAGCATATAGATGTAGCCCACCGTCACCGGCCGGTCGAACTGCTCACCCGTGCGCCCGTCGTAGAGGATGGACTGACCGCTCTCGTCGAGCCCGGCCTTGCGCAGGAGTTCCACAATGTCGGCCTCGTGGGCGCCATCAAAGACGGGCGTCGCGATGGGCACACCCCGGGAAAGCTGGTCGCCCAGGAGGAACATGCTTTCATCGTCATACTCGACGAGGGGCTCTGGCGTTCCGCCATCGAAGATGTCCACCACCTCGGTGCGGAGCGCCGACGTGTCGCCGCTCTCGCGGGCAACGCGCACCAGCTCGCCGATCTTTTTGCCAAGACCGGCGCAGGCCCAGCCCAGATGCGTTTCGAGGATCTGGCCCACATTCATGCGGCTCGGCACACCCAGCGGGTTGAGCACGATGTCCACATGGGTGCCGTCCTCCAGGAACGGCATGTCCTCCACTGGTACGATCTTTGACACCACGCCCTTGTTGCCGTGGCGGCCGGCCATCTTGTCGCCCGGCTGGATCTTCCGCTTCACCGCCACGAAGACCTTGACCATCTTCATGACGCCGGGCGGCAGCTCGTCGCCGCGCTGCAGCTTCTCCACCTTGTCCATGAACCGCTCTTCAAAACGCTTGCGCGAGTTGTCGTACTGCTCGCGCATGGCTTCGATGTCGGCCATGAACTGCTCGTCGGCGGTGGCGAACATCCACCACTGGGAGCGCGGCGTGTCTTCCAAGACCTCGCCGGTGATTTCGCTGTCTTTCTTAAAGCCCTTCGGCCCCGAAACCGCTGCCTTGCCGATGAGTAGCTCACGCAGCCGAGCATAGGTGTTGCGATCGAGGATCGCCTGCTCGTCGTCGCGGTCCTTGGCGAGGCGTTCGATCTCCTCGCGCTCGATGGCTTGGGCGCGCTCGTCTTTCTCGATGCCGTGGCGGTTGAAGACACGCACCTCCACGATGGTGCCCGTCACGCCCGGCGGCACGCGCAGCGAGGTGTCGCGCACGTCTGACGCCTTCTCGCCGAAGATCGCCCGCAGAAGCTTTTCTTCCGGCGTCATGGGGCTTTCACCCTTCGGCGTGATCTTGCCCACGAGGATATCGCCCGCCTGCACTTCGGCGCCGATATAGGCGATCCCCGCTTCGTCGAGGTTGCGCAGCGCCTCTTCGGAGACGTTTGGGATGTCACGGGTGATTTCTTCTGGGCCGAGCTTGGTATCCCGGGCGGCCACCTCGAACTCCTCGATGTGGATCGAGGTGAACACGTCATCGCGCACGATGCGCTCCGACAGGAGGATGGAATCCTCAAAGTTGTAGCCGTTCCACGGCATGAAGGCGACGAGGACATTGCGCCCGAGCGCCAGGTCGCCGAGCTCCGTGGACGGACCGTCAGCGACGATCTCGCCCTTTTCCACGAGGTCACCCACCAGCACCAACGGGCGCTGGTTCACTGTGGTGTTCTGGTTGGAGCGCTGGAACTTCATGAGCTGGTAGATGTCAACGCCAGATTTGGTGGGGTCGAGCTCTTCCGTGGCGCGGATGACGATGCGCGTAGCGTCCACCTGGTCGACGATCCCCGTGCGCCGCGCCACGATGGCGGCCCCAGAATCCCGCGCCACCACGCCTTCCATGCCCGTGCCCACGAACGGCGCCTCAGCGCGCACCAAAGGCACGGCCTGGCGCTGCATGTTGGAGCCCATGAGGGCGCGGTTGGCGTCGTCGTTCTCCAGGAACGGGATGAGCGCGGCGGCCACCGAAACCAGCTGTTTGGGCGACACGTCCATGAGGTCGACGCGCTCGGCCGGAACCATCGACACATCGCCCTGGTGGCGCGCGATGGTGAGTTCGTCCTCAAAGCGGCCATCGTCCAAAAGCTTGGCGTTTGCCTGGGCGACGGCGTGTTTGGATTCCTCCATGGCCGACAGGTAGACCACCTCGTCGGTGACCTTGCCCTCTTCCACCTTGCGGTAGGGGGTCTCGATGAAGCCGTACTTGTTCACCCGCGCGAAGGTGGCGAGGGAGTTGATGAGGCCGATGTTCGGCCCTTCCGGCGTCTCGATGGGGCAGATGCGGCCGTAGTGGGTGGGGTGCACGTCGCGCACCTCAAAGCCCGCCCGCTCGCGGGTGAGACCGCCCGGACCAAGGGCCGAAAGGCGCCGCTTGTGGGTGACTTCCGAGAGCGGGTTGGTCTGGTCCATGAACTGGGACAGCTGAGACGAGCCGAAGAACTCCCGCACAGCCGCCGCGGCGGGCTTTGCGTTGATGAGGTCCTGCGGCATCACCGTCTCGATCTCGACGGAGGACATGCGCTCCTTTATGGCGCGCTCCATCCGCAAGAGGCCCAGGCGATACTGATTTTCCATCAGCTCGCCGACGGACCGGACCCGGCGGTTGCCAAGATTGTCGATGTCGTCGATCTCGCCCTTGCCGTCACGCAGGTCGATGAGCGTCTTGATGACGGCCATGATGTCCTCTTTGCGCAGCGTGCGCTGCGTGTCGGGGGCATCAAGGTCGAGGCGCATGTTCATTTTCACGCGGCCGACGGCGGAAAGGTCGTAGCGCTCCGGGTCGAAGAAGAGGGACGCGAACATCGCCTCGGCGGTGTCGATCGTGGGGGGCTCGCCCGGGCGCATCACCCGGTAAATGTCGAACAGCGCCTGCTCGCGCGTCTCATTCTTGTCCGCCGCCAGAGTGTTGCGCACATAAGCGCCCTTGGTGACGTGGTCGATATCGAGGATCGACAACTCCTCAATGCCCGCCTCAAGGAGCGCGGTGACGTTCTTTTCTTCAAGCTCATCACCCGCTTCCGCGTAGATCGAGCCGTCCTCCATGTTGACGATGTCATCGCCCAGGTAGTGCCCATAAAGGTCGGCGTCGGTCACCTTGAGCGCCTTCACGCCCTTTTCGGCGAGCTGGCGCACGGTCCGGGCGGTAATCTTGCGGCCTTCCTCGATAACAAGCTCGCCGGTGTCGGCGTCGATGAGGTCGGTCTGAGCCTTCAAACCCTTCATGCGGTCGCCGTCGAAGGGCGTGCGCCACCCGTCACCGTCGCGGGTGTAGATGATGCGGTCGTAGAAGGTGTGCAGGATTTCTTCCGGCGAGAAGCCGAGCGCCATCATCAGGGAGGTGACGGGGATCTTGCGCCGGCGGTCGATGCGCGCGTGCACGATGTCCTTGGCGTCGAACTCAATGTCGAGCCAGGAGCCGCGATAGGGGATGATCCGCCCGGCAAAGAGCAGCTTGCCCGACGAGTGGGTCTTGCCCTTGTCGTGGTCGAAGAAAACGCCCGGCGAGCGGTGCATTTGCGAGACGATCACGCGCTCTGTGCCGTTGATGATGAACGTGCCGTTGTCGGTCATCAACGGCATGTCGCCCATGTAGACGTCTTGTTCTTTAAATTCCTTGGGGCTTTTGGCGCCCGTGTCCTCGTCCACGTCGAACACCACGAGGCGCAGCTTCACCTTCAGCGGGGCGGCGAAGGTGATGTCGCGCTGACGGCACTCGTCCACGTCGAACTTTGGCGGCTCGAACTCGTAGTCCACAAACTCCAGCATCGCCGTGCCGGCAAAATCGGAAATGGGGAACACGGAGCGGAAAACGCCCTCCATGCCCTCATCGCCGCGACCGCCTTCGGGCTTATCCACCAGGAGAAACTGATCGTAGGAGGTTTTCTGCACCTCGATCAGGTTCGGCATATCCGTCACTTCACGGATGGAGCCGAAGAATTTTCTGACCTGCTTTCGACCGCTAAAGCTCTTCGTCATGTGATGCTTTTGCCCCTTGCGCCTTGGTGCGCATCGTTGCCTGCCGCGCGGTTTTCCGCGCCCATACCCCCGCCGCGCCCCCTATGGGACGCGAAAGGCCGGCGCACCCATGGGGGCACGCCGGCATCGTTTTCGTTGGCGGAAATCCCGCCCCTGACCGGAAAGGCCAGCACCGCCGCTCCTACTTGAGCGACACCTTTGCGCCGACGTCTTCCAGCTTCTTCTTGATCTCTTCGGCTTCTTCCTTCGCCGCAGCTTCCTTGACGGGCTTGGGTGCGCCTTCCACGAGATCCTTGGCTTCCTTGAGGCCAAGGCCGGTGATCGCGCGCACTTCCTTGATGACGTTGATCTTCTTGTCACCAGCAGATTCGAGGACGACGTCGAATTCGGTCTTTTCCTCAGCGGCAGCCGCGCCGGCATCGCCACCGGCCGCCGCGGGCATGGCAGCCATCATGGCCGGCGCCGCCGCGGCTGCGGACACGCCCCAGCCGTCTTCGAGCTTTTTGACGAGCTCGGACACTTCCAGAACCGTCAGCTTGGACAGCTCTTCATACAGATTGTCGAGATTGCTCATTGATCGTTCCTAAATAGGTTGTCGGTTCAGGGTGTGCCAGTCCTCGGCCCTCAAGCCGCCGTTTCCAGCTTTGCCCGTTGCGCTTGCAAAACACCCATGAGGTTTTGGCCCGGCGCGTTGAGCTGGCGTGCCAGCTTCTCGCCCGGCTGATTGAGAACGCGTGCAAGGTTCGACCCCGGCATCAGAAGAACGCCCAAGAACTTCGAGCGAAGCTCCTCGATGGGCGGCATCTTGGCGAGGGCCTCGACGCCTTTTTCATCCATCGCCATCGGTCCGATGAGACCGCCGATGATGATGAGTTTTTCGTTCTTCTTCGCGTACTCGGTCAGCACTTTCGGCGCCGCCACGGGGTCTTCCCCGTAAGCGATGCCCACTGGACCTTGGAACATCGGCGAGGCCGACGTCCGCTCGGTGTTTTCAAGCGCAATCTTGGCAAGCCGGTTCTTGATGACCTTGAACTTCGCGCCAGCCGCTTTCGTCTGACGGCGAAGGTCGGTCATCTCGGCGACGGTAAGGCCCTTATACTGGGTCACGACCACGGAGCCTGCCGTGGTGAAGACTTCATCGAGGAAGCTCACCATTTCGCGTTTTCCGGCTCTGTCCACCGTTCTCTCCAAGACATGGGAAGGATTGCCCCTTCCCGGCTCAATTTGCCCACCCCCGAGTTGCGGCGGTGGACGGCTCATGTGCCTATCCCGGAGCGAACGGATTTTTTCCGTTCCGACCCCCGTCTATGCAGGCTTCTTATGTGCGACCCGTCGGCCGCCCCCTGCAGTCTCGGACAGGCTGCCCCTTCTGCCTTTCGGCGCCGGGACCTCCTACGCCCGGCGAACCGGACGAAGCTCAGTAATGGGCGCCGTTCCTGGGTTGATGTAATCGGTGATTTTCCCCAGAGGCGGTTTTGAAGTTTCTCAGGCTGCCGGCACCGTCGCCAGGTCGACCTTGATCCCCGGGCCCATGGTCGAACTCATGGCCGCCTTCTTCATGTAAGTGCCCTTGGCGCCTGTGGGTTTGGCCCGGTTCACCGCATCCCAGAATGCGCGCACGTTTTCGATCAACGCATCCTCACCGAAGGACACTTTCCCAACGGGGCCGTGGACGATGCCGCTTTTTTCGACCCGGAACTCCACCGCACCGCCTTTGGCATCCTTCACGGCTTTCGCCACATCCGGCGTCACCGTTCCCACTTTGGGGTTCGGCATCAGACCGCGCGGGCCCAAAACCTTACCGAGACGTCCCACCAGCGGCATCATGTCCGGCGAGGCAATGCAGCGCTCGAAATCGATCTTTCCGGACTGCACCTCTTGGACAAGCTCTTCCGCACCAACGATGTCGGCGCCAGCGGCCTTCGCTTCTTCCGCCTTATCGCCCCGGGCAAAGACTGCGACCTTCACCGACTTGCCGGTGCCGTTGGGCAGCACGCACACGCCGCGCACCATCTGGTCCGCGTGGCGGGGATCGACGCCCAAATTGAATGCCACCTCGACGGTTTCGTCGAACTTCACCTTGGAACGCTCTTTGAGCATTTTGACCGCTTCATCGAGCGGGTAGACCTTTTTGCGGTCGATCCCCTCGCGGGAGGCTTTGACGCGCTTGGCAAGCTTACCCATCAGTCCACCACCTCCAGGCCCATGGACTTCGCCGAGCCCTCAACCATTCGCATGGCCTGCTCGACGGTGTCGGCGTTCAAATCCTTCATCTTGGCTTCGGCGATCTCGCGCACCTTGTCCCGACCGACCGTTCCCGCCTTCTCACGGCCTGGCGCTGTGGACCCCTTCGGCAGCCCCGTCGCCTTCTTCAGGAAAAAGGACACCGGCGGCGTCTTGATCTCGAAGGTGAAGGATTTGTCGGTGTAGTAGGTGATGATGGTCGGACAGGGAGCGCCTTTTTCCATGTCCTGGGTCTTGGCGTTAAATTCCTTGGTGAACATGACAATATTCAACCCGCGCTGACCCAGCGCCGGCCCGATGGGCGGCGATGGCGTTGCCACCCCCGCAGGCACCTGCAGCTTGATAAAGCCTGCAATCTTCTTCGCCACTTGCGTCCTTTCCGGGGCAAAGCCCCTTGCCACAATCGGGCCCTACGCCCGTTCGCGGTTCCGGCTACGGGGTTGGCCGCCCCATCGCCTCCCGCATTTTAAGACGGCCCAGGTCCCAAAACCCGTCGGCCAGTCAAAACCTTGATCCCCAAATCGTTCCTCTAGTGAACCAGGAAAAACCATGTTCCCGGTCGTTCCTCCGGAGCCACCATGGGCACCCCATCGCCCGAGGGGCTGGATGGGTCACGCAACGCGCCGCAACGAAGTGGAGGAACCGCGCCAGCGGTTTGACGCATCCAGCCCCTCGGGCGACATTTTAGCCCCTATGGACCGGTATCCTACCCGGCCATCTTCTCCACCTGCGCGTATTCCAGCTCCACATTCGTCGGCCGGCCAAAGATCGAAACCGCCACCTTCACCCGAGCCCGCTCGTCGTCCACTTCCTCCACAAAGCCGTTGAAGGAGGCGAACGGCCCATCCGACACCCGCACCTGCTCGCCCACCTCGAAGGACACGGTAGGCCGGGGCCGCTCAACGCCCTCGGTGACCTGCTGGAGGATGCGCTCCGCCTCTCGGTCGGGGATCGGCTGCGGACGCTGGGTCGCGCCCAAAAATCCGGTCACCTTTGGCGTGTTCTTGATGAGGTGGAAAACCTCGTCCGTAAGCGCGCATTTGACGAGCACGTAGCCGGGAAAATAGTTGCGCTCCGAATCCACCCGGCGACCGCGTTTGACCTCCGTCACCTTTTCCTTGGGTACGAGGACTTCGTCGAACATCTCCGACAGGCCCCGCGAGTTCACTTCTTGGAGGATCGCCTCGCGCACCTTGTTTTCGAAATTCGTGTAGGCGTGGACGATATACCAGCGCTTCTGCATCTTACTCCCCGATGGTCCCGTGAGCGGCCGTCTTCAGCGCTCAGCCCAGAACCAACCCAACGCCCCAGCCCAACAGCTTATCAACCAGGAAGAAAAACGCCGCCGCGAATGCGCACATGACGAAAACCATCAATGTGGTGATCATCGTCTCGCGCCGGGAAGGCCAAACGACCTTGCTCGCCTCCTGGCGCACTTCCTGAACGAACTGAAATGGGTTTGTCGCCACGCCTACCTCGGCCAACTTCTCAAGACGCCGTTTTGCCCTGCGACACGTGTGTCACAAGGCAATTTGCCGGTATCTTTTAGACGCAAAATGGACGCACCACCCCCGCTGCGCCCGTCTCAACGCGATGTCATAGCAACCTGCGCTCGCCGGTGCAAGCCTGAATTCGGTTGGGCGCCCAAGCCCGCGGCGCGTCACTACCGGTCTTCACCAAGCCGTGACAACGGCGGGTTTTCCGCTGCGCCGGTACAAGTCGGGACCCGTTGCGCCCCCTTGCCCCCTACCAAGGGGCGGCACCGCAGCCCACCCACAGAAACTCCTCCACCGAGGGCGCGTCAGGGGGCCAAGGCCCCGTCTACGATGTCGCGCGAACTTGCTCCTGCCGCTTCAGGAGGTAGAGCGTCACGTGGGTGACGATGACCCCCGACAACAGATAAAGCGCCGCCGCCCACAGCCCGAACGCTGCCGTGAGCCCCATGCCCACCAGCGGTGCAAACGCCGCACCCACAATCCAGGACAGGTTGGTCGATAGCGCGGTGCCCGAATAGCTGTAGGCGGGCGGGTAGCGGTCCGGGACGATGGCGCTCGATTGGCCGATGCTGAGGCCCAATAAGATCATGCCGAGGATGATGTAGACGGCCGGGTAGGTGTCCAGGGTGGTGATGGTGAGGCAAAGGATCGGAATGAGGCTGGTGCTGACAAGAATCACCCAGCGCCTGCTGAACATGTCAGCCAGCACGCCCGATGCGATCACCGAAAGGACCGCCAGGCTCCCCCCCGCCATCTGCAGGAGGAGAATGCTCGAGATCGGCCGGTCGCTGTAAAGGATCACGTAGCCGAGCGGAAATACCGTGACCATGTGGAAGAGCGCGTAGCTTGCCAGTGGGATCATCGTCGATATCAAGATGGGCTTCCACTGGGTGCGCAGGAGCGGAATGAAGGGCGCCGACTGGGTCGACACCCGCGCTGCGCCAAAGTCCGCTGTCATCAGCCTGAGCCGGGCAAACAGCGACACCACGTTGGTTGCCAACACACCGAAGAAGGCAAAGCGCCAACCAAAGCTCATGAACTCCTCTTCGGTGAGGAAACCCGTGAGCACGAAAAAGAGCGACGCCGCCACGCAAAATCCGATGGGGCCACCCAACTGCGGAACCATCGCGTAAATGCCCTTGCGCCCCTCCGGCGCCGCGCTCTGGAGCTGCAGCGTGATGCCGTCCCAAGAACCGCCCAGCCCAAGACCTTGCATGATGCGCAAGAAGGCCAGGAGTGCCGGCGCCCACCACCCGATCTTCTCGTAGCCCGGCAAAAAACCGATGGCCATGGTGGACGCGCCCAGGAAAATTACCGCGATGACGATCTTGCCCGGCCGGCCGATCTTTCGCTGAATTTTGCGCCCCAACATGCTGGCGATGGGCCGAACGATGAAGGCTAGCGAAAAGACTGCGAACGACAGGAGCATGCCCGTGACCGGGCTGAAGTTCGGGAAGAAGAGCCTTGGAAACACGAGCGCCGATGCGATGGCGTAAACAAAGAATCCAAAATAGTCCGTCACCCGGGACATGATCACCGTGGTGACCACTTCATCGACGGTCACCGGATGGGAATGGCTAACGCTCGTTTCGGTCACGACTTCCCCTGAAGAAGAAATGGCGCCCCCACCAACCACACGGCGGCGCGCGATATCAAAAAGCCCACGCCCGTCTCTCCCCCGATTCCGACTATGGCCGATCGTGGCCGGCGTGCACAGTCACGTCCTCCCACACGCACAATTCCTGCAGGTGGGGCAGCGGCCCAGAACCCTTAGGCATATTGTCGCATAATACGCCGGATCCCTCCCTTTGAGGACTGAAAATGCGCGCCATCGTCGATGGCGCCTGCCGGCCCGCCCAGCGCCTCCGGGCCCACAAAGAAGCCGAACGGACACCGCCCGGTAAAACGATTGCTCAATCTGAAACGAGAGAAATTCCAGCTCAGGCTGGGCCAAAGCTGCTGGCTGTTACGTTTTGCGACTATCGCCGACCTACCCGACCATTGTACCATCGGCATTGGATGAAAACGGCTGGCCGAAGCGATCGCTGGGAGTGGCCGGTCGAATAGCCAAGGTAAAACACGGCCATGCATTTACGCGCTGCAGTGATGCGGAAGGCACGCGCGCTTCCCGCGATTTTCGTGGCAGCAACCGCCGGGTTACTGGGCGGGTGCAATCTTGTGGTGATGAACCCGTCGGGCGACGTGGCGCAGCAGCAAAGCGAACTCATCATCTACTCCACGGTGCTGATGCTGATCGTGATCTTGCCCGTGATCCTGCTGACGCTGTTCTTTGCGTTTTACTACCGCTCTTCCAACAAGTCGGCACGCTATGAGCCCGAGTGGAGCCACTCGATCAGCCTCGAAATCGTCATCTGGTCGGTGCCGCTCGCCATCATCATTTGCCTGGCGGGCCTCACGTGGGTCGCTACCCACCGCCTCAATCCCTACGATCCCTTGCGCCGCATTTCCGCCGAGCAGCCCATCGACGAGAGCGTCAAACCCATGCTCGTCCAGGTGGTCGCCCTCGATTGGAAGTGGCTGTTCATCTATCCCGAGTACGGCGTGGCGAGCGTCAACCAGGCCGCCGCCATCGTCGACCGGCCCATCGAATTTCAGATCACCTCCACCACGGTGATGAACTCGTTTTACGTGCCTGCCCTTGCCGGCATGATCTACGCCATGCCCGGTATGCAGACAGAGCTTAACGCTGTCTTCAACGAAGATGGTACCTACGACGGGTTCTCATCGAACTATAGTGGTGCAGGCTTTTCCCAAATGCGCTTCACCTTCGACGCCCTTGATGCGGACGGGTTCGACGAGTGGGTGAAGACGGTCAAGACCGGCGCCAAAACCCTCGATCGCGATACGTTCATCTCCCTCGACCAGCCGAGCATCGATCATCCGGTCACCTACTATAACGGCGTCGAAGACGGCTTGTGGGATCTCATTGTCAACCTGTGCACCGACCACGGCACACTTTGTCAGAACGACATGATGATGGTGGATGCCCTGGGCGGCGGCGGCTTGGACGGGCTCTTCATGCGCACGGCCTTTGCCGGCATCTGCTCGGCGGACGATGCCGCCGCTTTCCTGGCGCTCGTCAAACCGTCGGCGCGGGACCGCTCGGCGGAAATCTACGCGGCCATCGATCGACTGCCCGACTTCACGCAAGGCCGGAGCGTTACACAGCAACCGCAGGCGGCGAACTAGAACGCTCAAACTGAGGAGCCTCGGTACCACCCATGGCAGGTCCTTCGGCAGCATCGGCCGGTGACTACAGCGCGGCATATTCGGGCGCCATAGACCCCATTTTCGGCAAGCTGAATTGGAATATTTTTCCGTTCTATGAGCCGGTCTTGCTCGTCACCTTCATCGTGGTGGTCATTGGCGGCACCGGCGTTCTAGCCGCGCTCACCTACTACCGGCTCTGGGGATACCTTTGGAAGGAGTGGTTCACCAGCATCGACCACAAGAAGATCGGGATCATGTACATGGTCCTGGGGCTGGTGATGCTGGTGCGCGGGTTTGCCGACGCGATGCTGATGCGCACCCAGCAAGCCCTCGCGTCCATGGGCTACGAAGGCTACCTCAACGCCCACCACTACGACCAGATTTTTACTGCCCACGGCGTGATCATGATCTTCTTCGTGGCCATGCCGTTCGTGGTCGGGTTGATGAACTACGTCATGCCGCTGCAGATCGGTGCGCGCGACGTGGCGTTCCCGTTCCTCAATAACTTAAGCTTCTGGCTCACGACTTCGGGTGTCATCCTCATCATGCTCTCGCTCTTCGTGGGCGAGTTTTCGACGACGGGGTGGCTCGCCTATCCACCGTTATCGGGCTTGGAATACAGTCCAACCGTGGGGATGGACTATTACCTATGGTCCCTCAACATTGCCGGCATCGGCACCACGTTGTCGGGTATCAACCTCATCGTCACGCTCGTGAAAATGCGTGCGCCCGGCATGACGTGGATGAAGTTGCCAGTGTTTTGCTGGACAACACTTTGCGCCAACGTTCTGATTGTCGCCACCTTTCCAGTATTGAGCGCCACCCTCGCGCTGCTCACCCTCGACCGCTACCTGGACATGAACTTCTTCACGAGCGATTTGGGTGGCAACCCGATGATGTACGTGAACCTCATCTGGATCTGGGGGCACCCGGAAGTCTACATCCTCATCTTGCCAATATTTGGCATTTATTCGGAGATCGTCCCCACTTTCACTGGCAAGCGGCTCTTTGGCTACACTTCAATGGTCTACGCCACCTGCGTGATCATGATCCTGTCGTACATTGTTTGGCTGCACCACTTCTTCACCATGGGTGCGGGCGCCAGCGTGAACTCATTTTTTGGGATCACGACCATGATCATCTCGATCCCCACCGGGGCCAAGCTCTTCAACTGGCTCTTTACGATGTACCAAGGCCGGATCGAATACGAGCTTCCGATGATGTGGGTCGTGGCCTTCATGCTGACCTTTGTCATTGGCGGCATGACCGGTGTGCTTCTGGCCGTCCCCCCCGCCGACTATGTCCTGCACAACTCGCTGTTCCTGGTCGCGCATTTCCACAACGTGATCATCGGCGGCGTGGTCTTCGGCATCTTCGCGGGCATCGTCTATTGGTGGCCCAAGGCCTTCGGCTTCAAGCTCGATCCGTTCTGGGGCAAGGTCAGCTTCTGGAGCTGGGTCAGCGGCTTCTACCTCGCCTTCATGCCGCTCTACGTTCTGGGGCTGATGGGCGTCACGCGCCGGCTCAGCCAGTTTGAAGACACCGTGTACTCCGGGTACTTCTTCACCGCGCTCCTTGGGTCGCTTCTGGTAGCCATAGGTATCGTGGCCTTCGTGATCCAGATCGTCGTCTCGGTGATAAAGCGCGACGAACTGGCGGTGGGGAACGACCCCTGGGGCGGCCGGACGCTCGAATGGTCGACGACTTCGCCCCCGCCCTACTACAACTTCGCCTTCACACCGCGGGTCTACGAACGCGACGCCTGGGATCACATGAAGCGTAATGGCTACGCGCCCCGCACATCCGGCTTCGTCCCGATCCACATGCCGCATTACACATCGAGCGGCGTGGTGATTTCCGGCTTGCTGACGGTTATGGGCTTTGCGCTGGTCTGGCACATCTGGTGGCTTGCGCTGATCAGCTTTGCCGCATCGCTTGTCTGGGGCATCGGGCACACGTTCAATTACAACCGCGACTACTACGTTCCCGCAGACGAGGTGCGCGG
>JBCCYN010000050.1:0-25995 GCA_039189655.1 Pseudomonadota bacterium | reverse complement strand
CGTTGGCGAGCAGTACCACCGCCTTCTGTCGCTCATTGTCGAGGAAGAACCGGACGCCATTGTCCACTTTGCCGAACAGCGCGCCGCCCCCTACTCCATGAAGACCGCGGCGCACAAACGCTACACGGTGCGCAACAACCTCTCCGCCACCCACGACGTCCTGTGCGCCATCGTGGAATCGGGTGTGGACGCCCATCTGGTGCACCTCGGCACCATGGGCGTCTATGGTTACGGCACCGCGGGAATGAAGATTCCGGAAGGTTATCTGCGCATCAAGGTAGCAACGGATCACGGTCTGGAAGATCAAGAAATCCTCTACCCCGCAAATCCGGGCTCCGTCTATCATATGACGAAGACCCAGGATCAGCTTTTCTTTTTTTACTACAACAAGAATGATGGCGTAAAAATCACAGACCTTCACCAGGGCATCGTCTGGGGCACGCAAACTGATGAAACCATGCTCGATGAACGGCTCATCAACCGGTTTGACTACGACGGTGACTACGGCACGGTGCTCAACCGCTTCTTGATGCAGGCGGCCATAAACTACCCCCTCACCGTCCACGGCACCGGCGGGCAGACCCGCGCGTTCATCAACATTCGCGACACCTGCCGCTGCGTGGAGCTTGCCATTGAAAATCCACCCCAGGCCGGCGAGCGCGTGAACATTCTCAACCAAATGACCGAGACCCACCGGGTGCGCGACCTGGCCGAGATGATCGCCCAGCGCACCGGCGTCGAGGTGGCGTACCTGCCCAACCCCCGCAACGAAGCGCCGGACAACGAACTCCACGTGGAGCACGACCGTTTCCTCAACCTTGGCCTTCAACCCATCACGCTGGAAGCGGGGCTGATGCAGGAAGTGACGGAAATCGCCAAACGGTTCGCGGAGCGCTGCGACCGCACGAAAATTCCCTGCGTTTCCCTCTGGCGCGAGCCACGCTGACGGTTTTGGGGCGAGACCCGGGACGGCGAATGGACAAATGGGTAAAGCGCCGATCTCATTTGTTTGGATCGGGCATCGCTCTCGGCCTGTCCCGGCCTGACTAAATTCTAGTCAAACCCGAACAACGGCTCGCGCCTTAGGTTGACGGGCATGGGAAGCCGGTCGGTGAACTAATCCTCGGCGTGGCAGTCTCCGGCAATTGAGAAGGCCTCAGCCGTCAAACGGCACCCTTCGGAAACGATCCCACGCGTCGCGACGAAAAGATCGGGACAATCCATGCATAGGAATTTTTATCGATAAAGATTGACATTTTAATATTTTGTCGGTGCAATCGGGCTTCTTACGACGAAGGAGCGACTATGCGGCTGATGGCGGGCACCCATGATGGCGCGGCAGGGGTTTTCCTTGTGGACGGAGAAAGCGCCGCCCAGCTCACTGCAACCGACCCGGAATTCGGCACTGACCTTTCCGCCATCATCGCCCATCCAGATGGGCTGACATGGGTGGCGCGCCAAGCGGCCGGAGCGCCGCGGGTGCCTTTGTCGTCCGTATCTCCGGCGCTTCCCGTCGCCCGGCCCAGCAAGATCATCTGCCTCGGCCTCAACTACGTGGACCACATCAAGGAGGGCGGCTACGAGGTCCCCACCTATCCGGCGCTCTTCATGCGCGGGCTTAATTCCATGCTCCCGGCAGGTGCGCCGATGGTGGTGCCCGAGTGTTCTGAGCAGTTGGACTATGAGGCCGAGCTGATGGTGATCATCGGCAAAGGCGGCAAGCACATCGCCGAGGCCGACGCGCTCAAGCACGTGTTTGGCTACACCCTCTTTAACGACGGTTCGGTGCGCGAATACCAGCGCAAAACCCACCAATGGACGCCGGGGAAAAATTTCGATGCCACCGGTCCCATCGGTCCGGTGGTGGTGACCCCTGACGAGCTTCCTGAGGGCGCTTCGGGGCTGAAAATCGAGAGCCGTGTGGGCAACGAAGTGCTCCAAAGCGCCACCACCTCGGACATGCTCTGGCCGGTGGCCAAAACCATCGCAACCATCTCCCAATACGCCACCTTGGAAGCCGGCGATTTCATCGCCATGGGAACGCCGCCCGGTGTGGGCCATGCCCGAAAACCGCCTCGCTGGCTCCGCCCCGGTGAAACGGTGGAAGTGGAAATCGAGGGCATCGGCGTCTTAAAGAATCCCATCGTCGCCGAGGGGCCCACCGCATGAGTACCGCATCTGCCGTGGACCCTGGAATCAAGGAGGCGCACCACAAGGTGCGCGATGTTCGCGAGCGCATCGCCCGGCTCCACGATGACGCCATCGACCTACTCTTGCGAGCCGCTCGATCCCACTATGCGTGGACCGACAAGCCCGTGCCGCGGGAGCTGCTCGAAGAGATCTACGTCATCATGGCGGCCGGTCCGACCAGCATGAACACGTGCCCGGTCCGGATCGTCTTTGTGGAAAGCAAGGCCGGCAAAGAGCGTCTCGCCAAGGCGCTGAAGGAAAAGAACGTCCCAAAGATGATGACCGCGCCGGTGACGGCAATCATCGCCCACGACCTGGAATTTTGGAAAGAGTTGCCGTTCCTCTTCCCCCACGAGGACCGCCGGCCTGCCTTTGAAGGAAAGCCCGATCACATCGAGCAGACCGCCTTTCGCAACGGCACACTCCAGGGCGCCTACTTCATGATGGCGGCCCGGGCGCTGGGGCTCGACGTGGGCGCCATGTCGGGCTTTTCCAATGCCATCGTCGATGAAGAGTTCTTCACCGGAACGACGCTGAGGTCGAACTTTCTTTGTAATCTTGGCTACGCGGACGAAAGTGCGCTCTTCGGCAAGCTGCCGCGCTTTTCGTTCGACAAAGTATGCAGCTTCGCCTGAGGAGAAACGCCATGGTGCAAGTAAAGCAGAAAACCTTGGTGAAGATGGTGATGAACGCGCGCTCGCCGTCCCATTCGCGCACCGATATCTCCATCCGCGATGTGGCTTCGGTGATCGACGAGCCGGTGGAGCGCGGCGGCACCAACGAGGGCCTTAGCCCCACCGAAACGGCGGTGTCTGCCCTCATCGGCTGCACCAATGTGATTGGCCACAAGTGCGCCAATAAGCTTGGCGTTTCCATGGGCCACCTTACCATCACGGCCACCTACGAATTCGACCGGCGTGGCACACTTCTCATGGAAGAAGTCGAAACGCCGTTCAAAGTCATCAACCTTGAAATTGCCGCCGATGGCGACTGCAGCGAGGCCGATCTGGAGCGCGTCGCGGCAGAGGTGCGGAAATACTGTCCTCTGGCAAAGCTCTTCGTCCATGCCGGAACGGTGATCAACGAGACTTGGAAGAAGGCGGCGTAGGCCGCCCGGGCGCGCGCCCTGCGAGGACGCGCCGTAGCAACAAATCGGGAGGATCCCATGCAACGATTACTTGGCCTAGCGGCAATCGCGGTCGCGATGGCTTCAACCCCGGTGATGGCGACCGAGACCATCCGCGCCACCGTCATCGACGGCTATCCGGCGCGCGCCCTTTGGGTGAAGGAGTTTTCTGACTTCTTCATTCCGGAAGTGGACAAGCGCCTTGCTGAGACCGGTAACTTCAAAATGGATTGGCAGGAGAGCTACGGCGGCTCCATCGTCAAACCGAAAGGCGTTTTGGAAGGCGTACGCCTCGGGCTGGGTGACATCGGCATCGTCACCACCATCTTCCACAACTCAAAACTTCCAAGCCAGGCTATCGCCGGCGTGACGCCCTTCATCGCCGCCGATGCGCGCGTCGTTGCCAAGGCAGTGGATGAAATCGCCAAAGAATTTCCGGCCATGCAGCAGGAATTTGAGGAAGAAAACCAAGTCTACCTTGCCACGGGCGTCGTCCTCGACAGCTATCAACTCTTCAGCCGCGAACCCATCGAGGGTATTGCCAGTGTCGAAGGCAACAAGGTGGCCGGCGCTGGGATCAACCTTCGCTATCTGGAAGGGATCGACGGCGCAGCGGGTGTGCGCGGTGGCCTCACCGACTTTTACAACATGTTCCAGACCGGCCTTGTGGACCAGGGCATGCTGTGGCCGGAAGCCGCCAAGACGTTCAAGATCGCCGAAGTTGCACCATACATGCTGAAAGCGGACCTTGGCGCGGTGAATTCGAAGACCGTGACCGTCAACAAAGACTACTGGGATAAACTTCCCGACGAAGTAAAGGACGTGCTTTTGGAAGTGGCCGTCGCCTATCGTGACCATGTGGCGTCCATTGCCATGGACCGCGCCGCAGAAAGCCTTGAAGCCTATAAGGCTGGCGGCGGCACGGTGGTGGAGCTTTCGCCGGACGAACGCAAAGCCTGGGCCGACGCTATGCCCAACATTGCTGCCGAGTGGGCCTCTGGCCTTGACCAAAACGGCAAGGACGGCTCGGCGATGCTGAAAGCCTACGTCGACAAGCTCAAAGCCGCCGGCATGGAACCAGCCCGCGACTGGGCCGCCGGCCTCGCCACCAACTAACGACGCAATACCGAGCGCCGCGGCGTGGTCGTAAAAACCCTGGGGGCGATCGCCATCGCGGCCAACGTGGTCGGGACACTGGTGGTGATCGGCCTCGTGGCCGTGCTCAACTACGACGTGGTGGCCCGCGGCGCGTTTTCGGCGCCATTCTTGGGGGCCGTGGAAATCGTTCAGTTTTCCATGGTCCTCATCGTGTTTCTCCAGCTTCCCGATGTGGTGCGCACTGGCCGCCTCACCCGCTCCGACGGGTTTTTGCTCGTGGTGGGATCAGGCCATCCGCGCATGGAAAACGTCATGCGGCGCATCGCCGATCTCATCTCGGCGGTGCTCATGGCGCTTATCACCGTGGCCACGTGGCCAGAGTTCCTAGATGCATGGGAAAGCGGCGACTATTTCGGCGTTCCAGGCGTTTTCACCGCGCCATGGTGGCCGGTGAAGGGAACCATCGTGTTCAGCGCCGCCCTTTGCACGTTGCTGTTCGCAGCAAAGGTCATCCAAGGTCCAACCGCGGGTATTTCTGACGTTCCCCGGGACGAATCCCTATGAGCCCCATCGAAATCGGGCTCCTGTCGGTCGCGGCCATCGTCGTCCTGATCTATCTGGGGCTCTATATCCCCATCGCGCTCGCGTCGGTGTCGTTCGTCGCCATCTGGATCATGCGCGACAGCCCGCAGCTCTCGCTCAACCTTCTGAAAATCGCGGTCGGCGACAGCGTGATGGAGTACGCGTTCGCCACCATTCCCCTCTTCACCTTCATGGGGCTCATCGTCTCCAAAGCAGGCCTCGGAACCGACGTCTACGAGGTGATGAACAGCGCCTTCCGCACCGTGCGCGGCGGGCTCGGGATGGCGACCGTGGGCGCAAACGCGGTGTTCGCCGCCGTCACCGGCTCCTCCATCGCGTCGGCCTCCGTCTTTGCCAAAATCGCCGTCCCGGAGATGATGCGCTTCGAGTACGGAAAACGCTTCGCCGTCGGCGTGGTCGCCGGTTCTTCTGTGCTGGGCATGATCATTCCGCCCTCTGCAATGCTCATCATCTACTCGTTCGTGGCCGAGCAATCGGTGGCGGAAATGTTCCTCGCCGGGGTGATTCCGGGGCTCATCCTCGCCGCCGCCTTCATCATCGCAATATTCTTGATGGGTCGGGTGATGCCTCGCTTCGTGGGCGGCCCGGCGTCCATGGAAAGTTCCATTCCAGCGCTGGGCCTTGGGGAGGCCCTGTCCAAAACCGTGCCGACGGTCCTCCTGATCGTTGTGGTTCTCGGCGGAATTTACACCGGCTGGCTCACCGCAGTGGAGGCAGGCGCGGCTGGCGCTGCGGTGGGTCTGCTCATCGCCCTTGTGCGCAGGCGCATGACCTGGCGCGGCTTTTGGGAAGCAACGGTGGAGACCGGGCGCATTACCGCGGCCATCCTCTTTCTCATCACGGCCGCCTCCATCTATAGCCGCATGCTCGGCCTCGCCGGCCTTCCCAACGAGCTCGCCACCTTCCTGGACACCAACCAATTCGGCTTTGTCTGGGTGATGGTTTTTTATGTCATCCTGATGATCTTCCTCGGCACCATCCTTGATACCGCCTCGATCATCCTCATCGTCGTTCCGCTTTTCCTGCCCCTCATCGACCAGATGGGGCTCAGCCTCGTCTGGTTTGGCATTATCTCCGTGGTAGTCGCCGAAATCGGTCTTCTGACACCGCCGCTGGGGCTCTCGTGCTTCGTCATCAAGGCGACGCTCGACGATCCGCGCATCACCTTAAAAGACGTCTTCCTTGGCGCCTTTCCCTTCGCGGTGGTGATGCTCCTCGTTCTCATCGTTCTCATTCGTTATCCGGCGCTCAGCCTCGCGCTCGTCTAATGAGGTAAACCCATGCGAAACGTTACGTCCGACACCATCACCGAAGCGTTCTTAAAAACCTTCGGCTCGGAGACGAACCCACGCCTTGCCTTCATCATGGAACGGTTCGCTCACCACCTGCACGCCTTCGCCCGTGAGACCAATCTCACCCACGAGGAGTGGATGCGCGGCATCCAGTTCCTGGAGGCCACCGGCGCCATCAGCGACGACAAGCGCCACGAGTTCGTGCTCCTGTCCGACATCTTTGGCCTTTCGGCGCTGGTGGACATGCTGCACTCGCCCGAGGATGGCACCAGCTCCAGCGTGTTGGGGCCATTCCACCAGGAAAACGCGCCGCCGCTGGCGGTGGGTGGCGACCTGAAGAAAGACAATCCCGGCGACGTGGTGCTTGTGGAAGGCATCGTAAAAAGCGTCGACGGCACACCCCTTGGCGGTGCGAAGATCGACATTTGGCAGACCGCCACCAACGGCCTTTACGCCGCCCAGGATGAGGCCATGGCACCGTTCGAGTTCCACGCCACCATGGTGACCGGCGAAGACGGGCGATACGCCTTCACCACCGTGCGCCCCGCCCCCTATACAGTGCCCACTGACGGGCCGGTGGGCGAGCTTCTGGAGGCAACCGGTCGACACCCTTGGCGCCCGTCCCACCTCCACTTCATCGTTGCCGCGAACGGGCACCGCCGGCTCGTGACCGAGGTCTTTCCCCGCGACGACGCCTACCTCGACGAGGATGCGGTCTTCGGCGTACGTGACGACCTCATCATGGAGTATGTGCCCCAACCGCCCGGCACCTTCCCGGCCGGTCTGGAACTTTCCGGCAAGGTGGATGGTCCATGGTGGAAGGTGAGTTTCGATCTGGTGCTGTGCGCATTAAAAACCGCAGCGCCCGAGAAGACTCTCGAGAATTGCAACGCGGATTGAGGGGGCGGAGACCGGCGCATGGCAGTTGAGCGCACCGACAGCGAAACGTCCCTGACGGTTCAGGTTTGGCGCCGCCTGCGCGGGGACATTCTGGCGGGCGCCCTCGCCCCGGCGAGCAAGCTGAAAGTCAGCGACCTCAGTGCGCGCTATGACGCCGGCGCCTCCCCCATCCGCGAGGCCCTCAGCCAGTTGGCCGCCGAGCGGCTGGTGGAAAAGCTCGATAATCGCGGCTTTCGCGTGGCTCCGGCCAGCACGGAAGAATTTACCGACATCGTCAAAGCGCGGTGCTGGCTTGAGGCAGCCGCCCTGCGTGACAGCCTCGCCAACGCTGACGAAACGTGGGAGGACGCGCTCATCGTCGCCTTCCACCGGCTCGATCGGGCCGAGCGTTCGCACAGCACCTGGGAGACCCACCACCGCCGCTTCCATGGTGCGCTTCTGGCTGCCTGCACCTCGACCACCACCCTTGCCTACTGCGGCGAGCTTTATGACCGAGCCATTCGCTATCGCCGAATAGCCCGAACCAACGCCCGCTCAGCCCGGGATGTGGCGCGGGAGCACCAGGCGATTTTTGAGGCCGCCGTCGCCCGCGAGGCCGACCGGGCCGTCACCCTCCTGTTGGAGCATTACCGCACCACGTCGAGCACCCTCGTCCTTTGAGCCCCCACTCAACGGCGTTGACCCCGTCGCAGGGACGACTGCGTTAGGGTTGTTTTGGCCTGCCCAATTCCCAGTGAGGTCTAAGAAACAGCTCACACCTCAGGTTGGCGAGAGCTGGGACCTGATCTGACGGCATGCCATCAGACCAGCATTTCCCTAGACCGCAACGACGTTTAGCCGGTCGATCGAAAACAGAGCCGCGCTTCCTTCCCGCGAAACATTCAACCCATTGAAGTTTCCGTAAAATTTTAAGTTCTATAGACGCCTAGGACTGACGTGCCATCCCACGACGGATCGGCGCCGGGACTGTGCCATGCATCTCGTATCCTTGCCGCGCCGGTGACTTGAGCGGTAAATTTATGAGCTGTTCTAACTGGAGCGTGTCGCCATGGCCCGATCGTTCCCTGTCCCTCTGATCGTCGCGTGCGGCTGCGCCATCGCGCTTATTGGCTTCGGCGAGCGATCCACCTTCGGGCTCTTCCAGACCGATCTGGTAGCGGCTCGACCCTGGGGCCGCGAGACGTTTGCCCTCGCCTTTGCCATCCAAAACCTCGTTTGGGGGATCGGGCAGCCCATCTGCGGCGCCCTTGCCGACCGCTACGGCACGGCGCGGGTCCTCGCTGGCGGTAGCATTCTTTACGCATTCTCCGTTTGGGGGTTGGCGGAGCTTGAAAGCGCGACGGCGCTCTACCTCGTCTTCGGGGTGACGATGGGGCTTGGCATGTCGGCTTCTTCGTTCACCATCGTCCTGTCGGCGTTCGGACGGGCCGTTTCGCCGGCGCGGCGGAGCCTCGCCTTTGGCGTCGGAACGGCGGCTGGGTCTTTGGGAATGTTCGTGTTTGGTCCCTTGGGAGCCGTCCTCATCGCGCAATACGGGTGGTACGCGACCCTTTACGCCTTTGCCGCCGTCGCCACGGTCATGGTGCTCCTTGCCATTCCCCTTCAAGGGCGGACCGTCGCCGATCCCAACGCGCCCCGCCAAAGCCTGTCGGAGGCGATGAGCGAAGCCTTCGCCTACCGAAGCTACGTGCTCCTCGTCATCGGGTTCTTTGTTTGCGGCTTCCACGTCGCCTGTATTGTGGCGCACCTTCCCGCGTACCTTAGCGACCTCGGGTTCGGCCCGCAGCTTGGTGGTATCGCCCTTGCTTTGATCGGCCTCTTCAACATCGCCGGTTCCCTTGCCTCCGGCGCCGTCGGCCAGCGGGTGTCGAAAGCCTACGCCCTCGCCTTCCTTTATTTCGCGCGTTCAGTGGTGATTTTGGCTTTCCTCCTCATCCCCATCTCACCGGCAAGCGTGATCGTCTTTTCGGCGACCATGGGGCTTCTTTGGCTTTCCACGATCCCGCTCACATCAGGCCTTGTGGCGGTGATGTTCGGGCCGCGCTACATGGCGACCCTCTTCGGGGTGGTCTTTCTGTCTCACCAGATCGGCTCGTTCATGGGCGTGTGGTTGGGCGGCGTGATCTTCGAGCAAACCGGATCTTACGATCTACTGTGGTGGATCAGTGTGCTGCTGGGTGTTCTTGCAGCCCTCATCCATCTTCCGATCCGCGACGCCCCGTCCCCCAGGCTCGCAAGCGCCACCTGATGGCAATGTTCGGTTTGGCAAAGACCCCAAACCCATTGGAATCTTACGAAGCTGCGCCATTTAATTCGTTGTAATGGACAAGCCCATTCTGGACCCCATGACCGTCGCTGCGGCGGAGCTTTGCAATGACCATCAAAAGTCTTTGCCATGCACTTGCCTGCGGCTGCGGCGGATCGCGCGGCAAATCACCAGCGTCTATGATGCGGCGTTGGAGCCGCACGGCGTCTCCATCGTCACCTATGCGGTTCTCTCGGTGCTGAACGCAAAGTCGCCGCTCACGCTTTCGTGTTTGGCGGAGATGGTCGGCACGGATCGCACGACCCTGTCACGGACCGTCGAGCGGATGCGCATGGCCGACCTTGTGGCAGCCTGTACGGGCGATGATCGGCGGGAACGGCGCCTTAGCCTCACGGCCCATGGCGGCGAAACCTTCCGCGCAGCCCGCCAAAGCTGGCTCGATACGGCAACGCTGCTGGAAGATCGCTACGGCGCCGAACGCCTCTCGGCTCTCCATCGGCTGCTGGCGGATCTGGAAGCAGTCGCCCAGGACAACCTCTGCGCGGCGGAGTAGCCCGGCAGACCGTTTCACTTCGCAAAGTCCGGAAAACCGGCGCTCGATCTTCCGCCGGAACCGTCTGCACTCCATCGACCCGGGTCCATAGCGATAGAGCAGTGAACACGCTCAGGCGATCGCGTGACCTCCTCTGAGTTCTTGTCTTTCCGCACTGTCCGAGCTGCAACATGATCACTGTTGCTGGAACGCGCTCTGGCATCCCGTGCATCCACGCCTGGTGCCGTAAGATCGCCATAGGGTGGTCTCGGCGGACGGGCGCCCGCTGACATCGCACTGCAAAGGCGTTTCATCGCCGCAGGACCGACGCCGCGCGAACCACCGTCCGCGCGAAAACCTCTTCGGTTCGCCTCGATCCCTGATTTGGGCCGCAGTGCTGCTGCGGCCCGACAGAGCCTTAGTGGGCGCGGAGGAAGGCGGTTTCGTCTTCCTCGCCGTGGGCCGGGGCGGGTCCATCGCTGGACTTTGCGGGTTCGGTCCACTCAATGGCTTCCGGCATGCGAGTCAGCGCGCGTTTCAGCACCTCATCCATGCGCGACACCGGCACGATCTCCAGAGCGTTTTTCACGTTGTCTGGGATGTCCGCCAGGTCCTTGGCGTTCTCTTCGGGAATGAGAACCGTGGAGATACCGCCGCGCAGGGCCGCCAGGAGCTTTTCCTTCAATCCACCGATGGGCAGAACCCGACCGCGCAGAGTGATTTCGCCCGTCATGGCAAGGTCGCGGCGGATGGGAATCCCCGTCATCACCGAAACCACCGCCGTCGCCATGGCGATGCCCGCAGACGGGCCGTCCTTGGGCGTTGCACCCTCCGGCACGTGAACGTGAATGTCCCGCTTCTCGAACCACGGAGGTTCTATGCCCAGGTCCGTTGCCCTTGAGCGAACGTAGGACGCCGCCGCGGAGATGGATTCCTTCATCACATCGCGAAGGTTGCCGGTGACCGTCATCTTGCCCTTGCCAGGCATCATCAGGCCTTCAATGGTGAGGAGTTCGCCCCCCACCTCGGTCCAGGCAAGACCGGTGGCAACACCCACCTGATCTTCCAACTCGGCCTGACCGTAGCGATAGCGCGGCACGCCGAGATATTCTTCCAGCTTCTCTTCGTCGATGGTGACCTCCGTCACCTTCCCCTTGGAGGAGAGGATCTCCTTCACCGATTTGCGCGCAAGGGTCGCAATCTCCCGTTCGAGATTTCGCACCCCCGACTCGCGGGTGTAGCGCCGGATGACTTTGCGCAAAGCATCGTCCGTGAGGGTGAATTCGCCCTCTTTGAGACCATGGTCGACCTCGGCTTTGCCGATGAGATGCCGCCGCGCGATCTCCACCTTTTCGTCCTCGGTGTATCCGGCGATGCGGATCACCTCCATCCGGTCAAGCAGGGCCGGCGGGATGTTGAGGGTGTTGGACGTGGTGATGAACATCACGTTCGAAAGATCGTACTCCACCTCCAGGTAGTGATCCATGAAGGTGGAATTTTGCTCCGGGTCGAGCACTTCCAGGAGCGCCGAGGATGGATCGCCGCGGAAGTCCATACCCATCTTGTCAATTTCATCGAGCAAGAACAGGGGGTTGGACTTCTTCGCCTTCTTCATGGACTGGATGACCTTGCCGGGCATCGAGCCAATGTAGGTGCGGCGGTGGCCGCGAATTTCCGCTTCGTCACGCACCCCGCCGAGGCTCATGCGAACGAATTCGCGCCCTGTTGCCTTGGCGATGGATTTGCCGAGCGACGTTTTGCCGACGCCGGGCGGGCCCACAAGGCACAGTATCGGCCCCTTCAGCTTGTTCGCCCGCGCCTGGACGGCGAGATATTCCAAGATCCGCTCTTTGACCTTCTCCAGCCCGTAGTGGTCCACCTCGAGGACTTTTTCGGCGTTTTCCAGGTCGTTTTTGATGCGGCTCGGTTTCTTCCACGGGATCGAGAGGATCCAGTCCAGATAGTTGCGCACCACCGTCGCCTCGGCAGACATGGGGCTCATCTGGCGTAGCTTTTTCAGCTCGGCCTCGGCCTTTTCCCGCGCTTCCTTGGTGAGCTTGGTGCTCTTGATGCGCTCTTCGATTTCGGCCAGTTCGTCCTTGCCGTCCTCGCCGTCGCCCAGCTCCTTCTGGATGGCGCGCATCTGTTCGTTCAAATAGTACTCGCGCTGGGTCTTCTCCATCTGGCGCTTGACCCGGCTGCGGATGCGCTTTTCCACCTGCAGAACGGAAATCTCGCCGTTCATGATGCCGAGCACCTTCTCAAAGCGCTCGATCACCGAACCGGTGGCCAAAATCTCTTGCTTAACTGGAATTTTAACAACTAGATGAGAGGCTACGGTGTCTGCCAGCTTGGCGTAATCTTCGATCTGGCTGACGGCTGAAATGACCTCAGGTGAGATCTTTTTATTCAGCTTGACGTAATTTTCGAACTCCGCGATGACCGAACGCGACAGCGCCTGGGCTTCGGTCTGGTCAAATTCAGCTTCCTCGACGGTGCTGACTTCCGCCTCAAAATACTCCTCGCGGTCGCTGAAGCGCAGGACGCCGGCACGCGCCGCGCCTTCCACAAGCACCTTTACGGTCCCGTCCGGCAGTTTGAGGAGCTGAAGCACCGTCGCCAGAGTCCCGATCTCGAACAGGCCCGCAGGCTCCGGGTCGTCGTCGGTGGCTTCCTTCTGGGTGACGAGGAGGATTTGCTTGTCGGCCCGCATCACCTCTTCGAGGGCGCGAATGGATTTTTCGCGGCCCACGAATAGTGGCACGACCATGTGCGGAAAGACCACAATGTCGCGCAGCGGCAGGACCGGATAGGCACCGGCTTCCTCGCCAGAGCCCACGGCCACCGGAACACCACGTTTCGTGTCGTCCGATTGTGTCATGATAGTTCCTTTCAGCTTGGCTCCGGCCCGCCAAATCATGCACGAGTCGAGCCACCGGAAACCGCGCCCATCGCAACACAGCGATTTCACCCACGGAAAGTCGAGCTGCTACGCGGTATAAGTTGGGGAATTCGGCTTGCCCCAGCGCTTGCAAGTGGCGTCGGGGTCAGCGCAGATCAAGGGAAAGCCCAGCCACGCGACAGACTAGCGCGTGCCACACCCCGTTTCAACACAGGGATTCAGCTTCTGTCCGCCCGGATTGACGATGCGATGTGTCAATTCCCGCGGCTAGTGCGCCTTACAAACGACGCGGGAAATCACATGGACGAACAGCAATATCTTACGCTCGGCAGCGGCATCCGGCGATGCCCCTTCGAGCGATACCGTCTTAACCGCCCACCATGGTCCGAGGCCGTCGCCCCTAAAAGCAAGGTGCCGCGTGGAACGCACAGTGGTAGCCGGCAGTCTGCAAACGACTAAGATCGATGATTTTTGAAGATCCCGCGGCGGTGAACGACCTCATATCCACCGCCGCGCAGTCTCACGTCTAGGCCGAGGTGCGAGAAGGCTCCGCGGCGCGGTCCTCGTAGATGTAAAGGGGCCGGGCGGTGCCGCTAACGACCTCTTCAGAAATCACCACCTCGCGCACACCATCGAGACCCGGAAGCTCGTACATGGTGTCGAGCAGGATGGCCTCCAAAATGGAACGAAGGCCGCGCGCGCCGGTTTTGCGCTCAATGGCGCGCCGGGCGATGGCTTTCAGAGCGTCGGTGTGGAAGGTGAGTTCCACGCCTTCCATCTCGAAAAGCCGCTGATACTGCTTGACGAGGGCATTTTTCGGCTCGGCGAGGATTTCCACCAACGCCGGCTCGTCGAGGTCTTCCAGGGTCGCCAGCACCGGCAAACGGCCCACGAATTCGGGGATGAGGCCGAATTTGAGGAGATCCTCCGGCTCCACTTCCCGGAACAGCTCGCCGGTCTTGCGATCTTCAGGCGCGAACACCTGGGCTTTGAAGCCGATGGATGTGCCGCGCCCCCGGTCCGAAATGATTTTCTCCAGCCCTGCGAAGGCGCCACCGCAGATGAACAGGATGTTGGTGGTGTCCACCTGCAGGAATTCCTGCTGCGGGTGCTTCCGGCCCCCTTGGGGCGGCACGGACGCGACAGTGCCTTCCATGATTTTTAAGAGCGCTTGCTGCACGCCCTCGCCGGAAACATCGCGCGTTATGGACGGGTTGTCGGATTTGCGGCTGATCTTGTCCACTTCGTCGATGTAGACGATGCCGCGCTGCGCCCGCTCCACATTATAGTCCGCCGCCTGGAGGAGTTTTAGAATGATGTTTTCGACGTCCTCGCCCACGTAGCCCGCTTCGGTGAGCGTGGTGGCGTCCGCCATGGTGAAGGGCACATCCAGAATGCGCGCCAAGGTCTGCGCCAGCAGCGTCTTGCCGCAACCGGTGGGGCCGATCAGCAAGATGTTGGACTTCGCCAGCTCCACGTCATTGGACTTGGAGGCGTGGTTCAGACGTTTGTAGTGATTGTGGACGGCCACGGAGAGGACTTTTTTGGCGTCCTTCTGGCCGATCACATAATCGTCGAGAACTTTTCGGATCTCGATGGGGGTCGGAATGCCGTCCCGTGCCTTGACCAGCGAGGACTTATTCTCCTCGCGGATGATGTCCATGCACAACTCAACGCACTCATCACAGATAAACACGGTCGGGCCGGCAATGAGCTTGCGGACCTCGTGCTGGCTCTTGCCGCAGAACGAACAGTAAAGGGTGTTGTTACGCCCCTCGCCGCCTCCGCTGCCGGTCGCCTTGCTCATACACGCACCTTTGCCTCTCTCGCCCCGAACCGACCTGCGCCGACCCAGTACGCGCGCTGGCCCCAAAAAGGCCGCTCCATCGGCTGAACACCATCATGGCGGGCGCCCGCTGCCGATGCAAACACGGATGCAACATAGCCACCGCAGTGACCATTTACGATCCGCAAAACTTACCCACAGGTTTCGGTTAACCCCAGTGGGGACGGCGATAAAGAGGCGTTGAGCGCATAACAGGCCACAACCTTACTTTACCGTTACACCATCTTTACGGCCGTTGCTATCTCTAGTTGTCGAGAGCCGCCCGACTCTCGATCACCTGGTCCACAATTCCAAATTCTTTTGCCACTTCGGGCGCCATATAATTGTCCCGCTCCAGCGCCTTTTCGATGACATCGAGCTCCTGGCCGGTATGTTTGCGATATATCTCGTTAAGCCGCCGCTTCAATGAGAGGATTTCGTTGGCTTGAAGCTGAATGTCCGCCGCCGTGCCCCGAAACCCGCCGGAGGGTTGGTGTACCATGATACGGGCATTGGGCAGGGCGTAACGCATCCCCTCCTCGCCGGCGGCGAGAAGCATGGCGCCCATGGACGCCGACTGCCCGATGCACAGGGTAGAAATGGTCGGCCTCACAAATTGCATGGTATCATAGATTGCAAGACCCGAGGTCACGATACCGCCAGGAGAGTTGATATAAAGCGAGATCTCCTTGTTCGGGTTATCGGCCTCCAGGTAGAGGAGCTGGGCGCAAACCAGCGTCGCCACGGTGTCCTCGATGGGCCCGGTGATGAAAATGATGCGCTCCGACAGGAGGCGCGAAAAAATGTCATAGGCGCGTTCGCCGCGGTTGGTCTGTTCGACCACCATGGGCACCAGCGCATTCATCGTGAATTCGATCGGATCTCTCATGGAACGCGCCTAGTCATCATTGGGGGTGTTCGGTGGAGTGGTCGTGCTCGTCTGAGTGCGAATGGTCGTGGTCGTGGTCGTGATCATGGTCGTGATCGCCACCCAGGCCGGGCAACTCGTCGTCTTCTTCCTTAAGGAGCTCTTCCTTGCTCACCGGCTTGTCGCTGACTTTCACAAGCTCGAGCATGTAGTCGACCACCTTGTCCTCAAAGATCGGCGCGCGGAGCGAGGCGATGAGCTGAGGATTTTTGCGATAAAGTTCAATGACCTGCTGCTCCCGGCCAGGAAACTGGCGCAGTCTCTCCTGGAGGGCGCGCTGAACCTCTTCCTCCGTCACTTCCACCGCAGCTTTGGTTCCGACCTCTGAAAGCAGGAGCCCGAGGCGCACCCGCCGCTCGGCGATGGTACGGTAGTCCTTTCGAACGGCGTCCTCGGACTTCTCGCCCTCATCCTCAAAGGTTTCCTCGCGCCTCTCCATATCGTTGGTGACCTGGTTCCAGATGCCGTCGAACTCAGTGTCCACCAAGCTTTGGGGCAACTCAAAGGTGTAGCGCTCATCAAGGGCATCAAGAAGCGCGCGCTTGGTCTTTTGCCGCGTCGCCGAGCCGTAGGCGCCCTCGATCTGTCCGCGCACGTTCTTTTTCAACGCTTCAAGGGATTCTAACCCCACCCGCTCGGCCAGGGCATCGTCGATCACCACCGGCATCGGCTCGCGCACCTCTTTGACCTTGACGTCGAAGGTGGCCGCCTTTCCGGCAAGCTCAGCCGCCGCGTAGTCCTCCGGGAAGGTCACGTTGAGGACGCGCTCCTCGTCTGCGCTAGCCCCCTCCAGCTGCGCCTCAAAACCGGGAATGAACCGATCCGCGCCGATCTCCACATCAATGTCCTCGGCGCTGCCGCCGTCGAACGCCTCACCGTCGATCTTCCCCACAAAGTCGATCTTGAGCCGGTCGCCGTTCTGGGCGGGCCGTTCCACGACTGAAAAATCCCGCGCGTTCTCGGCAATCTTGCCCACTTCCTCGTCCACCTCCTCGTCGGGGACGGCAAAGACCGGGCGCTCGATCTCAATCTCCTCAAGACCGGTCACCTCGAATTTGGGCAGCACCTCATACTTTACGTCAAAGGCGAGGTCGGCCTTGCCTTCCACCACCTGTGGCATCGCCCCTTCGTCGAAATCCACGTCGGGCTGCTTTGCCGGCGTCTCCTCGCGCTTTTGCACCGCGTCGTTGACGGTCTCGTTCATGACGTTGGTGATCACCTCGGCCATGGCGGACTTGCCGTAAAGCCGGCGCAGATGGGCCACGGGAACCTTGCCAGGCCGAAACCCTTTGAGCCGAACCTTGCCTTTCAGATCATCGAGATAGGTGGAAAGGCGCTCCTCGAGGGTTGCGGCCGGCACCACCACTTTGAGCTCCCGCGCAAGGCCTTCGGCGCGCGTTTCGGTGACTTCCATAAGGGGTACTTTCAAACCAGAGATGGAGATTTTCGGGGAACGGCGCTTGATGTCGCGCTCAAAGGGGGTCCTGTCAATGGGCGCGGCGCCGGCAGATCGCCCCGAACTCAGGTTTGGTCTCCGCATGGCCGGCACGTTGGGCAAGGGGCGCAAGGATGGGCACGGGCTTCGGCCCGGGTTGTCCCGGCTGAAAACCCGCGCCGCCTACCCGTAAATCAGCTATGGGCTTTGCCGAATAAACCGGGTTCAGCGGCCTTTGGGGCGCGGCAAAAAGGCTAACGAAGGAGGTTGCCGAGCATACCGCGGGCGAGGGAGCGTCCGATGCGAGCCCCCGAGGTGCCACCCATGAGGCGGCCCAGCTGCTCGCCCAACTCCCCAGCGACGTTGCGCGCCGCCCCCCGCGCCGCCTTTTGGGTGCCCGTCAGCCGCTCACCGCCGCCGCCACCGAAGAGCCAGTCGGACACCTGACCGAGCGCTCCCTCGCTTTCGTCGTCCTTCGCGGCCGGGGCGGGCTCGCTGGTCGGCGGGTTGGGCGTCCGCTCTGATACGGCTTGGGACTCGGCTTGGGGCGCGGCCTCAGCGGGCGCACGAGCGGCGGCGCGTGCCTTTAAAATTTCGTAAGCGCTTTCCCGATCCTTGGCCTCGCCGTACTTCTTGCCCATCTCGCTCGCCCCGATGAGCACGGCGCGCTCGGCGGTGCTGAGGGGCCCAAGCCGTCCGGCCGGCGGGCGGATGAGCGTGCGCTCCACCACCGTCGGCGCCCCCTTTTCATCAAGGGTGGAGACCAGCGCTTCGCCAACGCCCAGCTCGGTGATCACCGCCTCGGTGTCGAGCTTTGGGTTGGGGCGGAAGGTCTGGGCAGCGGCGCGCACCGCCTTTTGATCGCGGGGCGTATAGGCCCGCAAGGCGTGCTGGACGCGGTTGCCCAACTGGCCGAGGACCGCGTCGGGCAAGTCTAGGGGGTTTTGCGTCACGAAGAAGACGCCAACGCCCTTGGAACGAATGAGGCGAACCACCTGCTCCACCGTGTCGACGAGGGCTTTTGGCGCGTCCCTGAAGAGGAGGTGCGCCTCATCGAAGAAGAACACGAGTTTCGGCTTGTCCGCGTCACCGGCTTCGGGGAGTTCCTCGAAAAGCTCCGACAGGAGCCACAGCAGGAAGGTCGAATAGAGGCCCGGGTTGGCCATCAAATCGTCGGCGGCAAGGATGTTCACGATGCCCCGGCCATCGGGCGCCGTACGCATGAGGTCGGCGATTTCAAAGGCGGGCTCGCCGAAAAAGCGGTCTCCCCCCTGTTCCTCCAGCACCAGAAGCGCTCTTTGGATGGCACCGATGGAGGACGCGGAGACCAGCCCGTAGGTTTGCGACAGGGCATCCGCCTGTTCGCCCAGATAAACCATCAGCGCACGTAGGTCTTTAAGGTCGAGGATGGCCAAGCCCTCGTCGTCAGCGAGGCGAAAGGCGATGTAGAGCACCCCCGCCTGCACCTCCGTGAGACCCAAAAGCCGCGCCAGGATGACCGGGCCCATCTCCGACACCGTGGTGCGCACCGGGTGGCCCTGGCGGCTGAAAAGATCCCAGAAAACCGCAGGAGACTCTGCGAACCGATATTCCTCGCCAAGGCCGATTTCGCGCGCCCGCTTGAGGAGAAAGTCCTTCTCCACCCCCGGCACGGCAATCCCCGAAAGGTCGCCCTTTACGTCGGCGCAGAACACCGGAACGCCGGCAGCCGAAAACCCCTCAGCCAAGATCTGCAGCGTGACGGTTTTGCCCGTTCCGGTGGCGCCGGTGACAAGGCCGTGGCGGTTCGCCATGGCAAGGGCAAGATATTGGGGCTCCTCCGCGGTGCCGATGTAGAGCCCGTCCTCGCGCAAGATGCCCACCAGCGTCCTCCCATTGCCTTGGCTTGCACCCTAAATGAGGTCACACGATCATGCGATCATATGACCTCATCTAAGTTCTTGTTTCACCGCGCGGTTCGAGCCGCAACATGATTTCTTGTTGCTGAAACGCGCTCTAAGGGGCGCGCACCGGCGTGCAAGACCGGCGCACTCACCTTGAACAATTCGAAACTGCGCTGGCGGCCTCCCCACCACCGCGCTACCTTTGCCGCCGATGCGGATCGGGAGCGCTCCATGAACCAGATGACCATGGCGAAGTTCGGGGTCGGCGCGCGAGCGCTGCGGGTGGAGGATCCTGCCTTCATCACCGGCCGCGGCCGCTACACCGATGACGTCCAGCCGGAAGGAACCCTCGCGGCCGCGTTCGTTCGCTCACCCATTGCGGCCGGCACCTATCAAATCACCGACACGGCGGCGGCTCGAGCGGCACCCGGTGTCCACCTCGTTCTCACCCACGAGGACGTCAAAGATCTGAAGCCGCTTCCCTGCCGCGCGGCGCTTCCCCAGGTGGACGGCTCCCCCACCGCCGTGCCGCCGCGCCCCGCGCTGGCCGATGGGCGGGTCCATCATGTGGGTGTTCCCATTGCGATGGTGGTGGCGGAAACCCAGGCGCTTGCCAACGACGCCGCCGAACTCATCGAAGTGGACTGGCAGAGCGAGCCCGCGGTCACCGACACCGCCGCCGCTCTCGACGACGGCGCGCCGCTCGTCTGGCCGGACACCGGCAGCAACCTTGCCTTCCTCTACGCCCACGGCAATGAGGACGACACCGACGCCGCCTTCGCCGCAGCCGCCACCGTTGCCAAGGTCACGCTGGTCAATAACCGCCTCGTCGCCAACTACATGGAAACGCGCACCTGCATCGGCGAGTTCGACGGTGAGACGGGCCGCTACAAGCTCACCGCAGGCACCCAGGGCGGCCACGGCATGATCGACGTGCTGGCGGAAATTCTTCAGACCGAGGAAGCCAACATCCACGTGGTGACGCCTGACGTGGGCGGCGGCTTCGGCACCAAAATCTTCGTCTACAACGAATACCCCCTCGTCCTGCTGGCGGCCAAAACGCTGGGGCGGCCCGTAAAATGGGTCTGCGGGCGCAGCGAGTCTTTCCTCGCCGACAGCCAGGGGCGGGACAACGTCACCACCGCCGAAATTGCCATGGACGGAAGCGGCAAGTTTCTCGCCCTGCGCTGCGACCTCGTGGCGAGCATGGGCGGCTACCTTGCCCAGTTCGGCCCGTTCATCCCCTGGCTTGGGGCGACGATGGCGCCGGGGCTCTACGATATCCCGGTGATGTATGTTGCCGTGAAGGGCGTCTACACTCACACGGTCCCGGTGGACGCCTACCGGGGCGCCGGCCGACCTGAAGCGGCCTACACCATCGAACGGCTGGTGGACGAGGCGGCCCGCGTTACCGGCATCGACCGCATCGAGCTGCGCCGGCGCAATTTCATCAAGCCCGAGCAGATGCCCTACAAAACCGCCGCCGACCGCACCTACGACACGGGCGAGTTCGAGGCGCACATGGACCGTGCCCTGGAGGTGATCGATTGGGCGGGGTTTGCCGCGCGCGAAGCTGAAAGCACCGCAAGGGGCGTTTTTAGGGGAATTGGGCTTGCCAGCTATATTGAGGCCTGCTCGTTCCCGGGCTCAGAGCGGGCAGAAGTTCTTCTCAAGGAAGATGGGAGCGTCACGCTGTTGATCGGCACCCAAACCAATGGCCAAGGCCACGCCACTGCCTATGGCCAGCTCATTGCCGAAAAGCTTGGCATCGACCTTTCCGAGGTCTCGATGATTCAGGGTGACACCGACATCGTGAAGACCGGCGGCGGCACGGGCGGGTCGCGCTCGGTGCCGCTGGGTCTACCTTCGGTGGGGGTTGCGGCGGACGCCCTCGCCGAGAAAATGAAGGGGCTGGCAAGCGACCACTTGGAGGCGGCGAGCGACGACCTGGAATTGGTTGGCGGCATGGTGCGCGTGGTCGGTACCGACCGGGCCGTGACCTTCTCCGATCTTGCCCAGGCCGCGCCCGGCCTTTCAGGGGACGGGGAAGTCAATCAGTCCGAACCCACCTTCCCCAACGGCACCCACATCTGCGAGCTGGAGTTGGATCCGGCGACGGGCAACGTCACGATCCTGCGCTACGTGATCGTCGATGACTTCGGCGTCACGGTGAACCCGCTGTTGTTGGAAGGCCAGGTGCACGGCGGCGTCGTTCAGGGGATCGGCCAGGCGCTTTTGGAAAACACCGTCTACGACGAGGATGGCCAGCTCATTTCGGCTTCCCTCCTCGACTACGCTCTGCCTCGTGCCGACAATGTGCCGTTTTTCCACTTTGAGACCCGCAACGTCCCCTCCACCCACAATCCCATGGGGATCAAGGGCGCGGGGGAAGCGGGCTCCATCGGCTCCTGCGCCGCTGTGATGAACGCCGTTATCGACACCTTGTCGCGCAATGCGCAGGTCCATCACGTGGACATGCCCGCAACGCCGACGGTGCTCTGGCACCTCATCAAGGATACCCAGCGCGGGACGCGCTAAACGACGAAGACCGGGACCCAGGTAGATCGGGGCGCGTTAGCGCGGCAATCGCCCTATTCCTTGCGGCTCTCGGCGACGGTTACGGGGCTCGAAGAGGCGTCGGCAAGCCTTGGCATGGCGCTGACGTCGGGGCCGTATTTGCAGAAAGCATCGTCCTTAAACTGGTCGTGGCGCATCCACCACTGAACCGCATATGGGAAGTCCGGCGGGTCGATCCCCCGCAAGCAATCGCGGCCCGGGCGCGGCCCGCTCACAAGGTGGGGTGGGAGATGTGTGCTGTCGTCAAGGAAGGCGTTCGCCAGTTGCTCGCGCGTCAGGCCAACCACATCCGAAAGGTTCGCGCCGATGAGGACCGCATCGTCAAATACTGCGTCCTTCACCCTTGCATTGCCGAACTGCGCGTCGATGAGGTTGCTGCCGCGAAAGATCGCGCGCCTCAGGTCCGCGCCATTGAATTTTGCGTTGCGAAAATTCGTGTAGTGGAATCGCGCGCCGAAAAAAATCCCGTCGCGCGCGTCTGCGCGGGTGAAATTCGCCTCCTGGGCGATGACGTTTTGCGCTTTTGCGCCACGCAGATCGGCGGCGACGAAATCACCGTTGTGTAGGCGGGTGCGGAAAAAGCTCGCGCCGCGAAAACTGCTACGTCGCGCGTCAAATCCTTCCATCTGCGCCCGGTCGAAGGTGGCATCGTCGAAGACTGCTTCGGTGGCGTCGATGCCCACCATCACCGCATCGCGCAGGTTTGCTCCGCTCAAATTGGATCGTGCCAGCTGGGGCTTTCGGGCGTGCTTGAAGAGCTGCCCGCGCACGGCACGCCATTCGTCTTCAAAATTATCCCGGCTGGCGAACTCCACCCCATTGCGAAAGCCGTAGGCGCCGTCGCTGCCTGAGCGGAAGAAATCATCGTAGTAGCGGCGGATCCAGCGATAGCGGTGTAGGTCGCTGCTGTTGAACTGGGTGAGCTTTGCCCCCGAGAGCGACGCGCCGCGCACTGGAAAGCTGAGCGTTCGCTCCCCCACCCTCTCGCCGAAAAGACTGACCCCCGAAAGGTCGAGGCTGACCTTCACGAGCACGACGAACACCACTGCCACCACGCCCACCGAGATGGTCACCGACTTCCCGGAAAACCGCCTCACATAAAGGCTTGAGGCGACGATGTAGACAAACAGGGTGCTCACAAAAAGGAGCCCGATGAAGGCGGCGAGCAGCCAGTCGTGGAGGATTAAAACCTCCCACCAGAAGAAGAAGAGAACACCGGACACGAGGATCGGCACGAACGATCCAACCGCAAGGTCGGCCAAGCCCTCCGCCATGGTCTCGTCCCGGCGCGGCAGCACGAACCAGCGGAAGTAGACCGGGACGTAGGCATCGTGGGCCACATGACAGTTTTCGGGCGCTGTCACGAACCGGCGTGCTTTGAATAGGAGGAGGAAATAGACGATGTGCAGCCCAAAAATGATGAGCGGCGCGATGACGATGAAATGGATCAGCGAAATGTCCACCGAGATGATCGGAAGGCGAAACATTCTCACGGCAGTAAAAAATTCTGCATCCGTCAGTGTCAGCACCGAAAGACCGGAATAGACCGTGATGACGAGAAGCGAGAAAAAGACGCTGCGCAGATCCTTCAGCTGTTTTTCCAGCTTGTCGGCTGCGCCCTCGTCGCGGCCTGCGCTCGCCGGGTCCGAAATCCCCGTCGGCGCGGTCGCGGCTGAACTGACGGCCATGGTGAAATCCTTAAAATAAAGAAGATGTAGTTTACGTTTTTGTAAGGATTTTCGCAAGCTTTGCGAGAAAACCTGCACGGGTTTGCAGCTTTGGGGTGCACTCGCGACCGTCCCGGTGACTGTCTTGGTGGCTGGCGGCTCCCAAACCTTCCCGATTTCGGCTGCGCGGACGTCACGACGGATTTTCTGCAAAGGGCCGGGAATAAGCTTGTCGGTCTCTCGTTCTCCCTTGCGAACCCGGTCCACTGCGCCGGGTCACTGCGCAACCGGAGAACGATCATGAGTAGTGAAATCACGTCCCAGTGCTTTGAAGAAACGCCGGATCTGTCGCGCCGCGGGTTCTTAGCCCGCATGGGGTTGGTCTCCGCGGCGGCACTCTTGGCGCCCATGGCGCTTGCCGAGTCCGCATCGGCCGACGAGGACGATCGATCTGACCGCGATGACGATGACGACCGTCGCAGGAGGCGTCGACGCAACAGACGCAATCGCAATCGGCGCGGACGACGGCGCAATCGCAATGCCCGCCGCCGTGACCGGGACGACCGCGATGACGATGATGATCGCGACCGAGGTCGCGGGCGAGGGCGCGGCGGCCGAGGACGTGGAGGCCGAGGACGCGGCGGTCGTGGCCACGGTGGCGGTGGCGGCGGCCGTGGCCGTGGCGGACGCGGAGGCGGTAGAGGTCGCGGCGAACGCGACGACGACTAATCCGGCCCCAGGCGTTGCCGTCTGGGCCCCCTAGAGCGTTCCGGCCTGACTGGAATTCGGTCTGGCCGGACGAAGGCCGTCTTAAGGTTTCTTCGCTGGTCTGATGTCCCGCACACCAGCCCCCGGGCCAGGGGCCACACGTCAGCGAAACTCGAAAATGCGCCTAAAAATGCCCGGCGCGATGGCCGACATGGGATTGAGCGTCAACTGCGGATCGTCGAGCGGTCCTGCCAGACGGAAGGTCACGCCGATGAGCCCGCCCTTGTTGCCACCCCCCAAAATCTCGCCGAACAGGGGCACCCGTCCGAATAGATTGTTGACGCCATAGGCCGGGATGAGCGTGCCGTTTAGAAGGACGGTGCGCGCCTTCAGGTCGATGGCGCCGCTCGCCGTACCGCCCAGAATGGGGCCGCGCAAAATCGCTTCGCCCACATTGATGATGTCCCCGCGTTTGGTGAAGTCGATGGTGAGCTTGTCGAAGGACATCCCGTCAATGGCCGTAGCCTGCTGGAACGCCAGGACCTGGTCGTCGTTCAGACCGCCCCGGCCAAAGCCCCGCCTGCCCTGGGTGCTCTGCAGCACCCCTTCCAGGGTCTTTTCGTTGGTGAGGACGAATTCGTTGGCCCGCAGGCGGCCGGCCACCACCCCGTCGGTGTCGAAACGAGCGTCGATGGTGGTGCGCCCGCCGCGCATGCGCTTATAGACATCAAGCGCTGCCAGCACCCGGCCAAGCTCGGTGATATCCACCTGTAGGCGCCGCGTGTTGTTTTCCGCGGGTTTCAGCTCGGCGACGAACCCGCCGGCGTTGACATCGTCGAGCTTGCCCGACGCGGAAAGACGCAGCATGCGTTCGCCATCGCTGCGCGCCCGCACCGATAGGTCCGAGACGGTGTTTTCATCCGTGATGCGCATCGTACTCGCCGACACGTCCAGGGCATAGGGGATCGCAGCCCCGCCATCGTTGTCGGTCGACCCACCGCCGCCAGGCTGCAGGCCCGCCATGAGGTCGCGCCCGTCAAAGCGGCTGGCGTCGAAATCGATCAGATAGGTTTTCCCGTCTCGCTCGATGGTGAGGTTTGCCGCATCGCCATCGGCAAGGCTGAGCCCGCTGATCTTGGCAAGTTTCAGGGCGCCGTCACCAATGGAAATCTCCCCGCGGGCCGAAACACCGCCGCGACCGCTGACGTCGAGGTCGGTCACCGCCAATTCCGAGGCCTCGCCCGCGACGACGCCAGTGGCCACCAGACGCCGCCCTTCCGGTTTTTTGAACCCGGGCACATTCACTTCTGCTTCGGTGAGATCAGCCTCAAAGGTGCGCGAGCCGTCCTGTAGGGATTCCACCGTGATGACCACGGGGCCGCGCAAAGCGTCTCCGGTGGAAAATCCCACCCCGGCACGGTCCTTGTCCGTCAACACGAACCGCGCCGCGCTGGACTTTTCACCCCCAAAAAGTTCGGAATAGTTCACATCCACCGTGAGCCCGTCGATGCGCGCGCGCCCGCGGGCCGCAATGCGGCGGCGGTTGACGAGCACTTCGACGTTGGCCTCGGAAATGAGCCGCCCATCGATTGGAACGCTGGAACTGGCATCCGTGAGGCGGGCGTCGATGGACCAGGAGCGCGCCTCATCGGGCACGTCCGGCCCAAGGGGCGTACGCAACCCCACCTCTGCCCTCAACGTCCCGCCGACGTCCGATGGCGCAAGGGGCGTCTCCTTAAGCTCGGGCACATTAAAGCGCTCGGCCATCACCACAGCGGCCGACAACGGCCCTTCCACGGTGGCGTTGAGGGCAGCACGGGCCGGCTTCTCGCTGAGATCGCGGATCGACATGGCCCCCGACGACACAAGGAGCGGTCCCCCGTCCCCCGCAGGCACCATGCCCCGGTCGAGGCGCACCGAAAGGGACTTATCGCGCAGCCGAAGGGCCCCGTTCGCGCGATGGACGGCAATGGGAAGCTCAGGAGTCGTCACCGTCGCGCCGGTAAACGCAATGTCGATGGCCATCCCGCCCTCGATCATGTCGTTAGTGGATGGGTCGCCGT
>JBCCYN010000049.1:0-26599 GCA_039189655.1 Pseudomonadota bacterium | reverse complement strand
TCCCGCCGAAGATGGTGTCGTTGGCACCCTTACCATCGAGGATGTCATTGCCGTTACCGCCGTAGAACAGGTCGGCCCGACCGCCCCCCGTAATGGTGTCGTTGCCGTCCTCACCGTCAAGAACCCCGCTGACGAACCCGTTACCGACCTGCCTGAACTGATCATTGTTGCCGCCAAGGAAGACGCTGCCGCGGATGGCACCTTCGTTGGTGAGGAGCTCTCGGCCATCGCCACCGCGAACGGCTACGGAGTTGTCGGACGCTGCGTTGATGGACCCTTTGTTGGAAAGGGTTGCTTTCTCGCCGCTCGAGGTTCTGAAGAATACGGTGGCCGCGGATGCAGACGTTATGAAACCAGTATTGGTCAGCGTTGTCTCGGATGCATCGGAAGACTGAAAACCGCCATAGGTGCCGCGGAGCGTCCCTGCGTTTTCGATGATGCTGTGTGTGCCAACGATCCTGATGCCCACATCACCGGAAAAAATTGCACCGTCATTGGTGATATGATTGCGGTGGCCGCGAACGAAGATCCCGGAAAGACTGCTTTCCATGGTGCCAAGGTTGACGATTACGTTGTCGTTGTTTGCCAAGAAGACTGCGTTGGTGAGGCCGTCGATGACACCGCTGTTGGTGAGTTCGTTGCGGTTGCCGGTGAGTGAGATACCGTTGGCAAAGTCCGAAGAAATCCGGCCACCATTGGTAATCGTGTTGCTGTGACCTTCCATCAGCAAAGCAACGCTCGCGGCGGAAACGACGCCGCCGCCAAACACATTGACTTCGTTGGTGCCACCGAGGGTGAGGTTCAGTGCCGCCGACGCTGTCGATGAGAGGAGACCATAGATATCGTAGACGTTGTTGCGAAAATCGTCCGCGACCAGGGCCGACGCAAATGACGAGATGCTGGCATCTTCGGTAAAATGATACCGCCAATTTCCCTTATCCGCCTCGTAGCCGGGGGTATCGACTGCGAAGATGATAATCGAGTCCGAGATTGTGTACGTACGCATGGGGCGCGAACCAACTCACTTACTGAACTCGCGCGCATGTACATTCTGCGCGCCACGACGGCATGTGGCGCGTTATCGTTTTAAGGAAATGGGTCCTGATCTAGATCGGCAAGCCTCGCGCAGCGTAACGGGCGCTGGAACCTAGGCTTTCTTCGATCCGCAATAACTGATTATACTTGGATGTACGATCAGACCGTGCTAGCGAGCCCGTTTTGATCTGGCCACATCCTGTGGCGACTGCAAGGTCCGCGATGGTCACGTCCTCGGTTTCGCCGGAGCGGTGGCTCATCACCGCGCGGTACCCGGCGCGATGGGCAAGGTCGACCGTGTCGAGGGTTTCAGTGAGGGTGCCGATCTGATTCACCTTCACCAAAATTGCGTTGGCGACGGACTTGTCGATACCCTGCTGCAGCCGGGTTTCGTTGGTGACGAAGAGGTCGTCCCCCACCAGCTGGCAGCGCCCACCCACCTTCTCGGTGAGCATCGCCCAACCGTCCCAATCGTCCTCACCCATGCCGTCCTCGATGGAGACGATGGGATAGGCATCCACTAACTCGGCAAGGTAATCTACCATCTGGGCCGGTGCGAGAGTGCGCTGCTCGCCCTCCAGGCGATATTGGCCGTCGGCGATGTATTCGGTGGCCGCGCAGTCAAGGGCGATCATCACGTCCTTGCCCATTTGTGCGCCGGCCGCATGGCCTGCCTCCATGATGAAGTCGAGCGCGGCCTTTGCCGATGGCAGGTTAGGCGCAAACCCACCCTCGTCACCGACATTTGTGTTGTGCCCGGCGGCTTTCAGCTTCGATTTGAGCGCGTGGAAGATCTCAGCCCCCGCCCGCAAGGCTTCGCTAAACGTCCCATAGCCGATGGGCATCACCATAAACTCCTGAAAGTCTATGGGATTGTCCGCATGGGCGCCGCCATTGAGGATATTCATCATCGGCACCGGAAGCACCGAAGCGTTCACGCCGCCGACGTGGCGGTAAAGTGGAATGTTTGCTGCGGCCGCGGCCGCTTTTGCGGTGGCAAGGGAAATGCCAAGGATCGCGTTGGCCCCCAGCCGGCCTTTGTTGTCCGTGCCGTCAAGGGCGATCATGAGGTGATCGATGTGGCGTTGGCGTTCCGCGTCGAGGCCCGAAAGCGCATCAAACAGCTCACCGTTGACCGCTTCCACCGCGTCCCGCACGCCTTTGCCCGCATACCGTTCGCCGCCATCGCGTCTTTCCACCGCTTCATAGGCTCCGGTGGACGCGCCCGAAGGCACAGCAGCGCGACCGAGCGTGCCGTCCTCCAGATGAACGTCCACCTCAACGGTGGGGTTGCCGCGACTATCAAGGATTTCGCGGGCGACGATGTCGATGATTGCGGTCAAGCCGGTCTCCGGTTGGTAGTGCCTTCAGCGGCGACGGGGGATGTGCTGCGGGCAATGAGCGCCGCGGAACCAAGAACACGCCGTGCCCGCGAGGCGATGCTCACGGGTGCGTGCGCGGCGATATCGTCAAGGAGCGTACGCACCCTTGCGAAATGGCCCGACCATGACGGCGCCTGGAAGGCCTTTGCCCGCGCGATAGCGTCTTCCCGGCGCCTTGAGCGAGGGGCTGCAAAGTCGCAGACGGCTTGGCGCCACCCTGTCCCGTCGAGGGGGTCGATGAACTCGCAAGCGTCCCCCGCCACCTCGCGGAAGACGGAAATATCCGAGGCAATGACCGGCGTTCCAACGCCGAGCGCTTCGGTAACGGGCAGCCCAAAACCTTCCACGAAGGACGGCATCAGAAGCGCGGTTGCCCTCCGCCGCAAAAGGTCAAGCGCTTCATCAGGCACAGCACCGGCTTCGAAGACAAACGGGCGAAGCTCCTCGGCGCGATCAAGGATGGCGAGGGCGTTTTGCGCCTCCCAGCCGCGTTTGCCGGCGAGCACAAGCTTGGGCGTCTTTTCGCCCAACTCGTCGACCATGCGGCGCCAGATATTGAGGAGAAGCTGGTGGTTCTTGCGGGCCTCGATGGTGGAGACCATCAAAAAGAACGGCGCCTCCACCAAAGATGGCAGGGATCGGCTGTGATCGGGAAGGTCGGCGCCCAAATGGGCGACGGTCAGCTTCGGTTTATAGGGTGCAAGCAGCGGCTTGAGACGGCTCGCGCTGTAGTGGGAGATGGCAATAATGCCCTCTGCAAGGCGCGCCATGTTGCGAATGCGTTGCTCGCAAAGGGCGGCGGCCTTCGGACGTACGAATTCCGGGTAGTCCAGGGGAATTGTGTCGTAGGTGATCACCACCATCTTCACGCCCATGGCTTTCAACCGCTCGAACGGGGCGGAATTCTCAAGCCTGTCGTTGGACGCACGAAGGTAGATGATCGGTTGACGGCTCGCCCTGCGCAGCACCGGACCCAACGGATCGTGCGCCAGGGATGCGGCCACCTTTTGCGCCCAGGACGTGATGGCTTGGGCCGGCCGCCCCGCTTCGCGCGCTCTTTGGCGCTCCCGGCGCTCCTCGGGCGAAAGATGGCTGAACCGCGGCGCCCGCGGCGCATCTTCGCCCGCCAAAAACTGATTGATATTGCTCAGGGCCGTGTGGGCCGAAAAATCCTCTGCCCCCTCCCCCCAAGTCTTTGCCTGCCGTTCAAGGAACGAGCGCACGGAAGGACGCTGCACAAGCCGGATCGCACTTGAGAAGGTCGCCACGAATTCCACATCGATGTCCGCCAGCGACAACAGCCACTGCGCGTATTTGGCTTCCACCCGTTCGATCCCGGTGGGCGCAGACCGACCCGTGGCACTCAAGAGCCTGGTCAGATCGAAAAGAATTAAGGGGCGGCTCACTCCATAACCCTATTTTGCCAAATACCCAGAAGCGTCTTACACGCGCGCTCGAAAAACCCAATCCTGCGGGACGAACCCATTGACCATCACGCCGCTCAAAATTCCCGAAGTGTTGCTCATTCGACCAAATCGGTACGGCGACGACCGCGGCTGGTTCGAAGAAACTTGGAACCAGCGCCGTTTAGCAGAAGCTGGTATGAGCGTCGAGTTCGTCCAAGATAATCAGAGTTTATCGCGAAACGTGGGAACTGTGCGCGGCCTCCACTTCCAAGCGCCTCCCCACGCCCAGGCAAAGCTGGTGCGGGTCGCCCACGGTGCGGTCTTTGATGTGGCGGTGGACATCAGGCGCGGATCACCCAGCTACGGGGCGTGGGTGGGTGCCGAACTATCAAGCGAAAACGGCGCGCAACTCTTCGTCCCCCGGGGATTTGCCCACGGGTTTGCAACCCGCGAACCGAACACGCTGGTCTGTTATAAGGTAGATGGCTACTACGATCGGGCGAGCGAAGGCGGCATTCGTTTCGACGATCCCGAACTCGCCATTGATTGGGACATCGGGGCTGACGAGGCAGTGTTGTCCGACAAGGACCTCCTCTTGCCGACGCTGGCGGATCTTGGAGCCGTTTTTGCGTGAACGCGGGACGCGTCCCATGGCACCCATGACCGTGGCCCAAAATTCCCTTCCACTCGGCGCTTTCGGCGGCCAGGCCCACGCGGATGCTGCCATCGGGCTGACGGACGACGGCTCAGTCCGCTTCCCGATGGACTTGGCGTGGGTCTTTGCCTCCATCAATGCCGAACCGGGCACCTACCGCCTTGCGATTTGCCTATCGGGCGCCCGATCGCTGCGATGTGAGTTGTTGACCCAAGAAGGCGCCATTCCCCTCCCCCTTGCGCCGCGCGATGGGGTGTTCGAGGTATGTTTCAGGCTTGAAGCCGCAGTAAAGACCTTACGGCTGCTGCCCCCGGATGGCGGCACCGTGCGGTTCGACGAGTTCTCGTTAACCCGCATTGAGCCTTGGATATCGCTTCTGCCGGAGTGGCAGCTCGGCAGTGTCCTTCTTCCCCATCGTCAGGGGGCTGGTTCTTTGACCATCCCGCCGGCTCGCCCCGCCGGCTGGGGCGACGGGTTCGCCATTGACCAAACAGAACGCCTAAGCATTTCCGGCAACCGCTGTGAGGCCGGACCTTCCGGGGCCCTTCGCCTAGCCTTCCAAAACCCGCTTGCCCCCGGAACCTATCGCGTTGAGGGCAAGTTTGCGGATGAAAATGGGGAGGCGGCGCTCGTCGAGCCGAGGATTTACACACCATTGCCGGCACCCAATAGCTTCCCGGCCGCCTATCTGCGGCCGACCGATGGAGCCCGGCTCCTTGGGTATGTTCACATCGACCGGCGCACTGAATATCTGACGCTTCAGCCGCGCCAGGAGCGGGGCACGGTGTGCATTCTCGACTTCATGGTCCAGAAGGTAGGCCGCTTGCGCTTTGCCCGCGCCATGGCGACGGCGGCGCTCCGGAGCGGCATCCAAAAATTCCAGCTCCCGCCGCCGCGCCCCGCCGCAAGCCGCATCGAGGCTGCACGCCAAGCTGGTTGGCCGGCCGACCCACGCCGCGTCGATACCCCGAGCGCACAGGCCAGAGCGCGTCCCTTGGTCAGCATCCTCACGCCTACCAAAGACGCACCGGACCACTTGGCGCGCTTCCTTACCTCGCTCAGAGAAACCAGATACCCCGCCTACGAACTCATACTCGTCGACAACGGGACGACAGACGAAAGGGCGGCGAGGCTCCTTCGAGAGGTGACAGCTCAGCATCGCGCTGACGTTTTGCGCGACGCAAGGCCGTTCAACTTCGCGGCCCTTATCAATGGGGCGGCCCACCATGCATGCGGCGAAATACTGGTACTGGCCAACAACGACATTGAGTTTTCTGATCCCGGATGGCTCGACGCACTAGTGAGCGCTGTCGTTGACGGGGGGGTGGGCGTGGCCGGTGCCCTTCTGAATTACCCGAACGGTCGGATCCAGCACGCGGGGATGTTTTTTGCTGGGGAGGCGCGGGTGCGCCACTGGGAACGGGGCGCGGCGAGGAGCCGCGAAACGCCCGGGTCACCTCTGCGTCACCTGCGCCCGGTGACCGCAGTCACGGGGGCGCTGTTGGCAGTGCGCACCCAGACGTTTCGCTCGCTTGAAGGGCTCGATGCGGCGCGATATCCGGTGCTTTACAATGACGTGGACTTTTGCCTGCGCGCGGGACGGGCTGGGCATATGTGCGCCCTTGCCTTGAACGCTCGCGCGGTGCACCACGAATCCATCACGTTCGGGAGCAAGCGTACAACAACCTTGTTTGGCCGTGGTGGGCCCATCTGGCGCATGGAGCGTGCGCAGGAGGCGGACCGTTTCCGTCAAGATTGGAGCGGTATCCTAGACGGCGACCCGTGGTATAATGGGGCGAGGGATCTCCCTAGCAGAGCATCCGGCACCGAGAGTTAAGGACTAGTCATGGCGTTAACGGCAGTCGGCGGTTCATTTGGCCACCAAGCGCGGATAATTTTCGTCTGCGTCCGCCGGATTGTTCATCTCAAGTCGCGCGATACTCCACTCGGCGTGCTTTCAAACCTCATTGAGCCGATGGCAACCATTGCCATGTTGACGCTCGTGTTTACGACAGTGAAGCTCAGGGTACCGATGCTGGGCGACTACGTAATGCTGTTTCTTATGACCGGCATACTGCCCATCAGTATGTTTAGAAATGGCGCGCAACAGTCTGAAGGAGCTGTCCGGCAACTAAAACGCAACCTCGTTCTCCCGCAAATTAAGCCATTGGACCTGATGATAAGCGGTGTCATAACGAGTATGCTTACGATTTCCACTTTGTTTTTATTCGTGACAATACTCTTTTGGCTCGTCTACAACGTTGAGTGGCCTCAAAATATTGTTTTTTGTGCGATCCCTGCTGTCTGTAACGGACTAATTGGATTGGGTTTCGGTTGTATAAACTTAGTCATTAAGTCTTGGTTTTTGTACTGGGGAACAATTTTTGGCATTGTTACTGCCCCTATAGGCTTATTGTCCGGAATGTTTTACACAGTAGACCGGTTCCCACAAAAAATACAGGATATTTTATACTATAATCCCTTCATGCATTCGACCGAGCTCACGAGAACATTTTTCTATAAAGAGTACACTAGTGAGTTCTTTGATCCGCTCTACTATTATGGATGGACGTTCACCGCCCTAGCGGTTGGGTTAGTGTGTGAGCGGGTTTTCCGCTATCGGCTTGCGATGGATCGGAAATAGAAATTTCGGTCGCCGGGGGACGATTTCTTGGGCGATCGTTCGGCCTACGCGCTCGGTGAAATTGGGTATCGAATGCACCCCTCCACAAAACCCGTGCACGTTTCGTGTCGATGACTTGCGCCGCACCGAGAGGAACCCAAAAAACTTCGTCTCCGCGGTCTCTGTTGAGCCATTTGCGGCGGCGCCGATGACCGCAGAGTCGGCGCGCGCGACACGCTCGCGGCCGCAGGCGGTGCCGATGAAACGGTAAAACCGTCTTTCGAATGCGCGTTGATAGCGCTCGGCGATCGTCCTCGTCGAGAGCCCTTCTCGAGCTGCGCCGATCAAGGGGGAACAGCTCTGTCCGCCCCGAGACCGGCCGATACCGCACGAAAGAGGCTTTGTTCGTCAAAGCGACTGCCAAACGCCGCAACCGGAATTTCTTCCAGGATTGCCCAATGGAGCACCGACGGGTATTGGATGGATCGCCACGCTGGCCAGCCGAACGCCAGCGACGTGTGTCAAGGAGAAATTCCTGTGAAGCCTGTGCGAAAGGCCGTCCTGCCGGTGGCGGGCCTCGGTACCCGCTTTTTGCCCGCCACGAAGGCGATGCCCAAGGAAATGCTCACCGTCGTGGACCGACCCGTATTGCAGTACGTGGTCGACGAAGCGAGGGAGGCGGGGATCGAACAGTTCATCTTCGTGACCGGTCGCAACAAAGGGGTGATTGAAGATCATTTCGACATCGCGTTCGAACTGGAGGACACACTTACGGAGCGAGGAAAGAACGCTCCCCTTGAGGAACTCAGGGCCGAGTTGTTGCCGGCTGGAAACACCTCCTTTACCCGCCAACAGGCACCGCTCGGGCTAGGCCACGCCGTCTGGTGCGCGCGCCATCTGGTGGGCGATGAACCCTTCGCCCTCCTCCTTCCCGACACGATCATCAAGGCGCAAACCAGTTGCATGGCCCAGATGATGGCCGTCTACAACGAACACGGCGGCAACGTCATCGCGGTGGAAGAGGTCCCGGACGACAGAACCCACCAGTATGGCATCGTCGAAGTGGACGGCGGTGGCGACGTTTTCAATGTAACGGGCATGGTGGAAAAACCTGCGCCCGGCACCGCTCCATCGAATCTGATCATCACCGGACGATACATCCTCCAGCCACGCATATTCGGGATGCTCGAGCACCAAGAGAAGGGTGCGGGCGGTGAGATCCAGATTACTGATTCGATGATCACCCTCATGCGGGAAGAAGGTTTCAAGGGGCTGCGGTTTAAGGGGACCACCTACGACTGCGGCACGAAAATCGGCTTTTTGGCGGCTAATCTTGCCTACGGACTAGATCGCAGCGACCTCGGCCCGCAGCTTCGCGAGATCGCCACAACGATGATCTCGGAAAGGTGACGGTTCACCGGGCAGCCAAGCTTTCCGCGATCTTTGGTCCCGCTGTTCGGCAGCCCTGCGTCCGCTAGCTCTGTTTGGATAGGGTGGCCCGGCGATTGCAAAGGCCCTCCAAACACCGCAGGAGAAAGCCATGCTTCACAGATCGATCGCGCTGATTTTCGCCCTGTTGATGGTAGCGGTACCCGCGAAGGCCGATCCGACCGCAGTCCAAAGCACGATCACTGCCCAGCTTGACGCGTTCCGCGCAGGCGATGCGGACGCCGCCTATGCCCTCGCGGCGCCATCGATCAAGCGCATGTTTCCCACTGCGGAGCGCTTTATCTCGATGGTACAGAGCGGCTATCGCCCAGTATATAACGCACGCAACCCAGTCTTTCTGCGCTCGCAATCCATTGACGAAACGCGGTTTGCCCAAGAAGTAAGTCTCTCGGACCAAGATGGCCAAGCTTGGACGGCGCTCTACACGCTTGCCCTTCAAGATGATGGAACATGGCGCATCACAGGTTGCTATTTACGCAAGGCAGACGGCTCGAATATTTAGGCTACGCGCCCGCTTCTGCTTTTCGCCGCTTTCCTCAGCGCATACGTTTTTCTGAGCGCGGACAGACACTTGACGGTCGGGCAGCGTTAGATCGCGACCGTGGACGATGCGACTAAATCTCGTGGCGCACAAAGCGAGAACGGGTGTCGCATGTGGAAGCGCGATCGCGCTGGTCTGCGCGCCTCAAATCCAGGGCACACTTGCCGAAGCGGTGGTGATGACTGCACGGACGATCCCGGCAAGGTCGTTCTCGGCGTTTCCTTGTCATCGGGGATCGGATGGCACTTCTTCACGTCCACACGACCACGGCCGGAACGGATGAACAGATCGGTGATTTCACAGCGCCGAGCCACTCGCCGGTATTTTGCGACTGCTAGAAGGGATGGTAAGGGCAGCAACGGGCGAACGATGGGCGCGGTACCGCACGGCAAAAACGACGCGGCGCCGGGCTGCAGGGCCCCGCTAAAGGTCTGACCCGAACACGGAACGATCGCCCATGGCCGAGCCCGAAAGCCTCGACCGCGCAGAGCCGCATATGGATGACCGTCTGGCTGGGAAGGCCAAGACGTTCGTAGAAGCCGGCGACAGCGGCGCGCTCAAAATCCTCGTACACGAGTTGCACGAAAGCGATGTGGCTGACTTGCTCACGCGGTTCGGCCCCGAAGAGCGCCAAGAGTTCGTGCGCCTCCTTGGCCACGACTTTGACTTCACCGTCCTCACCGAGCTGGCGGAGGCGGACCGGGTCCAAATCCTCTCCGAACTTGCCCCGAAGGCGGTGGCTGATGGTGTGGCCGATCTTGATTCCGACGACGCGGTCTACATCCTTGAAGACCTCGACGATGACCATTCCGAAGCAATTCTCGCGCAGCTTCCCTTTGCGATGCGCCATCGTCTCAAGCGCTCGCTGGACTTTCCGCAGGAGAGCGCTGGCCGGCGGATGCAGACCGACTTTGTCGCAATGCCACCATTTTGGACGGTGGGCCAAGTCATTGACGCTCTTCGGGAAGAAGCTGACCTGCCGGACGAGTTCAACCAGATTTTTATCGTCGACGCTGCGTTCCGGCTCCAGGGGACGGTGGCCCTCGACCGGCTGCTCAGAACACTGCGCCCCATCAAGATCACCGAGATCATGGACGAGGCGCCCCGGACGATCCACGCCGAAGAGGACCAGGAAGAGGCGGCCCGGATTTTTAAGCGCTACAACCTCCTTGCGGCCGCGGTGGTGGATGAAGGCGAGCGTCTAGTCGGTATCTTGACCATCGATGACATCGTCGATGTCATCGAAGAGGAAGCGGAAGAGGACATTCGCGCCCTTGCCGGGGCCGGCGACGCAGAGCTTTCCGACAGCCCGCTTTATGTGGTCCGCTCCCGCCTTCCATGGCTCATGATCAATATGGTCACTGCCTTTTTAGCGTCGGCGGTCATTGCACTGTTTGACGGCACAATCGGCGCGATGGTGGCCCTTGCGATTCTGATGCCGGTGGTCACCGCGCTCGGCGGCAACGCCGGCATCCAAACGATGACCGTCACGGTGCGGGCCCTTTCCCAGCGCCAGATCAACCGCTACAACATCGCGCGTGTTATTGGCCGTGAAGTGCTTGTGGCACTCATGAACGGCACCGTGGTCGCCGCCGCGGTGGGGATCGTCGCCGCGATCTGGTTCCTTGACCTGAATCTGGGAATAGTGATTGCAGCGGCCATCTTGTTCAACATCCTGTGCGCAGGGTTTTTCGGAGCGACGCTCCCCATGCTCCTCGATCGCCTCGGCGCCGACCCAGCCGTATCATCCTCGGTGTTCTTGACCACGCTTACGGATGTATTCGGTTTCTTTGCCTTTCTTGCGCTCGCCGGGTGGTGGTTTGGGATCGGCTAACGCGCTCGAAAAGTAAAAAGTGACCGCGGGTATTCCCCGCCCGCTAACGTGGGCCCGCCGCCGTCGGGCACCCCAAATCGTATGGGACATACCAGCCGTCACGGCGCCGGACCCCCATTCCGGCTAGCACGTTAAACCCACCAGCGGCTTGCATCTACCCTCCTGGCTAGGCAAAGTTCCATCCGCCCCAAGCACACAGTAGAGCAGGTAAGCCATGTCATCTTGTTGGATGTTTGCCGGTGCTTTGACACTAAGCCTTGCCAGTCTATCGGCGGTGGCAGAAGACAGCCTATGGGGCGCCTACGATGCCTTGTTTAAGCATGCCAAGTATATCGACCTTAGCCACACGATTACACCCACCATGCCCGTCTGGCCGGGATTTGGCGATCCCACATTCGCGCCAGCAAAGGCGGCGGAGGACCTTGGCCAGTTCGGGCAAAAAGGGGAGCCTTTTACCTACGACAAACAAGGTTTTGTCGCTACGGCATACTTGTTGCCCACCGACCAATTGGGGACGCAACTCGACCCTCCGGCGCACTGGGCACCCGAATATCCGTCCATTGACGAACTCCCCGCCACCTACACCCTAAGGCCTCTCGTTGTCATTCCGATGCAAGACAAAGTCGCCCAAGACTTTGGCTACGCGCTACAGGTCTCCGATATCGAAGAATTTGAAAAAGAGCACGGCCGAATACCGGCGGGAGCCGTCGTCTTCGTTCGTTCAGATTGGTCTAAAGGCTGGCCCGACAAAGACTTCGTCGCAAAATCGCCATTCCCCGGCGTTGGCCTCGCTGCGCTGCAGTTCTTGCATGAAGAACGCAACATCCTCTTCCACGGCCATGAACCTTTGGATACCGACGCGACGCCCAACCTTGAGGGCGAGCATTGGCTCATGCACAACGGCTACGCTCAAGCGGAAGGCGTGACAAACCTCGATATGGTTGCACCCACGGGTTGCTTGGTTGCGATCGGGTTTCCAAAGTTCAAAGGCGGCGTTGGAGGATATGCGCGTTATGTGGGGATTTGCCCGTCCGACTGGGAATTTGGGGTGACAATTTCGGATGCCGACGCCCCCTTGCCAAAGCAATCCGCGCCTCTCCACTGGGACGAAAGCGCAGGTACCCGCATCCGCTGATTGAACCGCGGGCCCGCTAGTCGTGGCCTACGAAAGCATCATCCAAACTCAGTGAAACGAGGTCAACAAACGATAAAACAAAGAACCGGCATAGTGTTTCGATCTCCTTCGATCAGAACCGACAGCACTCAACGCCAACGATAAATACTCGATTGGAAGAAATTTTGGGAATGGACGTTTCGCTCCCAGAGGCAATAGTATTGCCGCAGTCCGCCGGAATACGGAGCACCACGCAGTATTCGCTCTAGGCAATCAGGTCGACTCTCTGACGTCACCCACGAGCGGCGTAAACCGCGAAATCTACCGCCCGCTCGACCGCAACTCTCCGCTACCCTGCCCCTTCGGCCACCGTCAGAACGATCTTCCCGATGTATCCCTTTTCACCGAAGGACCGCTGTGCGTCTGCGATCTCCCGGAGCCTGTAGGTCTCTGCCACAAGTGGCTTGATGCTGCCTTTTTCGATCTCATCGACCAAGGAGCTAAACACACCGGGATCCAGGACGGTGCAACCGAAGAAAGTGAGATCTTTGAGGTAGAGCGTGCGCACGTCGAGCCCCACCAGAGGCCCGCCTATGGCGCCTGAAACCGCATAGCGACCTCCGGGTCGGAGAACTTTCAGGAGTAAGGGCCACTGCGGTCCCGCTACTAAGTCAACAACCACATCAATACTTTCGACGCCAATTTGCTCAACGAAATCATCGCTACGGTCGAGAATTCTGCTGGCACCGAGATTTTTAAGCGCCGTTGCTTTGGCTGCGCTCGTCACCGCCACCACCGAAGCTCCCCGCGCGCAAGCGAGTTGGATCGCCGCTGACCCAACCCCGCCCGATGCGCCAGTGACCAAAACGGTCTCGCCCGGCTGCAACTTCGCCCGGGTGAGCATGTTTTGTGCGGTGGAGTAAGAGCAGGGGAACGAGGCGAGCTCCACGTCGGTAAGTGCGCTCTCCACTTTGTGGGCATGGCGGGATGCGACACGGGCATACTGGGCAAACCCGCCGTCGCATTCGGAGCCGATATACCAGGGGCGCTCCAATATCCGCCCATTTGCCTCGCGCAGGCAGGGCTCGACGAGCACCCGCTCACCGGTCCGCGCTGCGTCAACGCCATCGCCGGTCGCGACAATGGTTCCGCAAATGTCAGCGCCCTGGATCAGTGGAAAACGCAAGGGACCGCCGGACCAGGAAGCATCGCTGGCATTGGCGTCTACCAGCGAATACCATCCGATACGCGGGTTGATGTCGGTGTTGTTTACACCCGCAGCCGCCACCTTGACGAGGACATCCCCCTTCCCGGCAACGGGGATGGGCAGGTCGTCGCGCCACTTCAGCGTTTCGGGGCCGCCGTGGCCGGTCAAAACAACGCCCGACATGGTGCCTTGGGAGATCATCTTCCTCACCGCCGTAGTTTCTGGTGTAGGACCTTCGACGCTGACCTCCAAACAGTCAAACCCCTCTTCGCCTGCGTCAGGCGCCAACTGCACTTCATCAGACCCAAGAACCCTTGGAGCATGACGAAACATTCATTTGAATGCTGCCCCGCCATACTTACGTTATTTATAAAACAAGCGCAGATTGGGAGAAAAAAGGATGTATAACGATAAGCAATCCTCAGAGAATATTGAGATCAACAACAACGCGGCTGTGAACACCCAAAATTTTTGTCCTATGTTCACGGCACATCACTCAGAGCACCTCATCGCCGGCGAACACTCACTCGGTATCGATTGGGAAGAAATCCGTCACATCATGGCGATGAATATTGCTCTATCGGGCGATACAGAGTCTTAACCTGTCGGCCTAACGAACAAAGCGCTGCCGCGCGACTTCGGCTTTCCACAAGTTCTATTGCAACGTTGCACGGCGGTCATAGCATCAATACCGCCGAACTCGGCAACGAGCAGGATTAATGCGGCAGGCTCACTGAGGCTTGCGACAACCGCAGTGTATCGGAAATTGATTCAGTCGATCTCGGCTTGCTACTGCGGATATCGGCCGGAGCATTATGAGCGACTGAGGCACCACAATCCGACCTTTATCAGTTGAAATTCAACACTGATCTTCGATCAGCTTGATAGAGTTTCAACTTGGAAGCGATGTCGGAATTCTGAGATTGAGCGGCATTTGTGCCGAACCGCCCCAGCCTGATGGCGAGAGGCGCAGTGGTGAGAAGGGTATGCCAATCGAAATTGGCATACCCTGTTGCGCAGTTAGAATATGAAATCCGTCGCATCGAGGTTTGCGAGATCGGTGTTTTCCAGTGTCAGCGTGTTGCCGTTTCCAAAGTCAATTACAACATCGTTGGCTTGCTGGGTTGCGGCAGCGGCGATGTCTGCGAAATCTTGAAAATTGCTTATATCTGACACTTCGATCACATCAACATTGTCCTCAAAATCGGTGATGACGTCGGCGCCAGCTTCGAAAACGAAACGGTCGGCTCCATCGTCGCCGGTCATACGGTCGTTGCCGGCACCGCCGTTGATGACATCATCGCCTTCACTGCCGATGATGGTGTCGTTGTCGTCGCCGCCGTTGAGCTTTAGACTGATGAAGCCGGCGTCAAGATCGCTCGCATCGATAGTATCGTCGCCAGCAAGGCCGTTGACCACGAGTTCTTCGGTGTTGCGAATGTCGAGGTTGAAGAGCCCCAGATTGATGCGCTCAAAGAACACATTACCGCCGTTGTCATCGATCTGGAAGTTGTCGCCAGCACCATCGGCTGCATTTACGATGACGGTGTCGTAGTCCTGGGCGCCATTCATGATGTCGGAGCCGTCACCATTGTTCCAAACCATGGTGTCGTCGCCGCGACCGCCAGTGATCAGGTCATCGCCACGGTTGCCGACAATGAGATCGTCGCCATCGCCGCCCCTAAGGGTATCGACACCTTGGCTGCCGAAGATTTCGTCGTTGCCGTCGCCGCCGTTCACACGCAGATCGATGAACCCGGCATCGAGCTCTGTGGCATCTACGGTGTCGTCGCCGGCAAGTCCGTTGACCACGAGCCGTTCGGTTTCTTGGATGTCAAGATTGAACAGTCCAAGATTGATGCGCTCGAAGAAGACGTCACCGGCCACATCGCTGATTTGGAAGGAATCGCTGGGACCGTCCGCTGCGTTGACAACGGTCTTATCGTAGCCTTCGCCACCGATCATGACGTCTGAACCGTCGCCGTTGTTCCACACCATCGTGTCTCGCCCGCGACCGCCAATGATGAGGTCATCACCCTTGTTGCCGACCAAGAGGTCATTGCCGTCGCCACCATCCAGCGTGTCTTCACCTTGACTGCCGAAGATGTCGTCGCGACCACGCCCACCTTTGACAACCAAGTCGATTAAGCCAGCGTCGAGGTCCGTGGCATCCACGGTGTCGTCGCCAGCAAGCCCGTTAACCTCTAGTTTTTCGGTAGTGCCGATATCGAGGGCGAAGGGGCCTAGGTTTACGCGCTCAAACGCCACCCGGTCACCATTGGACGCTATATCAAAGCCGTCGCCAGCACCGTCGGCGGCGTTGACCATGGTGACGTCATAGCCATCACCACCCTCCATAAGGTCCGATCCGTCACCGTTGTTCCAGATCATCAAGTCGTCACCCTTGCCGCCAAGCATGGTGTCGTCACCAAGATCGCCGACAAGAGTATCATCGCCGTTTTGCCCGGCGAGAACGTCGTTGTCGTCGCCGCCACGAACCAAATCATTACCGGCACGGGCAACAATTACGTCGTTTCCTGCACGACCTTCGATAAATTCATCACTAGAATTACCAATCAAAACGTTGGCATCATCGTTTCCAAAAATAAGTCGATCTACCATTTTTGATCTCCGGTATCGGTGTGAAGCAAAGCCCCAACGGCGTTGCTATCTGAACGTGTAAATTCATTGCATCGAGACGGACGTGGTCTAGATCACGGTCCGAGAGTATTTCGGAGATGGAAGTGATGATTCGTGACGTGGCTCACGCGCTCACGCTTACGTGAACGATGCACTAGAATAACACTAAAGATCGCTTCAGGACTGGCCGTGAACCTGCACGGATATTTGGCTAACGGCGGTTCGCTCGTTCAGTTCGCGGCCCATCGCTTCGTGCCATTCCGGTCCGGACGGAAGCACCGTGCAGCAGCATATATCGCGGTGGTGTAACTCATTCACGAAATGGGTGGGCGCTGAGCGCTCGTCCCACGCGCAGGCGCGAAGACGATGCGATAACTTGACCAGGTTGCGACCGCGTACCGCAAATGCGGCGTATCACGCGGTTGGTCGGGTTGCTCGGGACGCCGCTAAAACCCGCCGCAGATCAAGCCCCTCAACCCATTTCAGGCATTTTTTGGGCGCGGCGCGGACGACCCGTTCCAGGGCGGCATTTTGACAGGCGCCCAGGGCGCGTGATTGCGAGCTGTTCAAACTATAACCTTTGACAGCGGGTAATGTGGTGACCTACTACCAATGTAATAATTGAGAACAAAAATCTCGGGGAGGCATTGTATGAGTACGGCGCTCGCCGTGTTTCATGGTCCATTTGGCCGCGCGGCGCTCTATCGCCTCAATCGTCCCTTGGCGCCTCACGCCCACCGGGAAGGCCATCTGATTTTCCTCGTGGAGGGTCAGGGGGCAACTGTGCTCATCGATGGAACCCCCTGCCGCGTGGATCGCGAGACCGCGGTGGCCATCAGCCCCTGGCAACCCCACGAGTTTCGTCCCACTGACCTAGGCACCGGGGCAACGTTCCTTACCCTATACATCACCCCTCGTTGGTTTGCGGAAATGTCGCGTGGCGTTGCGCCGGTGATGCGCTTCGGCGCAAGTCGCATTCAGCGCGGTGCGGCCATAGACGGCCTTTGCCGAAAGGTGGCAGAGCTCATGGCCGACGGTCATACGGGCGATGGCTTTCCCGGGTATTTGTACGAGTTGACCTGCAGTTGCTTTGAGGATTCGTGGTCTGCCTCGCACCGAGACCGCCGCAATGAGTGGCCACGCGTCAGCGATTTTCGCATCCGCAACGCCATGCGCCTGATGAACGAACGCATTACCGATTCCTGCGTTCTGGACAAAATCGCCCGCGATGCAGGCCTCTCCCGCCCGCACTTTTATAAACTCTTTCGCCAAAACATCGGCCTGACGCCGAACATGTACCTCAACACCCTGCGCCTCGAATTGTCCATCGATCGGCTCACCCATTCGGAAGATCCGGTGACCTCCATCGGGATCGATCTCGGATTTGCAAGCCAGGCCTCTTTTACGCGGTTCTTCTCCAACAATATCGGAATTGCACCCACGGATTTTCGCCGCGTGAGCTTCATTTCCGCCTGAGCTGTCAGCCTTCGTGTGCCGTTGGGCAACCACCGGTCGCGAAGCGCCCGCGGGCGGCCGAGCACAGATGCGCTATCAGCACAGGGCTCCACAAAATCCAAGACTTTGAGGTATGCTTTGAAGGGTGGCGGCGGCTACCCTGGCAGCCTTGCGGAAACCGAGAAGGGGTTAGGGAACCAAATGGTGCGGTATGCCGAGCGGCACCCGATCCTAACCGCCATCTGGGTCCTTGCCGCCGCAGTCCTGCTTTGGGCGATATTTGCCCCGTGGCCGAGTGGACTGGAAGACGTCATCGGACGGAAGAAGATTTTTCTAAATGCGCTCTTCAACGGCGTAACCCTGGGCGCGCTCTACTTCCTCGTGGCATCCGGATTCACTTTGATTTTCGGCCTGATGCGCAACGTCAATCTTGCCCACGGCTCGCTTTATATGCTCGGCGGTTACATCGGCTACGAGACGGCAGCGGCGACGGGCTGGTGGCTGCCTTCGTTTGTGGTCGCCTTCATCGTCGTGGCGCTTCTGGGAATATTGCTACAGATCGTCGTATTTCGCCGCATGGAAGGGCAGGATCTTAAGCAAACGCTTGTGACCATCGGCATTTCCATTGTGCTTGCCGATTTAATGCTGTGGATTTGGGGTGGCGATTTTTACACCATCCAAACGCCCAGCTGGCTTTCGGGTCCGATGGAGTTGCCGCTCATCACCGGGATTTCCCGCCGCTCCGGCGAGTTCATTTATCTCAAATACCCGATCGTCAGGCTCGTCATTTTACTGGCGGCCATCGCCATCGGCCTTGCCATGTGGTTTGCGCTCAATCGTACGCGCATTGGCATGCTCGTGAGGGCGGGCGTGGACGATCGCGATATGCTCTCCGCCACCGGCGTGCGCATTCAGCGCGTTTTTGTCCTGGTGTTTGCATTCGGCGCCGGGCTTGCCGGGATCGCTGGGGTCATTGGCGGCACCTTCCAATCCGTGGCACCGGGGGAGGATATCCGCTTCCTACTGGCATCCCTCGTGGTGGTCATCGTGGGCGGGATGGGCTCCATACCGGGTGCAGCGCTGGGGGCGCTTCTAATCGGCCTCGCGGAGCAATTCGGCTCAGTCTACGCGCCCACCTACGCGGTGGTGCTCACGTTTCTCATAATGGTGCTCGTCCTGGCGTTTCGGCCCCAGGGCCTTATTGCGGCCCGTCGCTGATGAACCTCTCACCACCCGCGACTCGCTCACTCGAAGGCCGCCCGTAGATGGCCATCGCCGAACGCTCCTCGGCCGTGACCGGATGGTGGGATGTGTCCCGGGTTCCAGCCCAGTACTGGGTGGTGGGGCTCGTCCTTCTCATCATGCCGCTCCTGGCGGGCGACTTTATTCTGCGCCAAATCATTTCCTATGCCCTCATCCTCGGGACGATCGCGCTTTCCCTGATGTTCCTTGCCGGGTACGGGGCGATGGTGAGCCTTGTGCAGATGACGGTCGCGGGGGTTGCGGCGTACATGACCGCCATCTTCGGAACGTCCGCCATCGAGACCATTTCGCTGGGGTGGCCCTGGTGGCTCGCCGCACCCCTTGCCATCGTCGTCGCCACAGCCTTCGGCACGCTGTCGGGCGCCCTCGCCGTGCGCACCGAGGGCATTTATACGATCATGATTACCCTCGCCATCGCGGCTGCGATGTTCTACCTGGTGCGTCAGAACTATACGATTTTTAACGGCTTTTCCGGTCTCAACCAGGTGGGCGGTCCGGAGTTTTGGGGCATCGATTGGCGCAGCCCCATACCGTTTTACTATCTCACCCTCGTGATCGCCGTCGCCGCCTACGCATTGGTCGTCTACGTCTCACGCTCCCCCTTTGGCCTCGCGCTCCAGGGCGTCCGGGACAATGCGCGGCGCATGGCGGCGCTTGGCTTCAATGTGACCGCCCACCGGATAGCCGCCTACGCGTTTGCAAGCTTCATTGCAGGAACGGCGGGGGTGCTTTTGGTCTGGCTGAACGGCCAAGTATCGCCTGGAACCATCGGTGTCGGACCGGCCATCGATATCTTGATCATCGCCGTCGTGGGCGGCCTTGCCCATCCCATCGGGCCCTTCCTCGGGGCATTCCTCTACGTCATCTTGCGCACCTTCGCCCTCGACATCCTGGTTTCGTTGGGGCTGGCCGGCGAGCGGTTCCAGCTCCTCATCGGGATCGGATTTCTGGCGGTGGTGTTCTTTTCTTCCGATGGGGTGTTGGGGCTCTGGAAGCGTTTTCGCGAGCGGGCGCGGCGCGATCCGGTGACCGGAAAGGTGCGCAATGGCTGAGACGGTCGCGGCAAGGCTTTCTGCAACGGGCACCGCCAACGCGCTCGAGCTGCGCGGAGTCTCCCGCTATTTCGGCGCGCTCGCTGCGTTGCAAGACATCACCATGACGGTGGAGCCCGGCGAGCGGCGCGCCGTGCTGGGGTCCAACGGCGCCGGCAAGACCACGCTTTTCAATTGCATCACCGGTGACTTTCCACCCACCGCAGGCACGATCCGCCTCTTTGGCGAGGATGTTACGGACTTTCCGCCCTACGAGCGCATCCGCCGGGGTCTGCGTCGCACCTACCAGATCAGCCTTCTCTTCACCGGCCTTAGCGTTGAGGACAATGTCTACCTTGCCTGCCGCGGCGTATCGCGCGGGCGCTTTTCGTTCATCCGTCCCCGCCGCAGCGATGTCCTCGTCGCGACGGCCCGCGATCTCATCGAGGCGGTCCACCTAACGCCCGCGCGCGAGACCATCGTCGCGAACCTTTCCTACGGACAACAGCGCCAGCTCGAGATTGCGCTCGCGCTCGCCGGTGCCCCCCGCTTCATTTTGTTCGATGAACCGGCCGCCGGGCTCTCGCCCACAGAACGGCGGGAACTCATCGAAATCCTCACCGGATTGCCGGAACACATCGGCTACATGATCATCGAGCACGATATGGATGTGGCTTTGCGGGTCGCCGAAAAGGTGACGATGATGCACAACGGCACCATCTTCAAAGAAGGTCTGCCCCACGAGATTGAGGAAGACGAGGAGGTGCAGGCCCTCTACCTGGGAGGCGGTCATGGCGGCCATTAAGGTGCGCAGTCTTAGGCGTAGTACCCCGCGCGATACTCAAGTTATTCGCTGGCGTCCTGCTCCCGTCACCGTGTCCGGCGAGAAGATGGAAGTCGAGGCTGACGAAGAGAAGGTTTTGGCGTTCCCGCCACCAGACGAGGATGAGGGGGGCCCGTCGGGTGCCCCTGCGTTCGCGGGCGTGCTGCCAACGCCTGAAAATGGTCTGAACCCGGCAGACCAGCCGGCGACCATTCGGGACCCAGATTGCGAACCGCAGCCCTATCCGATTGTGAAACTCAGACGCGATGGCTGAACCCACGGCGACAACACGCGCGGGACAGGGATCGCCCGTCCTGGAGATCCGCGGGCTCAACGTCTTCTACGGACACTCCCACGCGCTCCAGGGTGTCGACATCACGCTCCCCTCGGGTGTGCTTGCGGTGGTGGGTCGCAACGGGATGGGCAAGACCACCCTGTGCAAGGCAATCATGGGGCTGGTGCCGGCATCCGGTTCGATCCGCTTCGGTGGGCACGAGCTTTGTGGCCTGGCGCCAGCAGAAATTGCGCGGCTCGGCGTCGGCTACGTGCCCCAGGGGCGGCGCTTGTGGCGCTCGCTGACCGTCGATGAACACCTCAAGATGATCGCCGTGCCGGGCGGCGAATGGAGCCCGGAGCGCATCTATTCGGTCTTCCCGCGCCTGGCGGAGCGCAAGAGTAACGGCGGCGGACAACTTTCAGGCGGCGAGCAGCAGATGCTTGCCATTTCCCGTGCGCTCCTTCTGAACCCGACTCTCCTTGTCATGGATGAGCCCACGGAAGGGCTTGCGCCGGTCATCGTCGGTCAGGTGGAAGATATGCTCGTGCGGCTGGGCGAAGAGGGCCAGCACGTTCTCCTCATCGAACAGAATATCGGCGTGGCGACGGAAACCGCGCCCAGCGTTGCCATCATGGTGAACGGCCGCATCGACCGCATCCTCGATGCCGGCCAACTTGCCGCCGACCGCGACTTGCAGCAGCGGCTCCTGGGCGTCGGTCGTCACGCCCACGATGACACGCCTGAGGTCGAGCCCGACGAAGAGAGCGTGACCGCGCCCCAGGGTCCGCGAAAAGTCTACGTGTCGAACCCAACGATCCCGACCCGGTGGTCGCGCCCCACGCCAGTGCGACTGATCGAGCAGTCGGCCCGAACGGTCTCCGAAGTGCCCCGCGGGGAGGTGGAGCCTGAAATGCGCCCGCTCGCGGCCGCGGGCGAGAGGGTGGTGGTGGTCGCCGGCACCCTCGACACCAAAGGCGTCGAGCTTCGCTATATGCGCGACATCATCCGCAGCCATGGCCTTGCCGTTCGCCTAGCGGATCTTTCCACGTCAGGTCATCACTCGGGGGCGGAAATTCCGGCGCACCAGATTGCTGCGTTCCACCCGCGTGGCGCATCGGCGGTCTTCACCAGTGATCGCGGCGAAAGCGTTGCGGGAATGACCCTTGCCTTCGAGCGCTGGATCGCGCGGCAGTCCGGCATTTCCGGCATCATTGGCGCGGGTGGCTCGGGCGGCACCGCGATGCTTGCCCCGGCCATGCGGCGCCTTCCCGTGGGCGTTCCCAAATTGCTCGTCTCCACCGTGGCGTCCGGCCATGTGCGCCAGTACGTCGGCGCATCGGACATGACCATCATGCACTCCGTCGCCGATGTGCAGGGACTTAACCGCATTACCCGGCGCGTGCTAGCCAACGCGGCGAACGCGCTTGCCGGCATGGTCGCCGCCCAAGGGCAAATGGTCGAGGCGGCGGGTTTGCCGGCCCTCGCCATCACCATGTTCGGTGTCACGACCCCGGCGGTTCAGCAGATCACCGCAGCCCTCCACAAGAGCTACGACTGCCTTGTGTTCCACGCCACGGGCATTGGGGGCCAGGCCATGGAAGCGCTGGTGGATGGTGCCCTCGTCGATGGGGTGATCGATCTCACCACCACCGAAATCTGCGACATGATGATGGGCGGCGTGTTCCCGGCCACCGAGGACCGTTTCGGCGCGATTATTCGAACGAAAATGCCCTATGTGGGCTCCTGTGGCGCCCTCGACATGGTGAATTTTGGCGCGCCGGAGACGGTGCCGGATTACTACCGCGGACGCACGCTTTATCACCACAACCCGCAAATCACGCTTATGCGCACCACGCCCGAAGAGAACGCGAAAATGGGCGAGTGGATCGGCGAGCGGCTCAACCAGATGGATGGACCGGTGCGCTTCCTCATCCCCGAAGGTGGGGTGTCGGCGCTCGATGCGCCCGGGGCAGCATTTCACGACCCGGCCGCCAACACAGCGCTCTTCGACGCGCTCACGCGAACGGTGCGGCAGACCGCCAACCGGCAGCTCATCCGTAGGCCGGAGAACATCAACGATCCTTCATTCGCCTCAGCGGTGGTCGATGCCTTCCGCGGCCTCCACGGAGATCAGTCGCGCAAGCGAAAAGCCGGATGAGGCGCCAGCGTCCGACCCTTTACGGCGCTCCTTAGTCGCCAGCCACTCCTGTCCATCGCGCCACGCCGCGCCCTCGCCAGAAGGATTCTTGCCCCATGTCCGCTTCCCGCTCAGAACTCGTGGCCCGCTTCCAGGCAATGAAGGCCCGCGGCGAGCCCATTGTGGGCGGCGGTGCCGGTACCGGGCTTTCGGCCAAGTGCGAGGAGGCCGGAGGCATCGACCTCATCGTCATTTACAATTCTGGTCGCTTCCGCATGGCCGGCCGGGGGTCCCTGGCGGGTCTCCTCGCCTATGGCGACGCCAACGCCATCGTTATGGACATGGCCCGCGAAGTTCTTCCGGTGGTGAAATCAACGCCCGTGCTCGCCGGGGTCAACGGCACCGACCCGTTCCGCGACATGGATCGCTTTTTGGATGAGGTGAAAGTGGCCGGGTTCGCGGGGGTCCAGAATTTCCCCACCGTCGGCCTCATCGACGGCACCTTTCGCGCCAATCTTGAAGAAACGGGCATGTCCTTTGCTCTCGAGGTGGACATGATCGCTAAGGCCGCCGCCAAAGATCTCCTCACCACGCCGTACGTGTTCTCAGAGGCCGATGCTGAAGCCATGGCGAACGCCGGCGCGGACATCATCGTCGTCCACTTAGGCCTCACCACAGGAGGCGCAATCGGCGCCGAGACATCGCTCAAGCTGGAGGACTGCCCCGCCAAAGTGGACGCCTGGGCCGGTGCTGCGCTTTCAGTGAACCCCGACGCCATCGTTTTGGTCCATGGCGGCCCCGTCGCCATGCCCGACGACGCCCGGTATGTCCTGCGCGAAACCAAGAACTGCCACGGTTTTTATGGCGCGTCGTCCATGGAACGCCTTCCCACCGAAACGGCGCTGACGGAACAAACGCGAGCCTTCAAGGCGATCTGAGGCGCTGCCCGTCTGATGGAATGAGAGGGCCACTCTCTCCCGTGGTGTTTCCCCATGGTCTCGTCGACCATGGTTCACTCCGGTCCCAGGCTCCGGAGCCCGCTGCCCGTTGATTTACGTCGTGCCTGGCTCTGGGGGACGACTACGCGCGCCGTACGGCAGCAGCGCTCTGGGCAACGGTCACGCCCATACCGGAGGCCATGTAGCCGCCGTCCACGAAGAGGGTTTGCCCGGAAATGTAGGAAGATTCCGCGCTCGCCAGAAAGGCGACGGCGCGGGCAACTTCGGCCGCTTCGCCGTAGCGTGCCATGGGGATCGTCCGCTGGTAGTCCGCCCGCGCTTCGGCGGTGTGGGCTTCGCGCGATAAAGGTGTATCCACCGGCCCCGGCGCCACAGCGTTGGCGGTGATGCCATAGGGCCCCAGCTCCAGCGCGATCTGGCCGCAAAGGTGGATAAGGCCCGCCTTGGCGGTGCCGTAGGCGGTCCGGGCGTAGCCGGCGCGCGCGCCCGAGATGGATGCGATCGCCACGAGCCGTCCGGACTTGCCATGGAGCACCAAGTCCCGCGCCGCTAGGCGAAAAATCTCAAAACCTGCGGTGAGGTGAAGGTTGATGGCATCCTCGAAGGTGGCGCGGTCGGTATCGAGGAAGGGCGCTATGGGGGCAGTGCCGGCGGCGTGGACCACGATGCCGATGGGACCAAGCTTTTGGAATGCGGCGAGGTAAGCGGTGTGTAGGGCATCAGAATCACCCACATCACAACCAAATCCGGTGGCGTTGGGCAATTCGCATGCGCGGTTCAACGCACTTTCGCCCACATCCAGAAGCGCAATTTCGTTGCTGGCGCTCAAAACCTTGGCGATTTCAAAGCCGAGCGCTCCCGCCCCTCCGGTGACAAGCGCCGTTTTGGGGAGCGGACCGGGTTCAGGAAGCGGAAGGCCATTCGGCAACGTCATCGGCTTGGGATTAGTAGCGTGAGGCCCCCATCGACGGCAAGCGTCACCCCGGTGATGTAGGCGGCTTCGTCCGAAGCCAGAAAGAGCGCCGCGTGGGCCACATCCCGCGCCGTTCCCTGCCGTTTCATGGGTGGGGTAGACGCGCGGCGTTGGGCAAAGTCCTGGGCGGCCGTAACCCGTCCCGCGATGTGGTGCGCCACGTGGGGCGTATCGATGAGGCCGGGCATGACGACGTTTGCGCGGATGCCGTCCGCGGCGTGCTCCACCGCAAGACTTTGGGCAAGACGATTGAGCGCCGCCTTGGAGGCTTCATAGGACGCATAGCGGTAACCGCTGGACGCCACCGCGGCCACCGAGGAGATGAAAACGAAAGCACCGGCCCGGCGTTCGCGCATGGATGGAAGGGCCGCCTTCACCGCGTAAAGGGCGCCGCTAAGATTGCTGGAAAACACCCGCTCCCAGTCTTTCATCGGCGTTTCTTCGAGATCTCCGGGATGGCTGATGCCGACATTGTAGTGGACGACATCGACCTTTCCGCGGCGCTGGAGGGCTTGGGCGGTCGCGTTGCGCACCATTGCCTGGTCCGTGGTGTCCACCACGAAAACATCTGCCTCACCCCCTTCGCGGCTGATGATGGCAACGGTTTCTGCAGCGGCCGCTTCGTCGATGTCGGCGCACAGCACATACGCACCTTGCCGGGCATAAAGGACAGCCGCGGCCTTGCCGTTCCCCCACCCGGGCCCGATGGAGCCGGCGCCATAGACGATCACCGATTTTCCGGCCATGCGGCCACTCATGGCCCAAGAATCCTTCGGGGGCATCCGAACCCTTTGGCGGCCCCGAGCCAGTGCTTTGCCGGTCGAGGATGAGGCCGGCGCGGCGCCCCGAGACAAACGAATCCCATGTCTTTCACTCGTCGGCGATGGCTGCGTCGAGGGCAGCGCGGGCCAGGATGCGGGTCGAGTCAAACAGTGGCATGCCCGCCACCGAGCCTTGCACAACGAGGGGCAATTCGGTGCAGGCAAGGACAGCGCCGTCGCAGCCGCCCGCCGCAAGCCCGGCAAGGACGTCCTTGACCCGCTGCGCGCAGTCAAGAGCCGGCGCGGCGAGGACGAGTTCCTCCATGATGATGGCGTTGATAGATTCGCGCCCGACCTCATCGGGAATGACGGTCTCGATCCCCGCTCTGCCCATAACAGTTTCGTACACAGGGCTTTCCATCAGCCAGCGGGTCCCAAGGACAGCGAGGCGTTTTACGCCCATGGCAACCGCTTCACTGCGCACGGCCTCGGCGATATGGATGAACGGGCGTGGAAATTGTTCTGGCAAGGCCTGGTGGATGGTGTTGTCAGGGCAGATGAGAATTTGCGCGCCAGCCTCCGCCAGAATATCCGCCGACGCCGCGGTAAGTTCTGCCACCGCCGCAAGGTCGCCCCGCTCCAGCCCATCCACGTAGGCCGCAAGGGACGGGGTGTGGAGCGTTACCGTCGGGTGGGCATGGGGACCGAGCCGAGCCGGCGCCTCGGCACAGATGGTGCGGTAGCAAAGTGCAGCCCCTTCCGCCGAGCAGCCGATGATGCCGATGGGGCGCGGGGATGCCATTAACGGTCCACCAACAAATCTGGGGCCTCGGCGATTTTCGTGGCCGAAACGCGCAACACATCTCGATTGTCGGGGCCAGGGGCGACGGGCGCGAGGGGCACTCCGCAGCAACGTTTCATGGGATCGTTCTCCTTGGATACGCTAAAAACTACTGCGGCAGGGCGATACTAGCTCCGATCGTGGGAGTCTTGGCCCGTGTGCCGACCTGTGACGGCGTGGACAAGAACGGAAC
>JBCCYN010000048.1:0-26750 GCA_039189655.1 Pseudomonadota bacterium | reverse complement strand
GGCATCCCGTTTCCGGTCAGCGTCACAGGCGAGGTCATGGAGTTCGGCAAAGAGGCCTTCGTTCTGCTCGCATTTGTTGGACGCTTGCACATACGTATCCGCGGCTGCCGCGTAGTTGCGCGCCATTATGCTCAACTCACGGATGCGCGGAGTCTGTACCGTGTCCAGATTGCGGACCGGGATGCCGCGGCTCTCCACGTCATCTAGGGCGGCTTCTTTGGTTGCTTCATCGAGGCACCGCCCGACCTTAGCGGACACGGCCTCCTACTTTACGAGGCACAGCGTGGTGAGCAGCGTATTCAATGAGTGCCCTTCATCCCGCATTTCGCGGATCGTTCCAAAGATGCGTTCACGTACCTCGTTCTGGGTCTCAGAATGCCGGTAGTACTCAATGATTCATTCTCCTGATTGTGGGAGTGTTGTCAGCGATATCTGCAGGCAAAGGCACGGATCGTCTGTCGTTGCCTTTCACTTTGCCGCGCCGACGGTGTCTGTTCGGTGGAGTTGAGTACTTCTCCGTGCGGACCAAGTTGTTCGATGAGGTCGTCAAGCTTGTCGCGTCGGTTCTCGACTTCGATGATGATTTGGAAGGCGCGCCCGACGATGACCTCCGGGCTCAACGGCTCATTGTTCAGCTAAGCAAAACGCCTCGGCTCGCTCAGCTGCATCAGCATCCCTAACGCGATCAACCGAGGCGAGGAGTTGCCGACAAACTTCGGCGGTCAATGTCTCGATGTCCGCCATTAAGAGCGATAGTCGGGCATCCGGATCTGCTATAAGGCTTCGCTTTTTTGGATATGGTGATTTTTGGGTTTGGTGGCTTACGTCGTTCATTTCGAAACTCCTGATGATGAAGAGAAGTCCAGTACGTTCGCCGATGCGTATGCTGCGGCGGCCAACGGATTCGGGCACACCGCATGACTGCGCAGGTTGGCCAAGCTGAAGCGCGTCGACCTCGTTGGAAGGCTTCAGAGCCCTCGTCGTTCAACGCTGAGAGGACCGCGGGACCGGCTTCCTTAGAACCAGCAACAGTCACCGCGCCCTTGGGTGTTAGCTTGCCTGCAATGCCATCCCAATGGGCGTCCCGTCGCCAGTTCACTGACCTGAGCTTGTAGATCTGCTGTGTAGCTATCTCGGCCCGTTTCCCAGGATCTCTGTCCAAGACGAGCGGATGCCCCATCGCCCCAATTGCGGCTATCACCGCCGGCGCAGACGCCATAGAATGCTCCCGATCTTCAAAAGCGGAGCCTATCGATTCGGTGGCAGTGCGCCACCACTCGATCGCTGAGTCTCTGAGTAGTGGTACGCGCTCCGCATCAATTGGCTCAGGCTTTTTACCACGCTTCACCCCAGCGATCCCGAAAGCGACCGTCAGGCCTCCCCCTTGAAGGACGGCGATGGTCGTGGCGTCGGTGTTTGTTGCCCGCAAATGCCGGCGCGTCAGGTTCACTCGACCCGAGAAGAAGGGGACAGAGCGCTCAACAGCCGCTGTGATCGACGTAACAAGACCACAGGAGTCCGTTCCAATGCTGACAGCTGCGTTCGGTCGCACAGCAGGTACGTTGAGATAATGGAACGCTTGCCGCGCCCATCCCTTTGAAAGGTCATAGCAAATGTAAACTGGTGCGTAGTCGTGCTGCGTTTCGGGGTCACGATTTACAGTTTCGTAGCGAGCAGCGAGCTGCGTCTCACCATCGATCGCGACCAACTTCCGGCCCCAGGGTGTTGGCGCCGTGCCGTAGCCAAACTGCGTATCAATCGCAGTGCCCAGCGGCTCTTCGGAGTAAAGGATGATCGTTGGGGTAATGCCGGGTTCACCCTGGCTCAGGCGAACAACATATTCGGCTTATGACCCAACGCTCCTGGCCTTTGCGCCTTCGAAAGCACGCTGCACTTGCTCGCGTAGTGCGCGCATCTCCTGCGCCTCCTTGGAGACCGCAAGCTTGCGCTTGTCTTCACTGCATCGAGGATCAGGCGCAATCTGGAAGAGTTGCGGGGCTTTACACGGCCTAGGAAGCGATGTTCGTCGATTTGCACGCCGGCGAGGATGTGACCCTCGGTGGGATTGAGGCCTCCCGTGGTGTCAATCACTGCGCCTCTGACTTCGCAGGCGTGCTATTTTCCGCATCAGCGCTTCGCCAGCTTTCAAGCGTTTGAATGGCCGTCAGGATCGCACGATAGGTGCCGACTTTGATCGCTCTTCCGGAGTACGGCGAACCTTCATGGTAGGGAACCAGCTCAACGAAGGCCTGCCTCAACAAAATAATAAGGCCTTCGATACTTCGCGGCCGCATGGTTGAGAGGACGTACTACATACCTAAGTCGGCTTCGTGATCGGGATGGTCGTTTAGAGACGCAGCCTGAGCGGTCTCCGCAACCATTCGCTGCCAGCCATCAATAATGAGATTGTGAATTTGGACGACCGGGTCGGCCAGAGATGAAGGTAGTTGGCGTCGAGCCGCACTACCAGCGCCTGTGGCAGCTAGGTGGTCGCCAACGATGTTTTCGTCGTCGATTTCTTGTGTTAAGTCTTTGATCTTGCTGGTCGGAGCAGCAGGATTCGAACCTACGACCCCTTGACCCCCAGTCAAGTGCGCTACCAGACTGCGCTATGCTCCGCCATGCCCTGGTGCTAGCGCCTTATGCCGGCGCGCGCAAGCTTGCGAGCAGTTTGGGGAAGGCAAGCTTCGGTTAACCATATTTGGCGACCCTTACGTAACGTCTGAGGGGGAGGCCATGAAAACGTCGTTGCTTGCCATCGCGCTCGTCGCCGTGCTTGCCGCGGCGCTTTTTGCCCGATCCGTAGGCTCTCCGGTCCTTTTCGTTGACATCCGCACCGCACAAGACATCGCCATGTTGGACGGCGTTCTGCGTCAAGCAGCGGACGACTGGGGCGCGTTGGCAGGCGGCGAAATGATGGTGATGAATCCCGATCGCGTTCAAATCATCTTGCCAGCCGAAAATTTAGCCGAGGCTCACGTGTCCGCCGATAAGATCCGTGATCAACTGCAGAGCGCCGGCCTGAGTGAGCGTCTGGTCATTGTGAGCGAGAGAACCCGAAATGCTATCCCCACGTCAGTGGCCGGTTTGGCTACAATCGGCTTGCTGGGCATGGCGATCGTTGCGCTCATAAGATCCGCGTCTTACCGGCCAGGGGCCCGAGAGCGCCGTTCTGGAGGAGTTCGCTGGGTCCCGCGCACCTAACAGCATTCCGGTATCGGCCGCACGAGACCCCACTTGCTCTGAACCGCGGGCTGTGGTTCCACCCACCTTGAAGGCGCGTCGTTTCTCGCCAACGTCTCCACAGAACTCGGAATGGTCATGAAGATCAACGGTAACGAGATTCGCCCAGGAAATGTCCTGGAGCATCAAGATACGCTTTGGGCCGCGGTGAAGGTACAGCACGTCAAACCGGGTAAAGGCGGTGCATTCGCTCAGGTAGAGCTAAAAAATTTACTGGATGGGCGCAAACTCAATGAACGTTTCCGCTCTGCCGATACCGTTGAGCGCGTCCGCCTTGAGCAGAAAGACTTTCAATTCCTCTACCAGCAGGGCGATGAGCTTGTCTTCATGGACATGGCTACCTACGAACAACTGGAGCTGAACAAGGACTTCGTCGGCGAGCGCGTTGCGTTCCTGCAAGACGGCATGACAGTCACCGTGGAAATGTATGAGGAAAAGCCCATCGGCATCACACTGCCCCAACAGGTGACGCTGGAAATCACAGAGGCCGATGCGGTGGTTAAGGGCCAAACCGCATCCTCATCCTATAAGCCCGCTATCCTTGAGAACGGCGTCAAGGTGATGGTTCCGCCCTTCATCGCTGCAGGAGAGCGAATCATCGTCGACACGGAGAATATTGAATACGTCCGGCGCGCCGACTAGATGCGCCGGCCTTTCCAAGAACGTCGGCGTTCGGCTCTGACAAGATTCGCCTCACCGACCAGACGTTTCCAGTCCTTCGCAATGAAAACGCGAGGTGGACTTCCCCAGGGACGGATATCGACATTGCGTTCCAAGTTCCCAGCCTTGGCTAGCCCGATGGCCACACGCTGCCGCAAGCAGGCCAAGCCCGGCGCGCGTCTAGACATCTATGCCGCCCGCCCGCCGCAATTTTTTCACAGAATCAACTTTCGCGCGCTGGATGTGGTTTACCTCGATCGCAAGTGGCAACCGCGGCGCCAACACGCACCGCTCAAGATCGCCGCTTTTGCCTGCCAACGGACATTGCTTGGTCCAACTTTGTCCGAGATCGCTCCGGCGGGGTCGAAACACTGATGGCGCGCTCCGCTCTCCTCAACGTCATGGTCAACGCGGCGGAAAAGGCAGGTCGCAGTCTTGCTCGAGATTTTGGCGAGGTCGAGAACCTGCAAGTCTCCAAGAAGGGCCCAGCGGATTTCGTCTCCCGAGCGGATAAGCGGGCTGAGGAGATCACGTTGGCTGAGCTTTCCCGCGCCCGTCCCGACTACGGCTTCATCGGCGAAGAAGGCACCAACATTTCCCCCAACGATGGCACCCATGCGTGGATTGTCGATCCCCTCGACGGCACGACGAATTTCCTACACGGCATCCCGCTGTTTTCCGTCTCCATCGCGTTGCAAAGGGGCAAAGAGCTTGTTGCCGGAGTGATCTATAACCCCATCACCGACGAGCTTTATGTCGCCGAAAAAGGGCGCGGCGCCTTCCTAAACGACCGACGGATCCGCGTTGCGGCGCGGCAGGATCTCTCTGTTGCGCTCTTCTCGTGCGGCATGCCGCACTTGGGCGCGGGCGATCAGCTTGTCTTCTTGACAGAAATTCAGCCGCTTATGGGCAAAATTGCGGGCCTGCGTCGAGGCGGGTCAGCGGCGCTCGACATTGCCTGGGTTGCGGCGGGGCGATTGGACGGATTTTGGGAGCACGGGCTGAACGCCTGGGACATTGCCGCCGGCGTTGTGCTCGTTCGCGAGGCGGGCGGGTTCGCCACCGACATAAAGGGCGGCGACGCCCCCCACGAGGTGGGATCGATCGTCGTCGGGAACGAGTACATGCACCAGGCAATCTTGAAAAACATCAAGGATGCGGCGAAGTCCCGTTAACGGTGCGGCGCAGTTTGAACCATCCAGTCTTGCCGCCCTGTTGAGAAAAACCGGTCGATAAGGTGCTGTTCAGACTGAGCACGCATTGTGCAATGACAGGTTGGGCGCATTGTATGCGCAGCAAATGGTCGGCAAGATCGGCACTATGGCCCGCAAAGACCCTTATCGGCTCAGCTATCCGCAGATGTATCTGTGGCGGATGGTCATTTTCGTGATTCTGATCGGCTTCTTGATTTTTATCCAAATCAAGACAATCAGCAACGCGTTCCTGGCCAATCCGGTGCTGAACGGCCTCATTATGCTGGTGGGGCTCTTCGGCATCATTCTCGCCTTCTTGCAGGTCACGCGCCTTTTTCGGGAGATCAACTGGGTCAATCGCTTCCGCACCGGCGCACCGGCGACGCGGCGACAACCGGCCCTCCTGGCGCCGATGGCCACGCTCTTGCGCGATGGTGTCGACGAAACCGTCATGAGCGCAGTCACCATGCGCTCGATCCTCGATACCATTGGTACCCGCCTTGACGAACAGCGCGACATCCTACGCTACCTCATAGGGCTCCTGGTGTTTCTGGGGCTGCTGGGTACCTTTTATGGACTTTTGCAGACTATCAGCTCCGTGGGGGAGACAATCCAGACACTGGATGTGGGCTCCGGAGACAGCGCGGTGATCTTCCAAGATCTGAAGGCGGGTCTGGAAGCGCCCTTGACGGGGATGGGAACCGCGTTCTCATCGTCCCTGTTCGGGCTCACTGCATCGCTCATCGTCGGTTTCCTCGATCTTCAGGCAGGACAGGCGCAAAACCGGTTCTACACCGAGTTGGAAGACTGGCTGTCCACCCTCACGGATATCATCGACGATGTGGAAGTGGCGGGAGCTGCGCAGGCTACAATCGACTTGCAGCGTTCCGTTGAGCGCCTTGCTACGCTCCTAGAAAATGGCGTCGGGGTGCGCGGAGGAGCGGGAGGGGACCGCCAGACCGCAAAGGCCATGGCGAGTCTCGCGGAGGGCATGCAAGCCATTGTCAACAACATGCGCCGGGAGCAAAAGGTGCTGATCGGCTGGGCCGAAGCCCAGGGGGCGCAGAATGACCGCATTGAAGAGCTTCTCATTCGCCTCAATACCGCGCTCGAGCAGGATGAGCGCGCGTAGCGAGCTGAGGCCTTCTAAGCCCGGCGAGCCAAAGCCGGCGGCGGGCTTGGGTGTGGGCCTGTGGGCGATTTCCGCCGCGTTCGCCGGGACCCAAGCTGGTTCGCCGTGGCCGAGTTGCGCGGCCTTGAAACCCACCCGGTTGTCCTGTGGGCAGACTTCTTTCTGTGGCAAGCCGGAGCGGTATGCAGGCCGCGCCATAAACGGAAAACGCCCTAAGTGCCCCTAGCCGCCCGCCGCCGTGAGACGCGAACCCGAGCCGACTACTGGCCGGGTTTTGTCGATGCGATGGCGACGCTGCTTCTCGTGATCATCTTCCTCTTGTCACTTTTCATGCTGGCGCAGTTCTTTCTGAGCCAGGAACTAACCGGCCGGGAGAGCGCCCTGGAGCGACTCAATGCGCAAATTGCCGAACTTTCCGAGCTCTTAGCCCTGGAACGGGCGAGCAATACCGACGTCGCCGAGGAAGTCCTTTCCATGAGCGAAAGCCTCGAAGCGCTGAAAGCGCAGCGCGACACCTTGCGGGGGCAACTGGTGGGTGAGCAAGACGCCGCCGGCGCTCAGGAAACCGAAGTGGACGATCTGCGCCAGCAGCTGGAAACCGAACGTGAAGCCGGCGCTGACGCACTGTCGCGCGTGGCGTTGTTAAACCAACAGCTGCGGGCCCTTCGCCGCCAAATCAGCGCCCTTGAGGACGCCCTTGATGCGTCCGAATCCCGCGACCGCGAGAGCCAAACCCGCCTTGCCGATCTAGGCCGCCGCCTCAATGTGGCCCTGGCCCAACGGGTGCAAATCCTCAGCCGTTTTCGCTCGGATTTTTTTGGAAAGCTGCGCGACATACTCGCCGAGCGGTCTGGCATCGAGGTGGTGGGCGACCGCTTTGTCTTCCAATCGGAAGTCTTGTTCCCCTCAGGCTCAGATGCACTTAATGCTGCAGGCGAGGAGGAGTTGGCCAAGCTTGCCGCCGAGCTGATTGCGCTGGAAGCGGATATCCCCGACGACATCGACTGGGTGCTGCGTGTGGATGGCCATACCGATGCGCGCCCGATTTCTGGCGGCAGTCGCTTCCGTTCCAACTGGGATCTTTCTGCGGCGCGGGCAATTTCGGTCGTGCAGTACCTCATCGAGGAAGGCGTTGCACCGACCCGCCTGGTGGCCGCGGGCTTCGGCGAGTTTCAACCGCTCCTCGATGCGCCCACAGCGGAAGCTTATGATCGTAATCGCCGGATCGAGCTGAAGTTGACCCAACGGTAGAACTTCTGTCTTTGGAAGAGTGGGCATTTCCGCATCAACGCCGGCTGCGATGAGATCGTGCCACCGCCCCGAAGCATGAGCTTAGCGACAAGTAGGCGCACTCCATCTCAGACCCAGATGGCGATCGCGCCGATACCCTTCGCGGAGGGATCTGCGCGCTCGGCATAGATGTTGGATCCCGGGATGAGGTGGGCTGGATGAAGTCTGAACTGTTCTGTCTCCGACGCCGAAGCTGCTTACCCATGCTCTGCGTTTGCGCGTGGTGGGTGCAAGCGATGCTCGTGTGTCCTGGCGCCCGGCCGCGGCGCAGTCCTTCCCGAGTCGCCCTGCGATAATACCGCGTTAGCCGAGCAGGATCGCCTGCTGACCGGTCTCGCAGAGTTCCCTCGGCATGGCGATCAGCTCATCGATGTCGCGCGCGTACTGGATCGGCACCAAGACCGTTTGCTGGGTGATGCCTACCATGCCCTCGACGGCGCACTTGTCGTTGCGCTTCGCCGGCCGGTCATAGCGGTCCTTTAAGGCCGTGTCTCATCGCAACACCGCACGTCGGAAAAGACCAAAAGGTCCCGACCATAATTCCTAAAGCCTCCGGACCTTTCAATCCGAAGGCCGGCACTGTCGGGGTTGAACACCGTAGTCCCGCGCAAATCCGAGGCATCACCGTCGCTGGTGAACGCACCGGTCTTCTCTGCTCACCCGGTTGCCCTCTGGTAAAGTTTCTGGGCGATCTCGAATATCTCCTCCTTCGTGTACTCCGGCGTGAAGGCTTCCGAAATTCCCTCATAGTCGTTCATATTTCCACCCTGGGGCGGACCGTCAACGATGATGAGGTCCCCGGTTCCATCTGGGTGGGGACCGTTCCAAATCTGATCAATCCCGTGATAATCTTTATCGGAGAAGCGATAAACCTTACGATGCCACCCGTCTTCCATAAATGGTTTTGATTCCGGCAGGACCACATCTTCGATTTTAGGAATTGGCAGCATTTTGCTCATCTCGACGCCAGTGAGCTTTTCCAACGCCATAGCATAGGCGCGTGCATGAACCCCACCGCGCGTGAAGAGGTAGCCAAGCATTTGCCGTGCAGCTGGATTGTCGGTCATCTGGTAGACGCGGAGCTTCGCAGTTCGTGCGCCGTTCTCCAGAAAAAAGTTGTGCAAGAGGTCGAGCACCAGATTGCCCGAGTTGAATACATAGTCGCCGCTCCATCCAGTACCACGACTGTCGGTGGGCATAGCGCCCTGGCCGAACATAATGTGATGGTTGAGAAGCGGCATATCCAAAAGATTGGCGAACGAGGCATTGCCCGCTTCCGCGATTTCCCCTTTGGGTTCTTGGCCGTTTAGGCACCCATTCACCGCCGCGGCAATCAACTCGACATGTCCGAGCTCTTCGGTCGCGATATTGGATATGAGCGAATAAAACGGGCGCAATTTCTCCTTGTTCCGGAAATTATAGCTCTGGAACAAGTAGTTCATCAGGGTCGACATTTCACCAAATCGGCCGCCCATAAGCTCTTGTACTGCGGCGGCAGCTTTGGGATCCGGATCCTTTGGAATGGGAACGTCGACCTGCAAACGATCGATGCGGGTGAACATGATTGTCCTCCGTGATTGACGGTGTGCTGCGCACACACCGTCAATCTGCGATGACGCCATATGAATTTCCAATTCAAAATAATCACTATCTATAGCGAATGCCTATTGATCCTGCTTTACAACCATTTATTTTTCGTCGCGGGGAGGACGGCGACATGCTGCGACTTCTGCGATTTCGCGATCTTGAGTACTTTGTCGCTGTGGCCGAGCATCGCAGCTTTGCGAAAGCCGCAGGGTGTCTGGGTACCACCCAACCAACACTCTCCAATCAAATCCGTCGCATTGAAGAGCTTTTTTCGCAAAGGCTGTTTGAGCGATCAGGCAGAACAATCGCGTTGTCGCCGGAGGGAAGGCGAATACTTGCGCACGCTCGAGCGGTACTACACGCGTTTTATGATATGGATCGTGCGGGGAAGGGGTATGAAAGCCTTAAAGATCGTAGATTTCGTATCGGCATCCTTGCCACTGTAGCACCGTATCTTGCAGCTCCATTCTTGGAAGAAATAGCTCAATCTCACGACAAGTTGCGCATAGAATTGACAGAGGCGCTTACTGACGCGCTTGAGACAAAAGTCGTGAATGGTGATCTTGACGCGGCAATCATGGCCACGCTGCCTGCCGTTCCCGTCCTAACAAACAAGGCGATCGGGGTGGAAAGAGCGGTTTTTGTAAGCCGTGATCCGGTGGGTCGGGATCCTTTCAAACCGAACGCTCGGCGCCCCATTTTGCTCATGCAGGAAGGCCACTGTTTCCGAGAACTCGTCCATGCTTCCATCGAGCGAATGGGGAGTGCAGAGTCCGATACGGTGGACTATCGGATAGGGCCAGCATCCCTTTTCACTCTCACTAATCTCGTTTCCGCAGGCATTGGCGACACTGTCCTGCCATCGCCATTCGTGTTCCGCTATGCGTCGGCGCTGGGCGGTCTCCATACAACAGAACTTGATCCCGACTTGTTCAGCCGGGAAGTTCAATTTGTGTACCGCAAAGCGCGAGACGGCAATAACGACATCGAAACACTGCGCAAACTAGCCGCGAGAGCGCATAAATCTGCATCGAGACATACACCATTGCATGCGTAAATATGAAGTAGAGACGGAGCTTCTAATTGATGATGGGCAGTCCTGCGTGTTCGAAACGACTTTTTAATGAGAATAAATCTTTGATTTAGAGGGGCGGGCACGCACTGCTCGAGCGCCCCCCGTAACGCGCATCTTATCGACTTATTCGCCGGCACCAGATGTGGCGCAGTCGCATGCCGTTGCCGCGCAGCATGAAAAACACGCCCACAGCAAGCATGAGAACGTGAAAACGCATGCCCAACCATGGCCCCATGGAAACGTGCACGATCACTGCACCAACTACGCCGGCGATTAGGAAACCTCCCACCCTAGTCATGAGGTCTCCGATCTCACTTCTGAAGAGCCCGCCAATGGCAATTGCAATCGGCCCAACGACCTCCGCCACTGCAGCCATAGTCCAAAGTTCCACGGGTAGCTGATACATCGCTGCCCCCGCTTCGAGGTTCGGGAATTTTTGCAAACCTTCCTGAAGCACGATTGCGATTATTGCTAGGCGAAGAAAGTATTCGCCGGTTATCGCAGATGTGACATTTAAGCCTGGGAGCCTGTCTCGCCAACTCGTCTGCAGATTCACATCGCGCATGGGTGTTCCTCGTTCCAGTGAATTTGAATGGTAGGCGTCTTGATTAACAAGAACACAGTAGATTTATTATATATTGCATTGTACTTGCTACTCTTCCGTTCCGAGTTGGTGCGATCAAATTAGTCGTCAACGGGAAACTGTGCGTTAAGTCGCCTCAGGCCTGGGCAACAAAACCTGTCCTACGTGCGCTGAAAGGCGGACGAAATCTATCAAATTGAGTTAGGAGGTAGCCCGCCGTCGCCTACAATTCGAGATGATTGAATAAATTCCGTAATTCGTCTAAGTCTAAGATCGGTCAATTCTTTCAAAACCATCCTAACTAAATATACTGAATAATGCGTTAGAAACTTGAATTACAATTCCATAGATTTTGAAATGGTTTAGTTGTGTAATTAGTAAAACAATATTTATGCCATAGATTTGGCTCTTTATTTATTTCATCGGACGCAGCTGCGATGAAAACTCAACTTTCTCCAGAGTGACGGCAGTGGCTACCAGTTTTAGTCTAACCGACGAAGCGCAATGGTGGCTGAGCGCTGTGGAGCGTCTCCCAGTGCGTTCGAGCGGGTTCGCTCAAAACGTCTGGGGGTTGATCGCCTGATTTTGCAGACGCAGCGCGCAGTCGGCTAGCGTGTGCCGATTGAGTTCCTCCAGGAAGCGATTCTGCGCAACAGCAAGAAGCCTTTTGAGCCTACATTGCTCGGTGATGACGCAGGCGCCACCGTCCGCGGCAAAACACTCAACCAACACAGACCCCCGCTCTAGAACGGCTACGATATCGCCTAGCCCGAGTTGATCTGCCGGTCGCGCAAGCTTTGCGCCGCCACCGGTCCCCCGCTGCGTAACGACAATCCCAGCCGCTGCCATAGCTGCCATGGCTTTGGTCAGGTGGTTGCGCGAGATCCCGAATTCTTCCGCTATTTCTGCGGTCGAGTAGGTCCGGTCCGGATCAGAGGCCATGCGCATTAAGGCCCTAAGACCAAAATCCGTGAAGCTTGTCAGGCGCATAAGGGGGCTGGCTACCTTGCTACAGAATCGCTTGCATTCAACGAGTAATGCCTATAATCGGTATTTTCAATACCAATTAAGATATCACGAATGCGATGGCGGACATCGGGCTATGGACGATACGCCAGAATACTTGGATGGTAGCTGGCAGTGCGGCGCTCAAAGCGTCGGCTTGTGGGAGCCGTTGTCTTCCACCGAGCGTGGCTCAGCGCCGCCGCACCTCGCATCAAGACGTTCGCCCACGCCGTTGCGAAGGAAGGATCGCGATTTGGTCTGCAGTTCGTTCTGGTGGCGATACTAATCGTCCACTCCGCAGAAGCCCTTGGGATGCTCTCACCAACGATCTTCATTCCCAGCCGCCCACGACGGGCAGCTTCTTCGTCATGCGCTCGGCACAGTTCTGTCGAACACACCCAGCCCCGTGGCTTTGAACCGCGCGGGCCAATCTGGAGCCTCCTATGCGTTTGCTTTTGGCCGCTATTGCCGTGGTTGCGCTACCCAATGCTGCTCTTTCCGGCGCTGATCTGATTGACGTCGATGCGCTCGATAAGCGGATCGTCCATGAGATTGCCGAGTTGACACCACTTGCAATCGCCGAAGACGGTACGCCTGCTGTGGTTTTCCTCGACGTTAAGGCAGGCGATGTTATCCCGCCCCATGCTGCGATGGGTTCGCTGCGCATTCTGACGGTGGTCTCAGGTGAATTGTCCTGGGGCGATGGAAGTCAAATTGACGAGGCCAAAGAACGAGTATTTCCAGCAGGCAGCGTCCTCACCGTTCCTGCGGGGATTGATCACTGGGTCGCCGCTCGCAGTGGTCCCATCCGCCTTCAGCTCGTGGTCCTGGACGACGAAGCGCCGGCGCCTGGGATCAAAGACCAGATGCAATGAAGCGCATTCGACCAGCACGTAAGACCGCGTAGCGGGCGACGGGACTGCTCAACGCTTGGGACGCCAAGACCAGTGGGTTGCCGCATTAGCCGAAGGCAGGCATTGCCAGGATTGGCGGCTGCCCCGGTGAAATCGGCAACGCCTTGGAGCCGTCCTTTCGGCGCGTGAAGCAATGATCGGGTGGAGCGAAACGGCGGCTCGGCCGTACCAGCTGTGGTGCCCCAAAACATACTGGTGAGTTCTACCCACACCCGACGTTCGTCCTGCAATCAATCAAGCAGATAAGTTCGTATGATAACCGCCAGCGCGGAATAACGGTCGCAGGCAATGTGATGGATTTTGGCTGGAGGATACTTGGCGATGGCTTCGTTTTTGAAGTATTCACGCCTCCGCTTTACCGGAAGCTTGCTATCCCCATCGGCTTCGCCGCCGCCATCTTTGGGGCGGCGCTCTCGCAAGAACGCCTCAACGCCGGCATTATACTCTTTTTTGCGATGATGCTCGCTCTCAACATGATCCGGGTCATCCTGACCCGCAGCGCTCCCCTTCCAATTAGCCACACGTCATTCCCGACGCGCGAGAAGTGGATGGTCACGCTTGTGGGGTTCGGTACGGCCTGGGTGCCAATCATGATGATCGCAACGCCATTTCTTGATTTTTCCTCCTATCGCCATCCGATGGCGATACTGCCTGTGGGGCTCCTTCTTGCCCTGGTGGGTCTATGGCTATTCTTCAGGTCTCATGTCGACCTCGGCGTGTACTGGTCGCCGGTGCTAGAAATTCGGGACGAACAGCACTCGTCACCTCCGGCGTCTCCCGGCGTGTACGACATCCCTGTATAGCGCATTGTTCTTGATCGCCGGCGCACAGACCTGTTTCCTTGACAAATCGATTGCTGGGCCCGCCGGCGTCGTCGCATTTCTTGCTCTTTACGCTGTGCGCGTCGGGCCAGAGCTAGCGATGATGGAGACGACGTTCGGGGACTCTTTTCGAAAGTACTGCCGTCGAACCGGTCGCTTCACTCCCAAGCTCGTGCGCTGACAAAAACCGCCGATCACACTCGATGCTGACCGAATTAGGTTTTGGCCCTCTTGTGGTCCCGCTCGGCGACGCTGGCGGTACGGATGCTGATGGCTGCGGTATCGCGGGCAGTGAAGGAACCGTGGGACCACCCTTTCACTTCCCCGGCGCAGACCACTCCCTTCAATTCGCCGAGTTGGCCATCACCGATTCGCCGCGTAGGTTGGCGCATGGGGAAGGCACAGCGCGTTGAGTGGATACTCATGCCAAACGGGTTGGCCACGCTCGGGTCGCGGCCACCAGGGGGATCTGCCTCTTCGCCGCAATGCTAGAACGGGGGAGGACAACACGCGGAAGTTTGGCTTCGCAGCCCAAATGGTTTACGCGGCAACGTCGTCGCCGTGTCGTAGAGTAGCACGCGTCTGCAAACCTAACCTCACCACGAGAGGATCATATGCAGCTCGGAATGATCGGCCTGGGGCGCATGGGCGGCAATATAGTACGCCGGCTCATGCTCAACGGGCACACTACCGTTGTCTACGACCGTAACAAAGACGCAGTGGCAGGCCTCGCCGCAGAGGGGGCGGCACCCACCGACGGCCTTGCAGCGCTGGTGGCGGTGCTCCAGAAGCCTCGCGTTGCTTGGGTGATGCTCCCAGCCGGTGACGCGACCGACGATGCCGTCACAAGGCTGGGTGAAGTGATGGAGCCCGGCGACACCATCATCGATGGCGGCAACACCTTCTTCAAAGACGACATTCGCCGGGCTGCTGCCCTAAAGCCGAAGGGGATCCACTACGTGGACGTGGGTACATCCGGCGGCGTCTGGGGGCTTGAACGCGGCTACTGCATGATGATCGGCGGCGAGAAGGAAATCGTCGACCGATTGGATCCGATCTTCAAAACCCTGGCGCCTGGTGTGGGCAACATCGACCGCACACTGGGCCGCGATGGCGAGCCGTCCCGGGCAGAAAACGGCTACATCCACGCAGGACCCGCCGGCGCGGGGCACTACGTCAAGATGGTGCACAACGCCATCGAGTACGGGTTGATGCAAGCCTACGCGGAGGGCTTCGACATCTTACGCGCGGCCAACAAAGACGAATTGCCGGCCGAGCAGCGCTTTGACCTTGATTTATCGGAGGTCGCCGAAGTGTGGCGTCGCGGTAGCGTTATCTCGTCTTGGCTACTCGACCTGACCGCGGACGCACTGTTCGCCGACAACGACCTCGAAGGTTTCAGCGGCTACGTGCAGGACTCGGGCGAAGGTCGGTGGACGATCAATGCCGCGATCGAGCAAGCGGTGCCCGCAACGGTGCTATCGGCTGCACTTTATCAACGCTTCCGCTCACGCCAAGCCGTGAGTTTCGGCGATAAGTTGCTTTCGGCCATGCGCAAAGGTTTTGGTGGCCATCAGGAGCCCAAATGAGCAACGGCGCGACGTCTGCCGACCGGCAAAGGGCACCGGCTCGCGGGCCGGCGCCGCCATGCACCCTGGTCATTTTTGGAGCTACCGGGGATTTGACACGGCGGCTACTCGTCCCCGCGCTTTATAATCTATCCCGCTGGGGTCTATTGCCGGATGATTTCCGGATCTTAGCCATCGGGCGCCAGGACACTTCTGCCGCGCGACTGCGCACGGAATTTGAAACGGCGTTTTCAAAGTTCGTCGCCGATAAGACAGGCGAGTTCACCGCCGAAAATATCGACAAAGCGGCCTGGGAGAGGGTTGTGGGTCGGCTCGTCTACAAGCGCGGCGATGCCACCGATGCGTCCTTCCTCAAAAGCATTGGGGGTGAGCTGGAGGGCAACGCCCTATTCTACCTCGCAGTGGCGGCGAAGCTCTTCGGTCCCATTGTGGATGTCCTTGGCAAGTGCGGGCTTGTCGACGAGCGCGGCGGTCGCTGGCGTCGTGTGGTCATCGAGAAGCCCTTCGGGAACGATCTGCGTTCGGCCAAAGCCCTCAATGAAGAGGTGCTTCGGGTCCTGCGCGAAGATCAGATTTTCCGTATCGATCACTTCCTTGGCAAAGAGACGGTCCAGAACATAATGGCATTCCGGTTCGGCAACGGGTTCTTCGAGCCCATGTGGAACCGCGATAGGATCGATCATGTCCAAATCACCGTGGCGGAAACCGTCGGTGTGGGGACGCGGGGATCGTTTTATGACGGTACCGGCGCGTTGCGTGATATGGTGCCGAACCATCTGTTTCAGCTGCTCACCATGATCGCCATGGAACCACCCACATCCTTTGCCCCAGACGCCGTGCGCGATCGCAAGCAAGATGTGCTGAATGCGGTCAACTCCTTCGATGCCGACATCGAAAGATGTGTCGTGCGTGCCCAGTATGGTGCCGGAATCGTGAACGACAAGGTGGTTGCCAACTACCGCGACGAGCCGAAGGTGAACCCGTCCTCAAGCACCGAGACGTACGTCGCCATGCGTCTTGAAATAGACAACTGGCGCTGGGCGGGCGTGCCGTTTTATCTGCGCACCGGTAAGTCGATGAGCGAGCGCGACACGGAAATCGCCATCCGCTTCAAAGACCCTCCGCTTTCTTTATTTCGCGACACCTCTGCCCGCGACGCTATGATCGCAAATTGGCTCATACTGCAAATCCAACCGGATGAAGGCATCAGCCTTCAGTTCGGCGCAAAGTTGCCCGGCCCGGACGTCAAAGTGGACTGCGTGACCATGGGTTTTTTGTATAGCGATTACTTTGCCACCGAGCCTGCAACGGGATACGAGACGCTGATTTACGACGCCATGATCGGAGATCTGACGTTGTTCCAGCGTGCCGACAACATCGAGGAAGGATGGCGGGTCGTGGAACCTTTACTGGAGGCGTTCGGTGCTAACGAATTACCCATGGCCACCTATCCCGCCGGTAGTCGAGGCCCCGCCGAAGCTGACGAGCTTTTAGAAAGGGACGGTCGGTCATGGCGGCCGCTGGGGTGACCGGCAAACCGGAAAGCGGCGGATCGAACGACGACGCCCGACACCCGGCGCCATCCGTCCTTGTGGTGATCGGCGTTTCAGGCTCCGGAAAGACAACGGTCGCGTCGATACTCGCCAACCGCATTGGTTGGCAGTTCGAGGATGCGGACTGGTTTCACCCGCCCGAGAACATTGCCAAGATGAAAAGCGGTACCGCGCTGACTGACGAAGATCGATGGCCCTGGCTCCATGCCATCGCAAAATGGATCAAATCCAATCACGAGCGCGGCCATCACGGGGTGGTCGCGTGTTCTGCCCTAAAGCGGGTCTATCGCGATCTACTCGTGGGAGACCTTGGTGGCTTCGTCAGGATGATTTATTTGGAGGGGACTCCCGATCTCATTAGCGAGCGTTTGTGCATGCGTCACGGCCACTTTATGCCATCCACGCTGCTGGACAGCCAGTTCGCCACGCTGGAGCCGCCGACCGCCGACGAAGACCCCATAACGGTCGGTATCGATCAGCATCCGCGCGAAATTGTCAGCGCCATCGTCTCAAGACTGCAAGCTGACATCGGCGACACGCTCCCCCCTGGCCCATGACAGACAGTTCGCAAAACGCCATCCGCCTCGTTGTCTCCGATGTGGATGGCACGCTGGTCACGCACGACAAACGCGTGACCCCGGCCACCCGCGCGGCGGTCGCGCGCTTGGCTGAGCTTGGTATCGGGTTCACTGTCGTCAGTAGTCGCCCGCCCTTTGGCTTGCGCAAGCTGATCGCCGACGTTGGGCTCCAGCTTCCCTTTGGGGGCTATAACGGCGGCGCCATTGCAAAGCCTGACCTCACAGAGATCGAGAGCCATTTCATCGACGAAGACGTTGCGCGAGCCACCATCGAGGGGCTCACCGAAGCCGGTGTTGGGATTTGGTTTTTCGCAAGCGGACGCTGGTTGGTGCTAGATGGCGCGGGCGACTACGTTGATCATGAGCGCCACACCATTGCCACCGACCCGACCGTTGTTTCAGATTTCGAGGCGCATATTGGTCGCGCGGGCAAAATCGTCGGAGTGAGCAAGGACTTTGATCGTCTCGCCCAGTGCGAGGGCGACCTTGCGCAGGCCCTTGGAAACCGGGCGTCAGTAGCGCGCTCACAGGCCTACTACCTCGACATCGGCCCCGCGGGCATCAACAAAGGGACCTTCGTCGCTTCGCTGTCACGCATTATGGGCATCCCCACCAGTGAAATGGCGATCTTTGGCGATCGCGAGAACGATATCCCGATGTTGAAAGCGGGCGGTCTCGCCATTGCCATGGGAAACGCGAGCCCCTCGGCGAAATCGGCAGCCCATCATGTAACCCTCAGCAACGAGGAAGACGGTGTCGCCGCTGCCGTTGAACGCTTCATCCTGCCGCAAGCCTCCTAGGGCGTCTCTTCAAGCACAATAGCCAGCTCGCTTTCTACTCAAGCTGCTTTCAAGAAAACCTCATAGTTTCTTGGCTTTTGCCGGCGGTCGGGCGACTCGCGCCCTCTGGGCCGCAGCAACAATGATGACGACCGCGGCGGCAAACACCACCTGACGCAATTCGATGGTCTCCGTGGTGACCGCAGCAGCCATTGCGATCGTCACAAACGGTTGCAGCAGCTGAATCTGCCCGGTCTTGGCGATGCCGCCCATTGCCATCGCAACGTTCCAGAAGGCGAACCCTAAAAACATGGAGATGGCGCCAAGATAAATGAGCCCGGTCCAGGCGACGACGCTGGTGGGTAGGGTCGGCGGTGCGCTCAGGACGGTTACTGCGAGGGTGAGCGGAAGGCTCAAAACCAGCGCCCACGCAATGACCGACCAGCCTGGAACGGACCGGGAGAGGAGACCGGAATAGGCATAGCCGAACGCCGCCACCACCGCCGCGACCATTAGAAAGAGATCGCCTGCTGTGAGGGCCCCCTTGGCGGCGGAGAGCGTAAAGAGGAGCACGACTGCGCCTCCCAGTGCGGCGAGAAACCAAAACAGAAGGCCCGGCCTCTCACCGCCGACGAGCGCGCCCGCAACTGCTGTGGCCAGAGGCATGACGGCGAGCACCACACCCCCATGCCCCGCTCCCACCGTCGTCATCGCCATCCCGATAAAAAACGGAAACCCGACGACGAGGCAAAGCGCGATCATCCCAAGCCGCCTTAGGTCCGCACCCTTGGGCCGGGGAACACGAAAGGCCGCTAGTGCGATACCTGCAAGGGCCGCCGCAAGAACAGCCCGGCTTGCGGTGATAAACACAGGCCCAAAGCCCTCGAGCGCCAATTGCGTGGCCGGCAGTGTGCCGGCGAACATCACCATGCCGATGGTGCCAAGGACGGTGGCGTTAGTCTGGCTCGCGGATTTTCCGCGCTTAGCGTGTGTGGCTGATGTCACCCCAATTCAGCCATCAACGCGTCGACTAGGGCTGGGTCACCGACGGCAATGCCGTCCCCGCCATAACCGTCGAGGATCGTTCCTCCAATTCGCTCGCCGTGGCGATCCAAGAGGACCCCGCCTGACCGCTCGACGATGGGCACGAAGGGCGCAATGTCGAAGGGTTTAAGGCCCGTCTCGATCACGATGTCCACATGCCCGGCCGCAAGCACCGCGTAGCCGTAGCAGTCCACCCCGAACCTAACGAGACGGACGCGCCGCGACAGCCTCTCCACGAGGTCGAGCATTGTTTGATCAAAGTCTTGGGGGGCCGTGCATGCGACCACAGCGTCTTCAAGGCGGCGGCAACTCCGCGTCGCGATGGCCTCAGTGCCGCGATAACTATCCATGAATGCACCGCCAGGACCGGCGTAAAAACGTTCCCGCACGAGGGGCTGTGCCATCATGCCGGCGACGGGCTCAGCCCCTTCCGCAACGGCAATGAGGACACCCCAGGTGGGTAGCCCCGCCATAAATCCCCGCGTTCCATCGATGGGGTCCAGAATCCAGGTGCGGCCCGACGTGCCGGCAGTAGGCGGAAATTCCTCGCCAAAGATGCCGTCTTGAGGCCGGTGGTCGGCGAGGCTATCGCGGATCGCTCGCTCGGCCTCCCGGTCGGCAACGGTTACCGGGTCAAAACCCTGCTGCGCCTTGTTTTCCACGCCTGGCAGGGCGCGAAAGTGGGGCAAAATCGCATCGGATGCGCAATCTGCGAGGAGATGCATGAGGTCGAGGTCGGAATTTTGCGGATGCATAGGTGCCATGCGGTTTTTTTACTGGGGAAAGGTTGGGCGGCCTCGCCACGGACCTCGTTCCTAGGCCCCTGCTATTATTCGCGTTTTTTTTGCGCTGCATTCAATCGCTTGATTCTTAGCCGCATTTGCACGCCAATGAGGCAAGTTCAAGCCCTGCAGCAGAAAGTGGCATCTTGACGATTGTGCGCCGCGGCCTCACATGTTGCAGCGCGGAAGGGGCCTCGCTCCTCCCGCTGCCCTCCTTGGGCGTTTCCTCCCTAGACTTCGGGCCGCTCTCACGGGCGGCCTCTTTTTTTTGCGCATTGGCCGTTTATCCCCAGCCATGCAACGCCCCTAGGTATGCGCCCAGCCTACTCCGCCGCAAGGGGCCATTCGCCGTCCCATTGGATGTTGTTGAAGTCCTCGATGGCGCCTTGGCAAATCGCAGTGAGCCGGTTTTGGAGCCGAGAGAAACTGCGTTTTCGGGCGTAAGCGGTTTCGTCCATGTAGAGGGCGCGGTTGATTTCCAGCTGTACGGCATGAACCGCCGGCGGCCGGCCATAGTGCTCCGTTATATGACCACCCGCATAAGGCCGATTGCGGCCGACCACGAAGCCTTCGTCTCGCAGTCGGCTGGCGAGCGCGTCGGTGAGCGCTGGCGAGCAGCTGGTACCGAACCGATCCCCGATGATGACGTCAGGTCGGCTGCCGGAAGCACTGGAGATCACTCGCACGGCTCCCGATGGCATTGAATGGCAGTCAATCAGGACGCATGCGCCGAAGCGGTCAAGGGTGGCGTCCACAAGGTCAGCCAGCGCCGCGTGGTATGGACGGTAAAAATTGTCGATGCGGAATCCTGCCTCTCCGGCGGGGAGGCGCGAGTGGTAGATGTCCTGCCGCTCGCCGACGATCTTCGCAATGACGCCGAGGCCGCCGGCGACCCTGGCACTGTCGGCGGCCACAGGGCGACCAATGGGCCCGTCGAACATCTCCGGATCGAGCTCGTCTTCAGCCCGGTTCAGATCCACGTAAACCCTAGGAAAATTGGCCTTCAGGAGCGGCGCACCAAGCTCCACAACCCCGGCAAACAGCCCGTCGACAAACGTGTCCTCAGATCGGCGGATCGTTTGGCGGTCAAGCCGCGAGCGGCGCAAGATGTCGCGGCGGTACACAGTCCCCGAATGGGGCGCGTTGAATACGAACGGCGCGCGCTGGTGAGAGGGCGCCAAAACCTCAAACGGCGGGACCTTTTCGTAGTCATCGACGAGCCGCATTAATTCTCCGTTCCCTCCACTTGGCCCGTACGTCCCCGCTTGCCGGCATCTTTGCCGCATTATGATAGGGCAAAGTCGTTAAAGGGCGCACTGATTTTGATCGGTTGCAGGTAAGGGGCCCTCAAGCCTTCTTCACAACCCCGATTTTACGCGCGACTTGCGAAAATCGCGCTGTAACAAAGGGGCGCGGGCCGGGGGTCTGCGGCGGATGCGTGCGGATACTTCTGGCGGAAGACGATGGCGATATGCGCCGGTTCCTGGAGCGAGCCTTGGAGCGCGCCGGGTATGATGTGGTCTCGGTGGGGGACGGCCAAGCGGCATATGAGAGGCTGCGGGAGGAGCCGTTTTCGTTGCTCCTGACCGATATCGTGATGCCGCAGATGAACGGTGTGGAGCTGGCACGCCGGGCGACCCGTCTTGATCCGGACCTCGCGGTGATGTTCATCACAGGTTTTGCTGCGGTCGCCCTCGATGAAGAAAGTGGCGCGCCCCGGGGCGCGAAGGTTCTGTCGAAGCCCTTCCACCTGCGCGAGTTGGTGCGCGAAGTGGGCCGCATGCTGGAGTACGCTTGAAGCGCTTGCGGGCAACACGCAACCCTTCTAAGAGGGGGTCCCGTTAACCGGCACTGGGCGGTTAGCTCAGCGGGAGAGCGCTGCCTTGACACGGCAGAGGTCACTGGTTCAATCCCAGTACCGCCCACCATTGAAATCAATGACATAGTCGATTGTTGGCGATGGACCTTCGAACTTAGGAAGCGTATAGGAAGCAATCGAAACGATGCATCTCGCTAGTTCCAATCAAAGGAAACAAATCGTCGGGTCGTTCTGCGCTGATGCTTTGTGGGAGTGCAATCTTCGAGATTTTAGCGGCAGAATTTGTTGTTCAGAGAGGTCTCGGGTTTCGGCTTGGCAAGCCCGTGGCTCGACATTGGCTGGCTAGCCCAAAACCGACACCTCCAAGAAACGACCGGTGTATGGGAGAGAGGTGCGATTGAGGCGGCACTAATCGTCACCGACGGAGTTGTGTGGGAGCGGAGCTGAGGACGAGGGCGTCGTCTACCGCACGTTTTCCTCCACAACACCGCTCAGTTCCGGTCCTTAGAGCAGCTCACCAGAATGCGACCGAATAAGCAACGTTCCGCTTTAGGGGGCTCGATCTAATGTTTCTGCGACCTTGGATTTCCCACTCAAGAACTGTGGCCTGACAGCCAGCTGACAGAGGAGGGCAAATGAAAGGTTGCAGCCGACTGCGGCGCGGGCTTTGGTGGAGATGTTGGCCTTATCGTTCAGGATAGGCAGTCCTAAGGAACACTTTGGCGACTAAGAGCAATCCGGCTGGGCCCCATGCGCCCTAAGGCCTTCGCGACCCGGTCGATGCCGCGTGCGGCGGGTACGTAGGCCAACACCACGCCATTCGCACCCGCCTAAGCGCTGGCAGTCAGGTGCGTGCCCACAAGCCCGATGGCGCTCTGGAAGGTCTGGTGGGGTGCCGTGGGCAGAGCCCTTGCCGACGCGGGCGACATCCGAACCGATGCCCGCAACATTACCCCGGCAAAAAGCACAAGCAGATCTCCCTGAGAGGAAGCGTAGACGGGCATTGCCTCCGCCATCAGCGGGATCAGCGTGGTTGCGTCGCTGTAGTGCAGCCGGTCGCCTCCGCTGCAAGCGGTGAGAAGGCTCGGGCCTACCAAGACCATCACCACAAGGCTGCGACGTCTGAATTCGGTATTTTGGATGAACGATCTTGTGCGGATAGCCTCTAGTGCGCCTGGCACGTCTCACGGCGTTTCATCATACGGTCATGGAATGGATACGTGCACCAGTGTGCTTCAGCCGCCTGCGTTTGCGCCGGAGCTGGACCGTTGAGACTCGATCCTGCGGAAAGCGCCTGCGTCACGGATGCCGTTGCGGTAGTTCGAGATTAGGTGAGAATGGCGGTGCAATAACCAGCCACGTCAGTGCCCGGGATTGGCCCGGAATGTCGGTGTAAAAACCGGCCACTGCTAGCCTCTGGATCAAAAGCTGATCCGGAGGCGGGAGGATGTACGGCGTGGAATTGTACGGCCTTGTGCGCCGAGCGGTGATGCTGGAGGGGCTAATCTATCGGGCGCGGCGCGGCGCTTCGGGATCGATCGCGGCACGGTTGCGAAGATGATGGCCAGCCCTACGCCGCCCGGGTACCAGCGCAGGATGCCGGTGCGCCGCCCGAAGCTCGCGGATCACGAGGCCTTCATCGACCAGATCCTCGACGACGATGAGAGGGCGCCGGCCAAGCAGCGCTACACTGCCCGGCGGATTTTCGAACGGCTCCGAGAAGAGCGTGGTTTCGACGGCTGCTATTCGACCGTGCGCGACTACGTGCGCTCGCGCCGGCGAGTGCGTAAGGAGGTGTTCGTGCCACCGGCGCGTCCGCCGGGGCACGCCCAGGCGGACTTCGGTGAAGCGACCGTGGTGCTCGGCGGCATTGAACAGAAGGTCCGGTTCTTCGTGATGGACCTGCCCCAGAGCGATGCGGTCTTTGTGAAGGCGTATCACGCCGAGACGGCGGAGGCGTTCTGCGATGGCCATGTCGAGGCCTTCGCGTTCTTCGACGGTGTGCCGCTCTCGATCCTGTACGATAACACCCGGCTCGCGGTGGCCCAGATCCTTGGGGACGGGACCCGCAAGCGCAGCCATCTCTTCGCGGCGTTGCAATGTCAGTACGTCTTTGAGGACCGCTATGGCCGGCCGGCGAAGGGTAGCGACAAAGGTGCGGTCGAGGGCATGGTGGGCTTCACCAGGCGCACCTTCATGGTGCCGATCCCCCATGCGCGCCGATTGACACCCTGAACTGGGGCTAGTGATCCGAAAGTCCGATCTCCGAGCCCGCCGAAGTACACGTCCGCAAGCCCGGATGGATCACCTCGGTTGATAGGATCATTTCCGGAGTACGCGTACCGGTTTGTGCCGACTCCGGGCTCAAGCGGATCGAGTTTATTGGGCGATATAAACTGCCCAGCGAGTGGATCGTAGTATCGAGCGTTGAGGTAGTTGAGGCCGGTGGATTCGTCGTAGCGCTCGGAGAGGAAGGTTTTGGTTTCGTCAGCATCGGAGAGCTTCATCTCCATACGCTCTTCCTCGCCGAAGGGCTTGTAGAAGACGCAGGTAACCTCATCGCCCACGTGGTCGGTGAGATTCGAAATGCCGAGACCGCCGAAATGGCCTGCCGCACGGCTCTCATCGGGCGGACAGGGCTTTGCACCCTCCATACGGACTCGGCCGACGCAGCGGTAAAGCGCCTTGTCGATCTCGGTGTAGATCGGTTCATCGTCGATGATGTCTTGCGCGGCGCGTTGGCCCAGGAGTTACGGGTCATCCCTAGCGAGTGTTGCGCTGGGACCAGTTGCGCACGCTGCGGCGGTTCTGGCAGTGGGGGGCGGCAGTTAGTCGCCGAGCTGATCGACTACACAGAACCCACAGGCGGATAGAGTACATCACATCGCAGTATTTCTAGGTTCCGCCATTGATCTAGATGGGCGCCGTGCGGGTTGCAAATTTGTTTTAGGCACCGTGTCGAAGGGAAATTAGAGCTTGATATCAAGATTTTCCTTGCTACCGCCAGCACGTCTGTCACGTCCATAGGTCAAGATCTCAAACCCTCCATTGTTGGTGGGATAGCCGTATATGTAGCGCCGGCCCCAGGGACCGAGGAGACCTTCTTCGTCATCAATATAGGGGCCGCGCCATCCGCTGAGCGCAACGGTTTTGGATGAGTGCGGTCAAGCCTTCCGATTCAGTAGGGTGGCGGCCGTTGTCGATATAAAAAGTTGCAGCGCGCCCTTGAGGTTTGCGATCTGCACTTCTGCCGCCTGGGACTTGGCGCGGCCGAAGCTGTCTAGGAAGCGTGGGGCGGCTAGCCCAATCAAGAGAGACATGAGCGCAAGGACGATCATTATCTCTAGGAGGGTGACTCCAGACGTTGGGAATCTATTAAACAACCGCCGCCTTCTTAAGTCGATCACTATGTTCATTTGATAATATATTATCAAAGCTTAGTTTTCTTCAATTAGTTTCGCCATTTGAACTCCAGTTATGTTCAACAATATTTGCATCCCTGACGATTTTCTCAACAAATGAACTCGATAAATCACCGCTGGCGAGTAAATTATCTTTTAATATCTCAGCGGCATCAGTTAAATAGTTATCAATTCTAAGCATGCATCGCAATATTAACCAGTTTAGTGCAACCATTTGTGTAAGTTGACGAAACGGATGCTCTGAAAAAGGGTAATACGAATCTATAAAATCAAAAAAACTCTTGTAATCAGTGTATTGTTCTGTAAATTTCTTCATTTTTTCAGAAAAAACTGGAAACGATTTATAAAACCATTCACGATCATCGCCGTCATGAAAAATAATTATATCAGGTATTTCTTCGCTTATTGTACTATATTCCATTGATAGAGTCGAAAAACTGTTCTCCCATCCATCATAGATTAGCGATTTCCTTATTATGGGTTTAATTTTTTCGTTGATCTCAGGTGATATAAAAGAAAATTGTATTCTGGCATATTCTGAAGGCCACTCGCGTGTTCGCCAAAAATTTATCTTGGACCGGACAGCAGAATTGCTTGAAGACAAAAACTCTATCTCATCCTTTGAATATATATGGCGAACATGCTCTCCATAGTATTTGGAGACGTTAACGCGTTTTAGCTGCAATGTTGATGTGTTTGTCATGGCAAATCCGGCACCTTAATTGGCTCGTAGTTATCATTGAGCTCAACGGAAAGTTCACTGACGGTCGGCGGGTCTGATTGAGGAACATCCTGTCCAATGCCACGATTCTTGATTTCAAACTCTCCTTCAGCAATTAGTGCATCGACGTCCTTCTGTTTTTGAGTCATCTTGCCAGTGTTTGTTTTAACCTCAATAAAATGAACGGTACCACCATCAGGGCTGACAGCGATAATGTCAACATAGCGGTCTCCCGCTTCAGTTTTCACACCAACACGCTGTCCCCTAATACTGTAACCTGCCTCGAGTAGAGACTTTACCGCATGTTCTTCACCGATTCGACCCACGACCCGTGAGCGCATTGAATCTAGTGATTTCTTGATATGGTTGTGCGAAGGCAACGATGCAATGTAACGGAGATCCCGCGCTCCACCAGCCAACCTAGAGATTGATCTCGTTAGAGCATCAACGCTGCGCCCTCGAATCGTAGAGGCCTTTAGTGCTGATCTCGCTTCGCGACGAGCTTGGATACCAAGACCAACAGCACCTGGGGCGACTGGCACAGCGGCAAGCACAATATCGGCTCCGACTCCGACTGCGTCCGTGGCCGCGGCGCCGTAGTTCCCTGCTTGTAAGTTTCGCAACGCAGAGTTGGCTCCCAATCCAATGGATACGCCTTCGAGCAATAACTCGGCGTATTCGCCGCTAGGGTCTTTGAAGTTTATGGGATCGTTTCCGGCGTATGCGTACCGGTTGGTCCCCACGCCAGGCTCAAGCGGATTAAGTTTATCGGGTGAGATGAAGCGTCCCGATGGGGCGTCGTAGTATCGAGCGTTGAGGTAGTTGAGGCCAGTGGATTCGTCGTAGCGCTCGGAGAGGAAAGTTTTGGTTTCGTCAGCGTCGGAGAGCTTCATCTCCATACGCTCTTCCTCGCCGAAGGGCTTGTAGAAGACGCGGGTAACCTCATCGCCCACGTCGTCG
>JBCCYN010000047.1:0-26840 GCA_039189655.1 Pseudomonadota bacterium | reverse complement strand
GGGTGGGTAAGGCGCCGCCGCCCCACCGCGATCCCGGTTTAGGGGGGAACCATGAAGCTCCTGTCTCTCCCCACCGACACCGCGATCCCGTTCATGCGCTATCGCAAGATCGCGATTGTCATCTCGATTATCCTGTCTCTTCTCTCCATCGGCCTCTTTGCCACCGTGGGCATGAACTACGGGATCGATTTTCGCGGCGGCACCGTCGTGGAGCTACGCTTCAAGGAAGCGCCGCAGATCGCCGACCTGCGACGGGAGATCGGCAGCCTCAATCTTGGCGATGTGCAGATCGTGGAGTTTGGTGCGCCCACCGACGTGCTTATCCGCGTGGAGGAGCAGCCGGGTGGCGAGGCGGCCCAGCAAAGGGCTGTGATCCTGCTGCGGGAAATGTTCGGCGAAGCGGCCGATTTCCGCCGCGTGGAGGTGGTCGGGCCTCGGGTTTCTGGGGAGCTTGCCCGGGCTGGCGCCATCGCGGTGATTGCCGCGCTCATCGCCATCATGGCCTACATCTGGATCCGCTTTGAGTGGCACTTTGCCATCGGTGCCGTGCTCACCACTTTGCACGACGTGATCCTCACCATAGGGCTCTTTTCTGCGACCCAGATCGAGTTCAACCTCTCGTCTATTGCGGCCGTCCTCACCATTGTCGGGTACTCGCTCAACGATACAGTGGTGGTCTACGACCGCGTGCGCGAGAACTTGCGACGATTTAAGCGCCTGGCGATGGCGGATCTGCTGGATCGTTCCATCAACCAGATGCTGGCGCGTACCTTGATGACGTCGATCACGACGCTGCTGGCGCTGATCGCATTGTTCGTCTTCGGCGGCGAGGTGATCCGCTCGTTCACCTTCGCCATGATCTGGGGCGTTGTGGTGGGCACGTTCTCGTCAATATTCATCGCTTCTCCTCTTCTCATCATTCTCAACCTTCGACCGGGCCGGATGGGCGGCGGTAAGGCTGACGATGCCAGCAAGGATGACGCGGGTGAGGGCGACTCTGGCGGAGATGCCCCCCAGGAGGCCCCCGCACGGGCATGATCGGGCTTGTCATGAGGGACGCCCACTTTCCGGGGCGGGCGCCCATTGATGCCTATGGAAAGGGCGGATTTCGGTTCGCCGAGATGTCCCACTTGGGATCTTTGCTTTGCGTGCCATCGGGAATTTACGGCTGGGCGCCCCGCACGGCCGATGACATTGTCCCCGCGGCCCTGGAACAGGTGTTCTCCGAAGCTGGCGACATCGACGTGCTGCTCCTGGGCGTTGGAGAAATGCCCTTTCCCCTCCATGACGCTGCTGCCACCGCGCTTCGCTCCAAGACCATACGCTTTGACACCATGACCACCGGCGCCGCGGTGCGGACCTTCAACGTGATGGTGGCGGAGGAAAGGCGGGTTGCAGCAGCGCTCATCGCCGTTTGATGCAGCTCGCCCAGGAGCTGCGCCAGGCCAATCGAAGCGCTTACCTTGCGACGTTATTCGTCCCCGAAGCGGTCCGAGAGGCCATCGCTGCCCTTGCCCTTTACGGGGTAGAGCTCGATCGCATCGTCGCCCGTGCCCGGGAGCCACTGGCGGCAGAAGTGCGCCTTCAGTGGTGGCGTGATGCCATCCGCAACGAAGGATTTGGCGAGGACGCGCCCATCCCCATCGTGGAAGCACTGCGCGAGGGCATGGACCGCTATGGCTGGCCCGCCGACACGCTGTGCGCCATGAGCGAAGCGCGCATCCATGACCTTTACTCCGACCCCTTCCCGGACACTTCCGCCTTCGACGGCTACGCCGGCGAAGTCTTTGCAGCGCCCATGCAGCTGGCGGCCATGGCTGTGGGTGTGGCGCGGTTTGGTCCTGAGGACGGGCCGGTCGCAGCAAGCGCAGCGGCCCAGGCTGCAGGCTATGGTGGCGTTGCCCTCGCGGCGGCAGATGCGGCAGAGGGCGAGATCCAACGCCTCAGGCTCGGCCGCACCCACATTCCCGAAACGCTCTGGAAGGGGGAGGGGACGATGAGCCTGCGCGCTGCGCTCACCGATGGTGCCGTGCCGGAGACAGCCGATGAAGCGGTCCGAGCCATGGCAGCCCACGGAGACGCCGCCGACAAAGAATTCCGTGCCGCGATGGATCTCATCACCGCGCCGCTTCGGGTGGCGCTCCTCCCGGCGTTCGGGGCACGGCCGGTGCTGCGCGCAGTGGCGGCGAACCCCCTTGCACCTCGCCTTCCAGGACAACTCATCACTCAGTGGCGCATGTGGTGGGATGCGCGCCGTCTTGCCCGCTAACGCTCTAAATTCAAAAAGGCGAGCATCTTGCCTGCGCCCAATTGGCCGCAGGATGCTCTAGCCGGCAACTTTATGAGGGTCGAGCAAAGCCCTGATCTCCAAGGGAATTTGCGCTTTCGCGAGCGCTCCAGAGTCTGCGCTCACGCTCACCCTGACCTCGAACCCGTCCGCAATCGGCACACCATCGCGAAGGAAGTTGTAGGTGAGTTTGAGGCTCGTCTCACCCAGCGACACGAGGCGGGAGTTGATGGATAAGACGTCGCCAAAACTGGTAGCCGCATGGAACGTGCAGCCCGCTTGCCGCAACGGCATCCCCAGTATGTCGAACTCGCTGAGAAGGCGCCTCTGGTCAAAGCCGAGGGACGCCGTGAATGCGTGGAAGTGGCCATCCATGAAGCGGTAAAAGTTGGGGTAGAAGATGATCCCCGCAGCGTCGCAGTCGCCCCACTCCACGGTACGGCTGGTTTCAAACCCGGTCATGGGAAATGCCAGAGGTGGAGGCCGGGGCAAGCCCGCTCTGGAACCAGCTCACGAAGTTCACCATGGAGAACACGGGCCGGCCGGTCGCAGCGGAAATGGCAGCGGCGTAGGGCGTCATGTTGGTGCACTCAAGAACAATGGCCCCCACCTCCGGGTGACGCCCGCAAAGGTCTGTCGCCGCCACCACATTGTCCTCCTGGGCAAGGGCCACATCAAGCGAGTACTCATCGCCCAGAATAGCCCGGGTGAATTCCTTTCCGCCTTCCGTCGTGCCGAGGGGTGTGTCCTGCGGAACGCCGGCATTGGTGAGGTGCGCGCTTGTGAGGGTGGAGCCGGAAATGGTCAAAACGCCGGCGCATTTGCCGGGTGGGAGGAGGGCGTTCACCGCTGGCACCTGCATCAGCGAAGAGGTGGCGACGGGAATATCGACGGCGGCGGCGAGTTCCGACTGAAAGAGGGATAGGAAGCCGCAATTGGTGGTAATGCCGTCCACCCCGTGGCGGCGAAGATCCCGGGCGGCCTCGATAAAGTTCTCCAACAATCCTTCGGCGTTGTGGCGCACCACGCGATCGGGGGACGCGCCGCCCACGAGGCGGTACTGGACCGGGAACGGAAACGTGGCGGCATTTCCCATGTCGCCCACGATCCGGGGAAAGCGCGCGTCAAGCATCAAGATGCCCAGCGAGGCGCCGTAGATGGCCTTACCGCCCTGAATGCGCATCGATCCTCCGTTCTCCGTGTCCGGATGGGGCCTTTTAATCCCTGCCGGGAAATTGGGAAATGTGGGCCATGAACAATGGACTGGCGGGCAGAGGTCTTCGCGCTGGCGCGGAAAGGTCGATACTGCCATGTTGGGTCCCGGCGCCCTGAGGGTGCCGCGCAGGAGAGCCTCCATGGACCAACGTTCGCCCCCCACCAACGCCCTCACCGGCGCTGAGGCGATGGTGCGGATGCTCCAGGCCTACGACGTATCAACCATCTTCGGGCTTTGCGGCGACACCACTTTGCCCTTCTACGATGCGCTGGCGCGCCTCGACCACGACATTTCCCACATCCTCACCCGCGATGAACGCCACGCCGCCTATATGGCCGATGGCTATGCGCGGGTGACGGGAAAGCCCGGCGTCTGCGAGGGGCCGTCGGGAGGCGGTGCCACCTACATCCTGCCAGGGGTGGTGGAAGCGAACGAAAGCTCCGTTCCCGTCCTTGCCATCACCACCGATGTGGCGACCACATCGCGTGGAAAGTATCCGCTCACCGAGCTAGACCAGGTGGCCCTTTTCCGACCGCTCACCAAGTGGAATGCGTCCCTCGACGATGCTTCACGCCTGCCGGCCACGATCCGTGCAGCCTTTAAGGCCATGACCACAGGCCGGCCCGGCGCGGTCCATCTGGCGCTCCCCTTCGACACGCAAAAAGGGGTGGTGGACCACGCAGAAATCTATGCCGACCCGCGCCACACCCGCTTCCCCGCTGAGCCGAGCGCAGCCGATCCGGCCGACATCGAGGCGGCAGCCGATGCCCTCACCAAAGCGGGTCAAGCGGTGATCATTTGCGGTGGTGGGCCGGTCATTGCGGGCGCGTTCGATAGCTTGGCGCGCCTTGCAAAGCTGCTCGACTGCCCCGTCGCCACCACCGTTTCAGGCCAGGGCGCCATTTCTGAAACCGACCCGCAGGCGCTGGGCGTGGTGGGGTCCAACGGAGGTGATCCCGCCACCCGCGCCGTGGTGGACGATGCCGATGTGGTCCTTTTTGTCGGCTGCCGCGCCGGCTCCGTCACCACCGAGCGCTGGCGCTCGCCCCCGCGCAGCGCTCAAATCCTTCACATCGACAGCGATCCCATGGTGATCGGCGCGAACTACCGCACCGACGTTGCCATCGTCGCCGACGCCCGTCTTGCCCTCGATGCCCTTGCCGCCGCCGTGGAAGCCCGCGCCCCAAAGGGCCAAGGCGGGGCCGCCCGCGCCGCAACTGCGTGGCAGGAAAAGCTCAAAAAATTCCAGAAACTTGCGGAGAGCGAAGAGGCTCCCATTCGACCCGAGCGGGTGGTCGATTGCCTGATGCGCCACCTTGACGAGGACGCCATCATCGTCGCCGACCCCGGTACACCGTGCCCCTATTTTTCAGCCCACTATCGCTGGCGTCGGGCGGGCCGACAGTTCATCACCAACCGCGCCCACGGCGCCCTCGGCTACGCGCTGGGAGCGGCAATGGGGGCCCACACCGGCCGGCCATCGGTAAAGACCGTGGCGGTGATGGGGGATGGTTCGTTCGGGTTCGCATGCGGCGAGTTCGAGACCATGGTCCGCCACAAGATGCCGGTGACCTCCATCGTCTTTTCCAATGCGGTCTATGGCTGGATCAAAGCCGGGCAGAACGCAGGTTTCGGCCAGCGGTTCTACAATGTGGACTTTGGGCGCACCGATCACGCCGCCGTTGCCGCCGCCTTCGGCGTCAAATCGTTCCGGGTTGAGGACCCGCAAAACCTTGACAGCGCGGTGCGTGCTGCCCTCGACCACGACGGCCCAAGCCTGGTGGATATCGTTTCGCAGCCGCTCCACGAGGCGGCGGCACCGGTTTCGGAGTGGATCGCATAGGAGCGCCGGGATCCCTCGAGCAGAAAATTCGCGCCTTAGACCTTTGGCACCTGGCGCTACCGGTGGTTTCGCGGCGCGACCACGGCATCGGCCGTGTGGAGGCAGCTGTTGAGGTCATTGTGGTGCGCCTCACCGCGGAGGACGGTACCTGCGGGTATGGCGAGGCGTCCTGCTGGTCTGTGTTCACAGGCACACCAGAAGGAGCCTATGCGGCCCTCGACCGCTATATTCGCCCCCATGTGGTGGGGGCCTCCTGCGGTGACATCGGCGCCATCATGGATAAGGTCCAGCGCGCCGTCGCCCACGCCACCGATGCCAAGGCCGCCATCGAAACCGCGCTCCTTGACCTTGCCGGGCAGCTCACCGGAGTGCCGGTTTGGGCGCTCCTGGGTGGACGTTGCCGGGAAGAAATCCCCCTTTCAGTCTCGCTCGCCGATCCGGATTTCGACGCTGATCTGCGCCTCGTGGAACGGCTGGAAGCGGACGGCGTCGGGATCGTAAAGCTCAAAACCGGTGTTGCCGACCACGGCTTTGACATGATGCGCCTCGACGCCCTTGCGACCCATCACCCGCAGCTCGATGTTCGGGCCGACTACAACCAGGGTCTTTCCCCGGACGAGGCCGCCGCGCGGGTGGCCGACCTTGATGGTTTTGGGCTCAGCTTCATCGAGCAGCCGGTACGAGCTGATCATTTTGCGCTTATGCGGCGTTTGCGGGATACGACGGGAACGCCGATTCTTGCCGATGAAAGCGTTTTTGGACCAGAGGACATGACCCGGGCCATCGCCGAGGGAATTTGCGATGGCGTGTCTGTGAAAATCATGAAATCGGGCGGGCCGCGCCGGGCTGTGGCGGTGGCACATATGGCAGGGGCGGCCGGTCTTTCCGCCTATGGCGGCGACATGTTCGAAACCGGCCTTGCGCACCTCGCCGGGGTGCACACCATCGGCGCGGCCCAGGCAATCACCCTCGGGTGCGAGTTCTACCAAGCCAAGTACTATTTGCGCGACGACATCCTCGCGAACCCCTTTCCCGTTGATGGCGGCGTTGTCAAAGTGCCGACCGGACCTGGGCTCGGCAACGTCCCGGACGAGGACAAGCTTAGCCATTTCGCGATCAGGAGCACGGTCAGCCCATGAGTCATGTGGCCGTCATCGGTGCAGGTATCGTCGGCGTCTCCAGCGCTATCTGGCTGCAGCGTGACGGGCACCGCGTCACGCTCATTGACCGGGGCGAGCCCGGGGAGGGCACCAGCTACGGGAACGCTGGCGTGCTCGCCTCCAGCTCCATCCTTCCGGTCACCGGCCCCGGCCTCATCGCCAAGGCGCCGCGGATGCTGCTTGATCCGAACCAACCGCTCTTCCTGAAATGGCGCTACCTGCCGCGCCTTTTGCCGTGGCTTCGCCGCTACCTTTCCCATGCGAACGCTGCCGACACCAAGCGGATCGCCGCGGGCCTGGCGCTCGTCGTTCCCGACAGCCTCGCCGAGCACCAGGCCCTTGCCGAAGGCACCGGTGCTGAGCGCTTTATCGCGCCGTCTGATTATCTGTTCGGCTATCGCGACCGGGCGCACTACGAGGGCGATTCCTTCGGTTGGAACCTTCGCCGCGAATACGGTTTTCAGTGGGACGTCATCGAAGGCCGCGAAGTTCAAACCTACGACCCGGCCCTTGCCCATGACATCGGCTTACTGGTGAGGCTGGGCGAGCACGGGCACATAAAAGACCCCGGTGGCTATGTGAAAGCACTTGCGGCCCACGCGCAGAAGAATGGCGTGCAGTTTTTCAAGGGCGAAGTGACGGACATTGCACGCGAAGATGGCGCGGTATCGGGCGTGCGAGTGGGCGGCGAAACTCTTCCTTGCGATCGCGTCGTTGTCGGGACCGGCGCGTGGTCAAAGCCCCTTTGCCGTGCGCTCGGGCTAGAGGTGCCGCTTGAAACGGAGCGCGGCTACCATCTGGAACTGGTCGAGCCGTCGGTGATGCCGCGTGCACCGGTTATGGTGGCTGCCGGAAAATTTGTGGCAACGCCCATGGAGGGTCGGTTGCGCCTTGCCGGCATCGTCGAGTTCGGGGGGATTGACGCACCGCCCTCGCGGGCGCCCTTCCGGCTCCTCCTGTCCCAAGCCCGCAAGGCCTTACCCAACATCTCCTGGCGCGAAACCCGCGAATGGATGGGCCACCGGCCCGCTCCTTCTGATTCCCTCCCGCTCATCGGTCCGGTGCCAGGGATCAAGGGCGCCTATCTCGGGTTTGGCCACCACCACATCGGCCTCACCGCTGCACCCAAAACCGGTCGGCTCTTGTCACAGCTCATCAGCGGTCGCAGACCCAACGTTGACATTTCCGCCTTCGCGCCCGCACGATTTGCGCAGAAAGCCTAGGTGCTTCGAGAATACGACACGCGGCACGCCCAAAGCCGCACGAGGATGGAGACGAATAAGATGACGAAATCGCTTCTGGCCGCCACCACTGCCATCGCGACCCTATGGTCAGGCGCCGCCCTTGCGGAAAAGTGGGACATGCCCATGGCCTACGCGGCGAGCAACTACCACTCCGAAACGGGTGCCGAGTTCGCAGTCTGCGTCACCGAGGGAACCGGCGGCGCCATTGAGATCGCAACCCATCCCTCGGGCGCACTGTTCCCCGGCAACCAGATCAAGCGCGCGGTGCAAACGGGTCAGGCGCAGATCGGCGAGCGTCTCCTTTCCGCGCACCAGAACGAGAACGCGCTCTTCGGCTTTGATTCAATTCCCTTCCTTGCCACGTCCTTTGAGGACCACGACAAGCTCTATCAGGCGGCCAAGCCCGCCATTGCCGATCTCCTTTCCGAGCAAGGGCTCACCTATTTGTACTCGGTGCCGTGGCCTCCCCAGGGGCTCTACTTCAAGCAGCCCGTGGAAAAAGTGGCGGACATGGAAGGGATCAAGTTCCGCTCCTACAACAACGCGACCGCCCGCCTTGCGGAATTGACCGGGATGCTCCCCGTGCAGATCGAGGCCGCTGAAATCAGCCAGGCATTTGCCACCGGCGTTGCCGATTCCATGGTCTCGTCGGGCGCCACCGGTTACGACCGTAAAGTCTGGGAAAGTCTTACGCACTTTTACGAAACCGACGCCTGGATCCCGCGCAACACTGTATTCGTGAACACGTCCATTTGGGACGGCGTCTCGGATGAAAACAAAGCCGTCATCACCGGGTGCGCCGAAAAGGCCGCCGCCGATGGACTACAGCGAGCCAAGGATTATACGCAGTTCACCCTCGGCGAACTCGCCAAGAACGGGATGAGCGTCACCCCACCGTCCGACGCGCTCGCCGGAGAACTGCGAGACGTGGGCGAGATCATGACCAACGAGTGGCTCGCCGCCACCGGTGATCAGGGCGAAAAGATCGTCGACACGTACAAAGCGAACTGACGGACGCGGTTCTGTCACCAAAGTGGACGCGCAAGTTAGCGCACGCGCCAAGGGTCGCCGGACGGTATTGCCCCGGCGGCTCGGCTTCCTCCGGGAGGTTCTATGCCTGACGCGGTGACCCTTACCACCTACGTGGTCATCGTCCTGGGCTTTGTGTTCATTCCGGGACCGGCAACGTTGCTCACGGTGGCGCGGGCCTCCACATCGGGAACGAAAGTCGGCATTGCGACCGGAGCCGGCATTGCGGCGGGTGATCTCATCCACACTGTGATGGCGGTGGTCGGCCTTTCGGCAATCATTGCTGCATCGGCGTTCTTGTTTACGCTCATCAAATACTTTGGTGCCGCGTACCTTTTCTATATTGGCGTTCGCGCAATACTGGACCGCTCCGAGAAAGGGCCGCAGGGGCCGGTTCATGCCATCACCGCCAAACGTGCTTTCAAGCAGGCCGTCATTGCCGAACTGCTCAACCCGAAAACAGCGCTCTTTTTCTTGGCGTTCCTGCCCCAGTTCGTTCAGCCGGCGAACGGTGCCGTGGCGCTCCAGCTCTCGGTGCTCGGCATGCTCTTCGTCGCCCTCGGCCTCTTGAGCACGTTAGTCTTTGCTTTTGCGGCAGGCAAAATCGGCTCAATGCTTCGGGCAAGCGCCACGGTCCGCCAATGGCAGGGGAGAGTGGTCGGAACGATCTATTGCGCCCTTGGCATCCGCCTCGCCCTCCAGGAAAGATGAAACCGTTGCGACACCACTCCCCGCGCCACACCCGGAAACCGCTATTGTGAAAAAGACCATCCGCACCGTCCTTGATGGAATTTACTTTACCGGTGGGCTCCTGGCGGCACTTTGCTTGATCGCGATCTTGATCCTCATCGTCCTGCAAATGCTGGCGCGGTGGACCGGCGAAGTTTTTCCCGGTGCGCCCGACTATGCGGGGTACGCCATGGCCGCGGCGTCGTTCTTCGCCTTCGCCCACGCCCTTAACCGTGGCGCCCACATCCGCGTGACGCTGGTGCTCAATCTCGTCCCGCCAGCGGTGCGGCGCATCATCGAGGTGTGGTGTTTTGGGCTTGCAACGCTGTTGATGTGGTACTTCGTCTACTACGCCGCACGCTTCGTTTATTGGTCGTGGAAGTTCAACGACATCAGCCAGGGCCCCGATGCATCGCCGTTGTGGATACCCCAACTTGCCATGTTCGTGGGCGCCTTCGTCTTTGCCCTTGCCCTCACCGACCACCTGTTGAGCCTGTTTACTGACGGCGAACACCGCATCAAGGCCAACGTCGTCGAACAGAGCCACGGGGAATAGACCGTGGAAAATATTTCGGTCATCGCTCTCTTTTTATTCGTCCTGTTCCTCTTTCTTGGGACGGGCGTGTGGATCGGCTTGGCATTACTTGGCGTTGCGTTCGTGGGGATGGAGCTCTTTACAACGCGCCCCACCGGCGATGCTATGCTCACCACCGTGTGGTCAGCCTCCTCGTCATGGACGCTGACGGCCCTGCCGCTCTTCATCTGGATGGGCGAAATACTTTACCGAACGCGGCTGTCGGAAGACATGTTTCGCGGCCTCGCGCCGTGGATGCGCTCCCTGCCGGGCGGTCTCATCCACACCAATATTGTCGGCTGCACGATCTTTGCTGCGGTGTCCGGTTCATCTGCGGCGACGCTCACTACCGTCGGCAAAATGTCGATCCCCGAACTGCGCCGGCGCCAGTATCCCGAGCGCATGGTCATTGGAACCCTCGCGGGCGCGGCAACGCTGGGGTTGATGATCCCCCCCTCGCTCACCCTCATCGTCTATGGGGTGACCATCAACGAATCCATCACCAAGCTTTTCATCGCCGGAATTGTCCCTGGCCTGGTGCTGGCCGCCATGTTCATGGCCTACGTGGGCATCTACTCAAAGCTCTCGAAGAGCTACCAGCCCACACCTGAGCCGCCCATGTCCTTCGGCGAGCGCTTGGCGAACTCGCGCTTCTTAATCCCTGTGATCTGCCTGATCCTGGTGGTCATCGGGTCCATGTACTTGGGATACGCCACCGCCACCGAAGCGGCAGCCTTCGGCGTCATCGGCTCGCTGCTTCTTGCCGCCACCCAAGGCTCGCTAGGCTGGAAAACTTTTACTGAGTCCCTCATGGGCGCCACACGCACATCGGCGATGATCGCCCTCATCCTTGCCGGTGCCGCCTTCCTCTCCCTTGCCATGGGTTTTACCGGACTGCCGCGGGGGCTCGCCAACCTCATCGCGGACATGGAACTCAGCCGGTTCGAGCTCCTGATGGTGCTCCTCGTCTTCTACATCATCCTTGGCTGCTTCCTGGACGGCATATCGTCGGTGGTGCTGACCATGGCCGTGGTGGAGCCCATGGTGCGCGAGGCTGGGATCGACATCATCTGGTTCGGCATCTTCATCGTGGTTGTGGTGGAGATGGCCCAAATCACGCCACCCATCGGCTTCAACCTCTTCGTTCTTCAGGGAATGACCAACCACGAAATGACGTTCATCGCCCGCGCTGCGATACCGATGTTCCTCATTATGGTGTTGATGGTGTTTGTACTGATCTTCGTGCCCGAGCTGGCCACCTGGTTGCCCAACAACATGAGAGCTTCGCCCGGGTGACTGCGCTTGTCCGCAATGCGATCGCTCAAGCGAGCGTCACTTGCCCCGCGGTTCCCACCGGGCCGTCGATCCCCGGATAGCCGAGCCGATTAAGCTGCGCCGCGCAGGTCCGGTGGAGCACCTGCCGTTCGTCCTCCCCAAGGCGCGCGAACCGAGAGGGGCGAACCTGTGGCAGCTTTGCTGCCGCGTCGATCCACGCCGTGGTTGCGCCGCCTTTCGGAAGGCCAAGAAAGACCGCTAAGCGCTCGGCGGTCTGATGGGGTTCGGCAACGAGCCGCTCGTAGGGGACCTGAAGCACCCGGTGGCGATCCAACCCGCCCAGGAGGTTGAGCGAACGCCCGATCAAACCGGACCAAAATGCCCCATAGACCGTGAGTGGATGCTTTCGCCGTGCCTCGGGAACGGGGTCGAACAGCTTCTCATAGAGCGGATAGAGCGCCACAAAGAAAGAACCGTCGCTAAACAGGTTTTCCAAACGCAGTGCTCTGACGCCGAACTGGTGGAAGCGGAGCCGGTTGGACGCAAGGAGGCGGAAAGCGGGGTGGTCGGCCATCGAAAGAGCCGTCTCGCGGCCGTCGCGCACGATGTGGACGATCTTTGCATCGGGAAAATTCTTGAGGATGGCCGGAAGCATCAGCGCCGAGGCGCCAGAGCGCTCCACCCACATTTCCCTTTCACGCTCCCGGCACAAAAACTCCGCCATAAACCGGTAGTGATCGCATAGGCGTGCCCGCGGCCGCGCCGCTACCGCAGCACCCAGCGTGTCGAAGAGGCCATCGCAATCATCCGCGATCCTGGGCAGCGTGGCGTGAAGAATGGGTGGCAGCGCTGCCTCGTCGTAGCGGCCCTTTCCAAGGGGATAGGTGAACTCCGACACCTGAGACGGAAGGGTCGCTTTCACGGTACGCCTGGGCTGTGCCAATCGCCGCCAAAACCGCTGACCGCTGAGGCGCGCTGGATAAAAAGCCTCCACGCCCTGGCATGCCAAAAGCTCCGACAGATCAAGGAGCTTTGGATGAAGCCGCACCATGTCGGACAGGAGTGTCGAGCCGCACCGCCCTGTCCCCACGATGAAAACGGACGTTGGCGGGGCCGCGGAGTTTTTCGGCGCGTTCACCATTGAAACTACTTAGCGAAAGACCGCACCGTCCGTCGATCCGAGGCGCGAGACATTCCTTCCGATAATCCACGTCTTCCGGCTGGTGAGAACGGCCGCACGTGTTTTGTGGTGGACCGGATGCTCGCGCCCCAGCCTGCTTTTCGTTTCACGTCCCATCGAATGGGCCGCCGCCTTGACCGCGCGGCCATGTTGCGAAACACCATCGTAGACTGGAGCCAAGCTGGGGAGGCTTTGAGTGACGGCATCAATGGTTGGTTGGGCACATACGCCCTTTGGAAAACTCGGTGAAGAAACCGTCGAGTCGCTCATAACAAAGGTCGCCGCCGACGCCATGGCAGACGCCGGCATCGGACCCAACGATGTCGATGAAATCGTGCTTGGCCACTTCAATGCGGGCTTCTCACCCCAGGATTTCACCGCAGCGCTGGTGCTTCAGGCCGACGACCGGCTGCGCTTCAAGCCGGCGACGCGGGTGGAAAACGCCTGCGCCACAGGCTCCGGTGCCATCCACCAGGGCATAAAGTCCATCGCTGCCGGCGGGGCCCGTTTCGTGCTCGTGGTGGGCGTAGAACAGATGACGACAACGCCAGGCCCGCAGATCGGCGAAAACCTTCTAAAAGCATCCTACCTGCCGGAAGATGGCGAAATCCCGGCTGGTTTTGCCGGCGTCTTCGGCAAAATCGCCGGTATGTATTTCCAGCGCTATGGCGATCAATCCGACGCCCTGGCGGCGATCGCCGCAAAGAACCACCGCAACGGCGTCAAAAACCCCTATGCGCAGATGCGCAAGGACCTCGGCTTTGACTTCTGCCGCACCGAAAGCGAGAAAAATCCTTATGTTGCCGGGCCTTTGAAGCGGACCGACTGCTCCCTTGTCTCCGATGGCGCCGCCGCCGTCGTGCTGACCGATCTTTCCACCGCGATGCGCATGAAGAAGGCCGTCGCCTTTCGCGGAAAAGCCCACGCCCAAGACTTTTTACCCATGTCAAAGCGCGACATCGTTCGCTTCGAAGGCTGCGCTGAGGCGTGGCGTAAGGCGTTGGCGGACGCAGAGATCGCCCTTGACGATCTGTCGTTCGTGGAAACTCACGACTGTTTTACCATTGCCGAGTTGATCGAATACGAAGCCATGGGCCTTACCGGAGAAGGCGAGGGGGCTCGCGCAATCCAGGAAGGCTGGACCGAGCCGGACGGAAAACTCCCGGTGAACGTCTCCGGCGGTTTGAAGTCAAAGGGCCACCCCATCGGGGCCACCGGTGTCTCCATGCACGTCATCAGCGCAATGCAGCTTACTGGCGAAGCAGGCGAAATGCAGCTTGACGCACCCGAGCTTGGTGGCATCTTCAATATGGGCGGTGCGGCGGTAGCGAACTACGTTTCCATCCTCCAGGCCGTCAAATAGCGCTTCAGCGGCTGTTCAGCCGGCACGGTAGAAGATCGATGCAACGCTTAGGGCGAGCCACGCGACGCAGACCAGGCCGCCCACATTAAGAGACGCGCTCCGTGCGCGATCCTCGTTCTGTGGTGACGACATGATGACGCGACCTCGCGCGCTTACGGCGCTGACTAGATTTGGGCTCGGTCCCAGGCCAGGCGAACTTACCGCCATATCGAGCGATCCGGTGGGCTATGTCTACGAACAGTGCCTCGATCCGCACGCCGGGCTTGTGGAGGAAGAGCTGTGGTCCATTACCGAGCTGCGTCGGTGGTACACCCAGTTCCGCAAGGACCTTGTGAAGACCCGCAGGTTTGATCGGAACCCCGATGCGTCGGACGAGATGAGAGCGGTGGCACGGGAAGTGCGGCTGCGCCGGCGCGGGTTCACCCGCGAGGTGGTGAGCGGCGAGATGGGCGCGCGCTTCAAAAAGTCCGTTGAAACCGACCACCCCTTCATCGAGCGCCTGGTGCTGTTTTGGGCGGACCACTTCGCCGTCAAACGCAACCAGGGGCAGGGCACCCGCATCGTCATGGGGAACTTTGAGCGCGAAGTCATCCGTAGGCACGTGCTCGGCTATTTCGAGGACATGCTATTTGCCTCAACCACCCATCCGGCGATGTTGATTTACCTCGACAACGCCAGCTCGGTGGGCCCCAACAGCCGGCTCGGCAAACGCCGCGGTACCACGTCGGTGAATGAGAACCTCGCCCGCGAGGTGCTGGAACTGCACACCCTCGGCGTCGGCGGTGGCTACACGCAGGCCGATGTTATCGCCCTTGCCGAAACCCTTTCCGGCTGGGTGGGCGGCTTCGATAAGGACGGCCTCGGCCTCATTTTCGACGAAGACGTCCACGAGTACGGGCCCAGAACGATCCTCGGCCAAACCTACGAAACCGAAGGCGCGGTGCAGCTCGAAGAGGTGTTGCCTGACCTCGCGAAGCACCCATCGACGGCGCGCTATATCGCCACCAAACTCGCCCGGCACTTCATCGCCGATGATGCGCCCCAGGCGCTGATTGAGGAGCTGACCGACACCTTCCTATCCACCGGAGGTGATCTGCGTGAAATGGCAATGACGCTCATTGAGAGCGATCTTGCTTGGGAAGGCGAGCCGAAGAAGACCGTCCCACCCTACGACTTTATCGTATCCTCGCTACGCGCCACCGACGCTGGCGTGCCGGACAGCCGCTTCCTGAGCCGCAGCGCCAGCAACCTTGCTCAGGCGGTTTGGATGCCGCCTTCGCCCGCCGGGTGGCCCGATGGAGACAACGCCTTCCTGGGCGGCGACAGCATGTTGGAGCGCGTCGACTACGCCCGGATTCTCGCCGACAGACACGTGCGCATCGACAGCGTTCAAGACCTTGCCAGGGACCTTTTCGGCGAGGCACTCGATCCGTTCGTCGCCGAAGCCATCGACCGGGCCGAAGATCAGCGCCAAGCACTGGTGCTCCTTTTGATGAGCCCTGCATTTCACCGGAGGTAGTTGCTCGTGTTTGCTCCGCATCCTTCGCGCAGGGGTTTTTTGGCCGGCGCCGCCGCCTTCAGCGCCTGGGCGTCCATACCAAAAATCGCCGCCGCGTCCGGCGGGCGTGATCCGCGCTTCATGGCCATCGTGCTGCGCGGCGGGCTCGACGGCCTTGCTGCAGTCGCCCCCGTCGGCGACCCCGACTACGAAGAAGTCCGCGACCAGTTCGCCATGGGAGAGGCCTCAGGGTTCGAAGGGATCGAACTCGACAGCTTTTTCCGGCTGAACCCAAAGCTGCCCACCGTCGCGGACCTTTACGCCCGCGGTGAGGCGCTTGTGGTGCATGCGGCCCATACCCCCTATCGCGACCGCTCCCACTTTGCCGCCCAGGACGTATTGGAAAACGGCACCACATCTTCGGTGCACCATACGGACGGCTGGCTCGGCCGCGCCATCAAGCTGCTCCCGGTGGATTCGCTCACCGCTCGCCAGGGGGGATTTGCTGCCGCGCCTTCAATTCCCCTCGTATTGCGCGGTGCTCCCAATGTGGTGACCTGGCTTCCCGCCGGTCTTCCCACCGCATCCGCCGATACCCGAGCACGCCTCCTCGACCTTTACGAGCACACCGATCCCGTCCTCGCTGCGGCGCTGAGCAGAGGTTTGCGTCTGGAAGAAATCGCCGGCACGGAGATGGAAATCAACGAGCAGGTCTCCGCCGGCATGGACCAGATGGGCGCTGTGCAAAAGGCGCGCAGCGTCGTCGCCGCAGCCACCGCCGCCGGCCGCTCCATGACCAGCGACGACGGCGCCCGCATCGGCTTCCTGGACCTTTCGGGCTTCGACACCCACCGCCGACAACTCCTCGTGGACGGGCAGCTGGGTGCCACGCTGAGCAACCTCGATCTGGTGATCAGATCCTTCAAGAATGCCATCGGCCCCGCCTGGCGGGACACTGTCGTCGCCGTTGTCACGGAGTTCGGGCGCACAGTGCGCATGAACGGATCGAGCGGTACCGACCATGGAAGCGCGACCGTCGCGATGCTCCTGGGCGGCGCCGTGCAGGGCGGGCGCGTCATTGCCGACTGGCCGGGCCTTGCCCAGGGACAGTTGTTCGATGGGCGGGACTTGATGCCCACCACCGACCTGCGCTCCGTCTTAAAGGGCGCACTTCGCGACCATCTCGGCCTCGACCGCGACGTTCTGGGAACCACGGTTTTCCCAGAAACGGCGGACCTGCGTCCCATGGACGGGCTGATCGCAACGCCCCACACCCGCGTTGATCTGCGCTGAGCGCATACCGGCGTTTCCCCAAGAGCAGCCAGGGCCACAGCCGGTATTGGTGCACTCCACGGGATCGCCTGGGGGTGGATGGCGCTTGCGGGCTTGACCTCGGGACGGGTTTGGGCGCTCAAATTACGTCAAGATTCTGCAAATGACCCGCCGCGCCTGCGGCACCCAGAGCCATTCTTGCTCGCCAGGCCGGCCTTGCGGGGTACCCGCGCGGCGCATCCGCGCTCTCCGCCACAGTGTGAGAGGATGGGCCCGCGATGGCATTGGACGCGCTGAAGAGAGATCTCCCCGATCTCCGGCTTGAGGAAAACCCGCGCCTCGTTCTGCAAAAGAGCCGGGATTTTTATTGGTATTCTCCGGTCCTGAAGCGTCAATTGGCCGAAGTGACTGCTGAGGCGGTGGCTTCGCCCACCAGCGAAGACGAAATCCTCATGATCCTCGGTGCCTGCTGGCGCCACGAGATTCCGGTCACGGTCCGCGGTGCAGGAACGGGAAACTATGGCCAGGCCATGCCCCTCGCCGGCGGCCTCCTCCTCGACCTTTCGCGCTTCGACAAGGTCCGCGAGGTGGGAGACGGCTTCGTGGTTGCCGATCCGGGCGCAATCCTGGCGCACATCGACAAGGAGGCGGCACCGTCCGGCCAAGAGCTGCGGCTTTCCCCCTCCACCTATCGCACCGCGTCCATCGGTGGGTTCATTGCTGGTGGATCGGGCGGTGTCGGGTCGATCCGCTGGGGCGGCCTTCGCGATTTGGGCAACATTATCTCGGTGCGCCTTGCGGCAATGGACGGCTCAACGCCCACGGTCCTTGATCTGCGCGGCGCCGACATCGCGAAGGCCAGTCACGCCTACGGCACCACCGGCGTCATCACGCAAGTCACGATGCCCCTTGCTAAGGCGTACCAGTGGACCGACGTCCTCATCTCATTCCCAAAGCTGGTGGACGCCGTTCGCTTTGGCGAAAAACTTGCCGCCGCCGACGGGATACTTCTCAAAAACCTTGCGGTCGTGGACGGTTATGTCACCCCCTATTTTCGCCGCCATGCCGACTACGTGCGGCCCGGAGAGGCACTGGTGATGGCAATGGCCGCGCCGTTCGCCGCCGGTGACGTTATGGACATGGGGCGCCGGGCAGGCGGCACCGTGACGCTTTACTCAGAAAACCTCGACGAAGTGGAGCGCAGCCATCTACCACCGTCCTTCGAACTGGGCTGGAACCACACCACCTTACGCGCGCTGAGAACCGATCCATCCATCACTTACCTGCAGGTGCTCTACCCGCAGCCGAACATCACAGAAAAAATCATGGCTATGGCCGAGCGGTTCGGCGACGAGGTCCCCACCCATCTGGAGTTTGTGCGCTTTGATGGGGCGGTGGGATGTTTCGGGTTGCCGCTGGTGCGCTTCACCACGGAAGAACGCCTCGACGAAATCATAAAAATTCATGAGGACAGCGGCTCAGTCATCTTCAACCCCCATCGATATACTTTGGAGGAAGGGGGAATGAAGCAGACCGATGAGATCCAACTGGACTTCAAGCGCCGGGCCGACCCGAAGGGCCTTCTCAATCCAGGTAAGATGATTGCCTGGGAGCACCCCGAATTTGACTACGGCAAACCCTATCTCTTTCCGACGCTTTCTTCCTGATGCGCGCCCTCGTCGTTTACTGCAATCCCAACCCGCAGAGCTATACGGCTCACCTGCGCGATACCATCCTGGAAGCCTTCGCCAAGAAAGGAGCCGAAGTCCGCACCACCGATCTCTATGGCGAGAACTTCGATCCGGTCATGGGGCTGGAGGAACGGCTCGGCTACCACACGCCCGGCGAGAACGAGAAGATGGTGGCGGCGGAACTTGCGCTTATCAAATGGTGCGACACCCTCGTCTTCGTTTACCCCACCTGGTGGTTCGGTCTGCCGGCCATGCTAAAGGGCTGGCTCGACCGGGTTTTGATTCCCCACGCCACGTTCACGCTGCCCACCGAGGACTTGCCCATCCAGCCGTTGCTGCAAAACATCACCACCGTGGTGGCGGTGACCACCTGCGGTGCGCGGCGCTGGCAGTCGAAACTCATCGGCGAGCCCGGCCGCAAGACGTTGCTACGGGCCCTGCGGTACATCTGCCACAAACGCTGCCGCACCCGGTACGCGGCGCTCTACAAGATCGACACGTCCACACAGGGCGACCGCGAGCGCTACGCAAGATACGTAAACCAACTCATCTCACGCCTTTGAAACCTTAGTGGCTCAAGACTTCCACTGAGCGAGGGCAACAAACACGCTCGTTGTCATTCTTTCTTCATGGGACCGTGTGACAAACGGCATCGGGGGGACCATGCCTTTTCAGTACGCCAAGTCAGCCACGCATCGCCTTGCCCAGGCGGCGAAAGCCCAGCGAGTGCGGGCGGGCGCACACCTGTCGGCGTTTGGGCTTCACCCGGGCCAGGAGGTGGTCCTGAAGGCCCTTGGCGATCGCGACGGGCTCACCATGAGCGAGTTGGCCAGTGAACTGGGGGTGCAGCCACCCACGGTGACGAAAATGGTCACGCGCCTCGCCGCCTACGGTTTTGTGATGCGCCAGGCTTCGCCCACTGACGGCCGGCTTGCGCGGGTCTATCTCACCGAAGCGGGCAGCGCTTTGTTGGCTGACGTGGATCGCATGTGGAAGCGGCTCGAAAAGGAGGCGCTCGCCGGGCTGGACGAGAAGGAAAAGAAGCGCTTCCGGCGATATTTGCGGAAGGTGGAAAAAAACCTCCTCGCCGCCAACGGTGCGGACGTGGACCATATCCCCGACGAGACCTTCGACGACGAAGACGAGGAAAAACCGGTCGAAGACGCGACCGCGTAGGTGCAGTCCCCCCAAAGCGCGCCGAGTGAAAGCGCGGTTGCCGGCATCGGTCTGATGGCGGCAGCGGCGGCGCTCTTCGGCTTCCTAGACGCCACGGCCAAGTACCTTGGCCAGACCATGAATGCCTTCGACCTGGTGTGGTTGCGCTACGCCACGCACGTGTTCCTGCTCGCCCTCTTCTTGCGGGCGTGGCGCAATTTCGAGGCGTTTCGCACCGAGCGACCGTTCCTTCACATCCTGCGTGGCATCAACCTCATGGGGGCGACGGTCTTCAACTTCTGGGCGCTTCGCTACCTGCAACTCGCCGAGGCGAGCGCCATCATGTTTTGCGCGCCGCTCCTCGTCACTGCAGTTGCCGGACCGGTGCTTGGCGAGAAGGTGGGCTTGCGGCGTTGGGTGGCGGTGGGCGTGGGCTTTGTGGGCGTCCTCATCGTGACCCGTCCGGGCACCGGCGCGATGCACTGGGCGGTGGGGCTTTCGGTGATGGCGGTCATCAACTACGCCTCCTACGCCGTCCTGACCCGCCGAATGAACGAGACCGAAAGCCCCCAGAGCCTTTTGATGCTGTCAGCGATTGTGGGGTTCGTGGCCTTCGCACCCTTTGCCCCCAGCGCCCTCACAAGCCTTCAGGGTTGGCATTGGGGTCTTGCACTTCTCATGGGAGCCTTTGGCGTTGTGGGCCACTACGCGCTGGTGATTGCCCACAAGATTGCCACCGCCTCAACGCTTGCACCGTTCATCTATACGCAGATGATCTGGATGATTGCGCTCGGATACTTCATTTTTGGCGATGTGCCTGACGTCTTCACCGTCCTTGGGACGCTCATCATCGCGGCGGCGGGGCTTTACATCCTCCACCGGGAACGGGTGCGTGGCGGCGGCGCCGTCTCCCCCGACCCCTCAGTCCAGTAATCGTGTTCCGGCGCTTGCGCTGGCTCTAAGGCGCAAACTCAGCCGGGAGGGCGAAGAATGCGCAGGACCGACATCACCAGATAGGCGCCGAAGATGAGGACGATGGCGGCGGCAAATCCGTGGGGCGGAAAAGCGTCCAGGCCAGCGCCTAGCATGACCGGCCCCAGCAGCATCCCCACTGCGTACATCATCACAAAGGATGCGTTGGCTGACGCGAGCTGAGCCCCTTTGTAGCGCGCACCCAGATGGGTGAGGCCGACCGTATAAAGGCCCGCCACGATCCCGCCGGTGACGAACAGCACCGCAAGGAGCGCGAAGTAGTGGTCGGCCACAACAGGCATGAGCGCTGCTCCCACCACACCCACCGCACTGCAAAGGCATAAAAGGAGCCGCCGGTCCATCTTGTCTGCCAGGTAGCCTATGGGGATCTGCGAGATGATGTTCCCCGCCGCAATGGCTGAAACGAGGATCACAGCGTGCTGGCTCGAAAAGCCCACCGCCGTGCCGTAGAGGGGCAAAATGGCGGTGCCCCCCGACTCCACCGCCCCGAACACCAGCGCCGCCAGGAGGGCGAGGGGCGCGACGACCACGAACCGCAAGAGATTGCGCTCCCCGCCGTGGGGCAGATCCGGCTCCCGGTTCATCACCAGGAAAATCGGTGCCGCTGCCACCAGAAGCGCAAGGCTGCCCACCAAAAAGGGCGCAACGCCCTCCGTCCCCACCAGCGCAAGGATGAGCGGGCCAATGGAAATCCCCACCGACAGGAACGCAGTGTAGATACCCACCACAAAGCCGCGCCTGTGGGGGGGCGCGAGGGAGTTAATCCAAAACTCGGTGAGCGCGAAAATGATGGTGACGCACGCCGAAAAGACGAAGCGCAACGGAAACCAAAAGATGAACGACTGGATGACGTAAAAGCCCAATAGCGTGATGGCCATGGTGAGGAAGGAGCCGACGATGAGGCGCGCTGTGCCAAATCGTTGGGCAAGGCCGGTGACAAAGGGGAGCACCATGATGGCCGCAATGCCGGCTGTCGCGGTGTTGATGCCAATCAGAAAGGGCGACACCCCGCGATCTTCCAGGACCACCGAAAGGAGTGGCAGCGACAGGCTGAGGGCGAGGCCAACGCCAGTAATCCCGCTGATTACAGCGGCGAGTGCCACCGTATTGGCGCGGCGTTGCTCACCGCTCGGTGGCCCATCCGCGCGCGGGCTCGCCGGCGCCGGCGAAGCGCGGTCGATGGGATGAAGCGGCGCGTCCATTACACAGTCGTATGTCGCCCAAAAAATGGGCGAACGCTAGAGAGCGATCGCCCGCATCAACGAAATCGGCCGGAGGTGGTGCCCTGCGGTGACGCCTCCACCGACCAGGTCCTTGCTGGTCCATTCGCCCCCGCCCACCATGGGCGTTTTGCGAACCACCGGGAGGAAACTAGAGCAGCTTGCGCACAAATCCGCGCCCCCGCCAGCGATAGTAGGGGACGGGTCTATCCGGCGAAAGCTGAGGGTCGTCCGCGAGCCTTGCGCGAAGCTCGTCAAGGACGGTGACGGTGATGATGGGGAGCGGCAACTCCATCGCATCTGAAATGGGTACCCAGGCGATTTCCTCCAGCTCGGCATCAGCGCCCACGACGCTGTCGTCGATGGCTGCAACCGCCTCGCGCGGCACCATAAAGAAGCGCGTATCGTAGCGTCTTGGCCGCCCTGGCGGGGTCACAGCTCGGGCAATGAAGCTAAGCTGCGACAGGTCAAGGGCCAGCGTGCGCCTCCAAAAACCGCTGAACGCAGTGGTCTGGGGTAATGGTCCGCCGCCCTCAACGCCAATGAGGACGCCGGTCTCTTCGAAAGCCTCGCGCAAGGCCGCCACCCCGAGGGCACGGACGCGGGCCGGTCCGTGGCGCTTTGACGTGTCGCGCAAGAGCTTTTCCGTGGTGAGGGCGTCAAACTCACCCGCCACCCGCACCCGCCCGTCGGTGGGATCGACCCGTCCGCCGGGAAACACGAACCGGTTGGGCATGAAGACGTGCTTTGCGCTGCGGCGGCCCATCAGGACCCGCTCCCCATCGGGGTCGTAAATGATGAGGCTCGCCGCATCGCGCACACGGATCGGCGGGTGGGTGCGATCGCGGTCCAGGGCCGTCAGACGCTTGGTGAGGAATTCTGCGGATCGGCGCGGGGCGCCGCTCACGTCCAGCGGTCGCCGTCGGGATCGAAACCGTGCATGCCCTTGGCCCACTGCAATCCCACCAGTCCGCCTTTCACCGGCCTCAGCAAGCCGATGGAAAGGAAGACTGTGAGAGGCAAGAAGATCGCCGCGTGATGCCACATGGGGGGCTGGTAGGCCACTTCGTAAAAGAGCAGGAGGCCCACTACCACGTGACCCACAATGAACATCACGATGTAGGGCGGTGCGTCGTCCGCCCGCTGGTGGGAAAGGTCTTCGCCGCAACGCCGGCACACGGGCTCCACGGTCAAAAAACCGTCGAAAAGCCGCCCCTCGCCGCAATTGGGGCATTTGGCGCGGGCACCGCGGGTGAGCGCTTGGGAGAGACTGCGGTGGGTCATCGGCGTCTTGCCTTGTGACGATGGGACTTGCGGCGCTCGCCATGGCGTTGCCGTCGCGCCCGGGGAATTCTTGGGCCGGCCTCGTGCTCGGCCACAGAAAATCTGAGGGCACCGGAGAGCGGCGCGGCTTCCAGAAGCTTTACCGAAACCGTGTCGCCGAGGCGATAGGCGTAGCCGGAATGTTCTTCCACCAGCGCGTGGGCGGTTTCATCCAGGATCAGGAACTCGTTCGAAAGGCCCACCATGGGCACAAACCCGTCTGCGCCGGTCTCGGTGAGCTTAATGAAAAGCCCCGCCTTGGTGACGCCGGCAATTTTGCCAGCAAACACTGACCCGACGCTTGCGGACAGGAACCTTGCGATGAGCCGGTCCACGGTTTCCCGCTCGGCCACCATGGACCGCCGCTCGCACGAGGAAATTTCTGCGCCGATTTGCCCGAGCGCCGAGATTTCGTCATCGCGCAACCCATCGGCCCCCAGATCCGCCGCCCGGATCAAAGCACGGTGCACGATAAGGTCTGCGTAGCGGCGGATGGGCGAGGTGAAGTGGGCGTAGCGGCGCAGGTGGAGGCCGAAATGACCAAGATTGTCGGGTGCGTACTCCGCCTGCGCCTGGCTGCGCAAAATCACCTCGTTGACGAGCTGGGCGTTCGCGGTGCCGGTAACCCGGGCTAGAATCCCATTGAAATGTTGGGGCCGCATCTGGGTGCCTCTGGCGAGCTTGATGTCGAGCGTCGCCAAAAACTCCCGCAGAGCGTCTAGTTTTTCGAGGCTCGGCGCGTCGTGTATCCGGTAAAGGAGCGGAACACCTGCCGCCTCGCAGGTCTCCGCGGCTGCAACGTTCGCCTGGATCATAAACTCTTCGATGAGCCTATGAGCATCGAGCCGTTCAGGAATGACGACCCGCTCTACGGCGCCGTCAGCGGTGAGGACGATTTTGCGCTCCGGAAGATCAAGCTCCATGGGCTGGCGCGCTTCGCGCCCCCGCTTTAGGCAGCCATAGGCCGCAAAGAGCCCGTTTACCTGTGGCGCGATGTCCGACGCCTCACCGTCCGCGATGGCCTGGGCCTTCGCGTAGGCCAATTTTCGCGCCGAGCGCATCAGCACCCGGTGCACCGTGTGGCGCGTCTTCCTGCCGTCGCGGGAAAACACCATGCGCATGGCAAGGGCAGGGCGCGCTTCCCCCTCCCGCAGCGAGCAAAGGTCGTTGGAAATGCGCTCCGGCAGCATCGGCACGACCCGGTCGGGGAAGTAGGTGGAGTTGCCGCGAAGGCGGGCTTCAGCATCCATGGGCGAGCCGGGCCGCACATAGGCCGCCACATCGGCAATGGCGACGGTGACAATATGGCCGCCCTCATTATGCGGATCAGGCTCGGCGAAGACCGCGTCATCGTGGTCCTTTGCGTCCGGCGGATCGATGGTGAGGAAGGGGACGTCCCGCCAATCCTCGCGGCCCTTAAGGGTGACTGGTTCCGCGGCCTCCGCCGCCTCAAGCACCCGGGCCGGGAAACGGTCGGGAATGCCATGGGCTTGGATCGCTAGGAGCGAGATGGCCTGCTCCGATCCCATGGGCCCGATGACCTCCACCACACGGGCATAGCGCCCTCGGGTCGCCGCCACCCGCACCAGGGTGTTGTCGGGCACATCCTTGAGGGCCCCGGGCTCCGGGACAAACGCTGAGCGCTCTTTCTTCGATACCGGGGTCAATTGCGGCACCCCAGCAAACCTCTCCAACACTGCCAGAGTCGACGCGGGACGCCGGTCGAGGATCTTGATGATTTTTGCCGTGGGTTGGTGGCCAGCCTCCTGGGCAATGCGCGCCAGTACCTTGTCGCCGAGCCGCGGGGCTGGTGAATGGGCTAGGATCAACACTTTCGGACGCGGCCCGTCTGCGTCCCACCGGGTCGGTTCGGACAACAGTTCGCCATCGTTGGTCTTGCCCGTCACTTCCAGCACCGTGACGCGAGGCAGTTCGCCGGGCCGGCTCAGCCTTTTGCCGGCCCTTTCGATGAGCCCTTCTTCGGCCATCTGCGCCAGGAGCGACTTCAGCTCGATCCGGTCGCCACCCTTGACGTTAAAGGCACGCGCAATCTCCCGCTTGCCCACGCGGCCGGCGGTTTGAGCGACGAACCGTAAGATGTCTTCGCGGGATGGGAGAGCGGTCTTGGTCATCAATCCTCTGGGTCGCCGGTGTGGCATATGGCTGGGGCGGGAACCTCACGCTATTCGCTGCCGAGCCAAAGTCGGTGCCGTCCTGCGTCAGTCTTCGCCCTCAATGCGCCGGCAATAGAGTTCCAGGCGATGGCGCACCACATCGTAGCCCAATTCCCGGGCAATCTCGGCCTGGAGACGCTCGATCTTGTCAGAGCGAAATTCCACCACGTCGCCGGTATCAAGATCGATGATGTGGTCATGGTGCGCGGCCTCTGCGGTCTCAAAGCGCGCCGGGGTACCTTCGAAGGAATGGCGGTGGACGATGCCCTGCTCCTCCAGGGCAGCCAGGGTGCGGTAAACCGTCGCCAAAGACACCGATTCGTCCACCTCCCGGGCTCGCTTGTGGAGTTCGGTGGCGTCGGGATGGTCCTCCGCCGAGGCGAGCACCTGCAAGATCGCCGCGCGTTGGCGGGTGATCCGAACACCATCGGCCCTCAAGGCATCCTCGAGGCGCCGGGCCAGGGTGGGCAATGCACTCATCACGCCTCATTTAAATTCACCGACCCGGGAAGACAAATAAGAGCTTGCCATCCAACGCCGTTTATACCATCTTCTTGCAAATGCTTCTCAGAAGCGTTTGCAGATTTGGAGCAAGTCCCAGTATGAAGCTCGGCAAATGGGTTGGCGCGGCGGTCCTCGCCGCAGGGGTGGCGTTCGGTGTCGCGGACGAATCGCGGGCGGAGGATCCCCTCAACGTGGTGGCCACCACGGGAATGATCGCGGACGCGGCTTCGGTGGTCGGTGGCGAGCACGTCAATGTGCGCGCGCTGATGGGACCCGGCGTTGATCCCCACGCCTACCGCCAGACGCGGTCCGATATTGCTGCCGCCACCCGAGCCGATGTGGTGCTGCGGCATGGGCTCTATCTGGAAGCCCAGATGGAGAAGTTCTTCGAAGGCCTCTCGGGTCGTGTGCCGGTGGTTGCGGTGGCGGAAGCGGTTCCTGAGGCGGACCTCCTCGCCCATGACACCTATGGGGACAAGTTCGACCCGCACATCTGGATGGATCCAACCTCCTGGACACAGGCGGTGGAAGCCGTGCGCGATGCGTTGAGCGAAGCAGCGCCCAGCCATGCCGACGAATTTGCGGCAAATGCAGCAGACTACATCGCCGAAATCAGGGCCCTGGAGGACTATTCCAAAGACGTTCTCGCCACCGTCCCAGCGGAACAGCGCGTCCTGCTGACAGCCCACGACGCGTTCAAATATTTCGGCGACGCCTACGACTACGAGGTCCTCGGCATCCAAGGAATTTCCACCGAGAGCGAGGCAGGCCTCCAGCGCATCACCACGTTGGTGGACGATATCGTCGAGCGGAAGATAGCGGCGGTCTTCGTGGAGACGTCCGTGTCGGATCGCAACATTCGCGCCCTTGTGGAAGGGGCGGCGGCAAAGGGGCATCAGGTGATCGTGGGCGGTGAGCTGTTCTCCGACGCCATGGGCGTACCCGGCACGTATGAAGGCACCTATCTCGGCATGATCGACCACAACGTCACCACCATCGCCAATGCGTTGGGCGGTGATGCGCCCGAAAAGGGCCGCCTCGGCCGCCTCGCGCTAGGTCCGGAGCGAAGCTAATGCTGGATCTGGTTACGTCTGGCCAAAACCCTGCGAT
>JBCCYN010000046.1:0-27237 GCA_039189655.1 Pseudomonadota bacterium | reverse complement strand
CTTTGCCCTTGACCCATCAGGCGCTGCCCGGGCTCAAAAAATGTGTCGGCTCCGGAAGAACGTCGCTTTTTGGTGTCCCACCAAAAGAACTGACCGGGATGGGTGGCGCAAAGGTGGGCGTTCTCGCTGCTCGCTAGCGTGAATGACGTTGATGGCTTTCACACCTAGAGTGCCGCTTTTAGTTCATCAGTTCGGGCGGCGCTCTGAAGCATGTCACGCGATCATGCGATCGCATGACATACGTTAAGTTTTTGTCTTTTCGCGCGGTTCGAGCCGCAACATGCATTCCATGTCGCTGAAGCGCGCTCCAAAAACCCGAATTACTTTTCGGCGAGCCGGTACCTTGCCCGCTGGGGCTTGCCGCGCTCCTGTCCACGAATGGACAGATTGAGCTGGCTGCCTCGCCGGGTCTTACGCATCCGCACGGTGTAGTCCTTGCCGTCGAACACGAAAAGGCCAGCGAGCTGATTGCGCCGCGCGGTCGGAAACAAGATCGCCGTCGGATAGTTGCACGCGCCGCTGCCGCATTCCCCCTCAAGGTGCAAGCGATAGCCTGTGGGCACGAAGGTCCCGTCAGACAGAGTGTCGCCGCACTGAAATTCCAATTCGGCGCTGGTGACGGCTTTGTCGTTCCCTTCGTTGACCGTGAGTTCGATGAAATCGCCATAGGTGCCGGGCGAGCACGCTTCCTGGGCGTTGGCCGGTGCCGCCAGGGCCATCGCCAAAAGGCCCGCTGCCATACCGGAAATCACGGTGGTGCGGTGGATCAAACGGGACATGGAAAAACTCCTCTGCTTGCGATGACTTCGCATGGCGACCTTGTGCGGGACGGGACTGGGTGGCGACGGGCGCAACGCCACGTCCTTTACACTGCTGCAACCGCCGGGAAAACGCTCCTCTATTTCAGCGGCCCGCGCGTTGCCTCATCGCCTGCGTCGGTGGGTGATGCCGGGCGCCGGCGAGGGCGCGACAGACTAAGTCCTGTGGTAATGGCGTCCTCGCCAAACCGAGCCTTTACGGTGTCCATAGCGCGCTCGGCGCGGCCGAGGCGGTTGCCGGCCGGATCGAACAGTTCTTCCCCATCGGCCCCTTCCAGAGCGCTGAGGTGGGAAACGCCAATGCCGATCAGTCGAAACCGCCTGTTGCCGTCGGTCTCGGCCCCTAAGAGGCTCTTTCCTGCCGCAAAGATCCGGTGTGCCATCGCCGTCGGTGCCGCAAGGGTTTCCGCGCGGGTGTGGCTTTTGAAGTCGGGTGTTTTCAGTTTGAGCGTGACCGTACGCCCGCCGATATCGGCGGCTTTCAGCCGGGTCGACACCTTTTCGCTGAGGTGACGCAGGAGCGCGAGCAGCGTCTGTCGATCTGAAAGATCTTCGTCGAAGGTTTGCTCCGCGCTCACGGATTTTCGCTCCGAGTGCGGGTCCACGGCGCGCGCATCCTGCCCATGGGAGAGCCGGTGGAGCCGTTGGCCGTCGGGGCCGAGCCGCCGGAGCGCGTCCGGCAGCGACATCCGTTGCAGGTCGCTGATGTGGCGAATGCCCTCCGCGGCAAGACGCTTTTGCGCGGAAGGGCCAATCCCAGGAAGGCGTCCCACGGGTTCGTGGGCAAGGCGCACCATGGCATCGCCATCGCCGATCACGGTGTAGCCTCGTGGCTTTTCGGCGTCCGACGCGAACTTTGCCAAAAACTTGTTGGGCGCAAGGCCGATGGAAACGGTAATCCCCACGGATCGTTCCACATCGCGGGCAAATCGCGCCAGCACGGCGGCTGGGGCGGCCTTGTGCACCCGGTCGGTGCCGGAAAGGTCAAGGAATGCCTCATCGATGGAAAGGGGCTGCACCAGCGGGGTCAGTGCCTGCATCATTTGCCGCACCTCCCGCCCGGCCGTCACGTACTTTTCAAAGTTGGGACGGATGACCACGGCGTCGGGGCAAGCCTTGAGCGCCTTGAACATGGGCATCGCGGACCGGACACCGTTGATGCGCGCCAGATAGCAGCAGGTGGAAACAACGCCCCGGCGACCGCCGCCGACGATGACCGGAACGTCCCCAAGGGCCGGATTGTCGCGCTTTTCCACAGCCGCGAAAAAAGCGTCGCAATCGATATGGGCAATGGCGAGGCGATGAAGTTCGTCGTGGGCGACCAGGCGGGGACTGGCGCAGGACGGGCATCGGGAAGGGTGTTCGCGCTCTGCGGTCCAAAAACAGTCCCGGCAAAGGCTGGCCAATCCTCTCAGGCCCAGTCTTTGGCCGGGCGCGGCGGCCAATCATCGTCCAGGGGCTGCGGATCAAGGCTACGCCGGGCGGCTTCGATGGCCTCGGGCGGAATTTCCTGTGCAGACGCGACGGCACGCAGAAGCTCCTCGTCCGCGAGCACAAAGTCGAGAATGCCCTCAGTGAAGCCGGCGGTCGCGGCTGCCTGCCGGATCGTCTGAGCATTGAGCCCGGTGAGCGCAAAAAAGCGGGCCAGCGTCTTGGGATCAGTGGCAAAGTAAGACAGCGCCGCAATGGCGATGGTGTCCGCCTGGCCCGTTTGCGCGCTTGACCTCACCGGTCGCACCTTGGGAGAAAGCGTAGCGGCCACGCTCGGTGGCGGAGCGATGCGGGAGCGTTCATGGGCCATCGTGTGCTCATCGTTGAGGACAACGAACTCAACATGAAGCTATTCCACGACCTTCTTGAGGCGAGTGGGATGACGATCCTGCAAACCCGTAATGGCACCGATGCCTTGGAGGTGGCCAAACGGGATAAGCCCGACCTCATCGTCATGGATATCCAGCTTCCGGAAATGTCGGGTCTTGAGGTCACGGAAAAGATCAAGTCGGATCCCGATCTTGCTTCCATACCGGTCATCGCCGTTACGGCCTTCGCGATGAAGGGCGACGAGGAACGCATTCGCGCCGCAGGGTGCGAAGCCTACCTGTCTAAACCGATCTCCATCGACCGATTCATTTCCACGGTAAAGGCGTTCTTGCCGTCTACTTGATTTTCGCTTCGCGGAACTCGACGTGTTTTTTGGCGATGGGGTCGTACTTCTTCTTGACCATCTTTTCCGTCATGTTCCGGGTGTTCTTTTTGGTCACGTAAAAATAGCCCGTGTCCGCGGTGGACTGGAGCTTGACTTTGATGGTGACGGCCTTCGCCATGGCACTCACTCCGTACACCGCACTCGCGCGGCGTGCCTGATGTGGGATTTCAACCAGTGTGGATGGGATCAAGGCGCCCGGAAGTCAACCCATCCGAGAGCGCCGATCATGTCTGCCGGCCCGCTGAGCCTCGTTTTGGCCGCCGCTGGCGCCCGCTTTCCCGCCCAAATCACCGCTCTCAACGGGCGCAGCGGCAGTCATTAAACGAGCTTTCCTGGATATGGCCTGGGGCGCAGCCGAAGACCGGCCAGTTGCCGGACGGAGCCTCGCCGTGCCCGGCCCCATAAAAGCGCGAGTAAAGCGTTCGGCCCGCCGACTGGTCGGGTGTTTCAAGGGTTTTTGCGAGCCCCGCCAGTTCCGCCTTGCCGTACTTGCCGCCATAGCTCTGGGAAAATTGATAGAGTTCGCGCCAGGCTAGGGGCGCTTCATCCGCCGCAGCAGCACTGAGGTTTTCGGCGAAATAGGTGGTTTTGTCGCTGAGCGCACCGGTTTTCGGGTCGTAGCGAAATACCTGGTAGGCGGGGTTGTTGCCGAAAATTGGGCTGATGGAGGGGGCGATGGTGGTGGCGGCCTCCACACCGCCGGAGGAGGTGAAGAGACGGAAAGAATCGCGGTGGATGTGGCCGGAAAACGCAGCCAGCACCCTTGCGCCGTGCCGTTCCATCAACGCCGCAAAGGCCTTGCGGTAGCGCTCGCGCCAATAAACCGCCGTGTCATCTCTGCATTCACCGGGAGCGGCGTGGGCGGTGTTGTAGGCGTTGATGCCGGGCGGGATGTGATAGATCAGCCAGGTGACTTCGCCGCGGCGTTCAGCACCCCCAAGAACCCCGCCCAGCCAGTCGAGCATGGCGTCCCCGGCGGTATCCACGTTGCCGCCGCCGCACTGGTTTTCAAACCGCTCGGACCACAAAATATTATTGAGCACCACCACCTGCGCGTTCTTCACCGTGGGGTGAGCAGCCCGGTAGTAGCCCCCCGCGCGCCAGGTTTTCTCGGCGTCTTCGGCGAGACGGTCCGTCCCCACCAGTTCCTGAACCATGGGCCAGGTATCACTGAGGTAGGACCCGCCCGGCTCCACCTGGTAGTCGCCACAGGCTGAGTCGGTATTGCCCAGTGCGGGGAGGATGGGGACGCCGACAAACGCATGGCGAAGCTCCAAGGCGAGGAACTTCGTGGTGTCCACAGCCACCTGGTGCAGGGTTTTGGCATCGGTGCGCCCCGAAGCGGCCTTCACCTTGTCAGGCAGTCCGTGGGTCAGGAAATCCCCGGGATAAAGAATGAAATCCGGCGCCGGCACGCGCGATGCGGCGTCCTGAACGGCGCTTTGGAACAGCGGCACCGTCGCGTCGGCCCCATAATTCGAGACGGGTTTCGGCCCGGCGGAATAGAGCGATGGCCAACGCGAAACGGGGGCCGCGAGAATCTCTTTGTCCACCGCGCCACCCACGAACGGATTGAGATGAACATCGCTCAGCACCAGGAATTGTCCATCCTGGGCGGCGGAAGGCGACGCCAGGCACAGCGAAGCGATTAACGCGAAAACTAAATAAGGTGATCCACGCCGTTTCGCATGGTTGTCGGTCTCGCTCAGGTTCGCCATCGCGTCGCCCCAATCCTTTGGTTGGCGGTATGGGCACACACGATATCATTGGTTGCAGTCAAGCGGCCGGTGGCGTCGCGCCCCCAATGATCTGCGGGTAACCGGGAGGACGCCCCTCCCATGCGCCAACTTTGACATGAAAATAATGAAGCTTTCGCGCAAACGCCTGAGGGGCTAAATCAACGTCATTGAGCGAGCGCGCACAGTGCGGTCGGTTGTGAGTAAGAGACGAAACGCGCGAGGAAGTTGATGGACGCCCGGACACTGATCAAGGACCGTTTGCCCAGTCGGTATGTGACTGAGGGTCCGGCGCGCGCGCCCCACCGGTCCTATCTTTATGCCATGGGGCTCACGAAGGAGCAGATCCACCAGCCCCTGGTGGGGGTGGCCTCCTGCTGGAACGAGGCGGCGCCCTGCAACATCTCGCTCATGCGTCAGGCGCAGGCGGTGAAGAAGGGTGTCGCTGCGGCCCGCGGGACGCCCCGGGAGTTTTGTACCATCACCGTCACCGACGGCATTGCCATGGGTCACGAGGGGATGAAGTCCTCCCTCGCGTCGCGGGAGGTGATTGCCGATTCGGTGGAACTCACCATGCGCGGCCACTGCTACGACGCGTTGGTGGGCCTTGCGGGCTGCGACAAGTCTCTGCCGGGCATGATGATGGCCATGGTGCGCCTCAACGTGCCTTCCGTCTTTATCTATGGCGGCTCCATCCTGCCCGGCTCGTTCCGGGGCAATCCCGTGACGGTGCAGGACCTCTTTGAGGCGGTGGGCAAACACTCGGTGGGCGAGATGTCCTCCGAGGACCTTGATGAATTGGAACAGGTGGCCTGCCCGTCCGCCGGTGCGTGCGGCGCCCAGTTCACCGCCAACACCATGGCCACGGTGTCGGAAGCCATCGGCCTTGCGCTGCCCTATTCCGCCGGAGCGCCCGCGCCCTACGAGATCCGCGACGCGTTCTGCGCCACCGCCGGCGAAGCGGTGATGGACCTCATCGCAAAGAACCTGCGCCCGCGTGACATCGTCACCCTGAAGGCGCTGGAGAATGCGGCGACGGTGGTGGCCGCCTCCGGAGGGTCCACCAATGCCGGACTGCACCTGCCGGCCATTGCCCACGAGTGCGGCATCGAATTTGACCTTCACGATGTCGCTGAGGTGTTTAAGCGCACGCCCTATATCGCCGACCTCAAGCCCGGCGGCCGCTATGTGGCAAAGGACATGTTCGAAGCCGGCGGCATCCCCCTCTTGATGAAGACGCTCCTCGATCATGGCTTTCTTCACGGCGACTGCATGACCGTCTCGGGCCGCACCATCGCCGAAAACCTGGAGCGTGTGGCGTGGAACCCTAACCAGAATGTGGTTCGGCCCGCCGATGATCCCATCACGCCCACTGGTGGGGTCGTGGGGCTGAAGGGAAATCTCGCTGGTGAAGGCGCCATCGTGAAGGTGGCCGGCCTGAAGAAACTCCGCTTTAGCGGGCCGGCACGCTGCTTTGACTGCGAGGAGGACGCCTTCGCCGCCGTCGCCAAGCGTCAGTACAGCGAAGGCGATGTGCTGGTCATTCGCTACGAAGGGCCCAAAGGCGGACCGGGCATGCGCGAGATGCTTGCCACCACCGCCGCCATCGTGGGCCAGGGGATGGGCAGCAAGGTGGCACTCATCACCGACGGACGATTCTCTGGCGCGACCACCGGGTTTTGCATCGGCCATGTGGGGCCGGAGGCGGCGGTGGGCGGCCCCATCGGGCTGTTGAGGGATGGCGACATCATCACCATCGACGCCACCGCAGGCTCGCTCGACGTGGAACTCAGCGATGAGGAGTTGGCCGCGCGGCGGGCGCAGTGGAAACCGCGGGAGACGGACTTTCGGTCCGGGGCCCTATGGAAGTATGCGCAAACGGTGGGGCCTGCTGAAAAGGGGGCAGTGACCCATCCGGGCGGCGAAGCCGAGGTCCGCGCCTACGCGGACGTTTGACGGGTCGGCCAGGCGCTGCATCGAAGCAGGAGATTTTTGACGTTGGAGGGCGGGGTCGCTGACAAGGCCGATGGCGCTGGCGCAAACGAACGTGCTGCACCGGCCGTGAACGAGTGTCCCATCGACCCTTCGCTCCTAAAAATTTTACGTTGTCCGCGGTGCGGGAGTACCCTTGAAGCCAACGCAAGTACGCTGCGATGCGGCAAGAGCGGCGAAACCTTTGAGGTTTTGGACGGTGTGCCGCTCCTTTGGGGAGATGGCGAGCGGGACACCAAACTCGACCTCGAATACGACAAGGTTCACGCCATCAACGAGCGCGCCAGCCGCCAGATGGGCAAGGACTGGCACGCTCTCTTACAGGAAATCAGCCACCGACCTGGCGTCGTCTTAGAGCTTGGCGCAGGAACGGGCGCGTTCACCAAGGGGTTTTTAGAGCTCTGCGCCCCCGATCGCCTCGTCGCCACCGACGTCTCTCAGGCCTTTCTTACTCCGCTTGTGGCGATGCTTAAGAAGCGTGGCGCGCCGGTGGAGGGCGTCGTCTACGATGCCAACACGAATGTTTTTAGCGAGGGATCGTTCGACACCGTGGTGGGGCGGTCTGTGCTTCACCACCTCCTCGACTATGCCGACACCCTGCGCGCGGCAAAGGACCTCTTGCGCGATGGCGGGGTGGCCATTTTCTTCGAGCCGGTGCGCCAGGGGAAAGCCATCGTCTCGTTGATGATTGCCCTTGTCCTGAAGGCCCACGAGGCGGGGCTGCAAAACGTGCTCAGCGAGGAGGAGCAGAACAAGCTCCGCTTTCTCCTAAAGCACCAGACGAAGTCGGGCTGGCTCCTGCAGGACCGAAAGAACCTCAAAGCGCGCGAAGACAAATTCATCTTTCATAGGGATGAATTGTTGGCGCTCGGGAGCGAGTTAGGCTATTCGCGCAGCTCCTACCACGACGCGGGCGCTGTGGATCAAACCTACTGGGTCTACTTCAAGCACCACGTGGCAATGCTGGGGATAGCGCCGGAGACTATTCAGTCCCTGCGATGGGTCTGCGAAGCATTCGGCGAAAGCTACGGTCTGGTCTTGTCGGACGACATGGTCCGTCCCATGGGCTTCTTCGTCTTCCAGAAATGAAGCCCGACGACCGGAGAAAGTCCCCCTCGCCGATGCATCCCTTTGCCGCCAGAAAGCCGGCGTTCCCCGCGCCCGTAAGGTATCGCGTTCCGCTGTTCCATCCCGATCTCCCTATAATCTTGATGTGGAGCCAGAAGGCGGGCTGCACCACGGTTGTGAACTGGTTCTTCTTCCAGGTCGGCCTGTTGGATGAGGCGCGAGCCCACAGCCGCTGGATCCACAACTACGAAAACGAGGTTTTCAAGAAGCAGGACAGGTACCAGCGTCGACTTCAAGAGGCGATGGCGAGCGGCGACTACACTGTGGTGAAAGTGGTGCGTGACCCCTTTCGCCGCGCGGCCAGCTCCTTCCTTGTCTTTGCCGATCGCCCAAGTGCCCGCGCTGACCATTGGACGCAGCCCTACTGGAGCGCGGCGGAACCGTGGCTCGCGGAGCGCGGCCGGAAAGCCAGCGATGGCATCTCCTTCATGGAGCACCTGGACTTTTTGACCGAAGAACTTGCCAAAGGGTTTGACCGGGTGAACCTCCATCTGTCGCCCCAGCATCTTCCCGGCGAAGAGGCTTACTCGCCGTCCATCGTGCGGATCGAGGATTTTGCGAGCTGGGTGCGAGAGCGTGAGGTGGACCTTTCGCTTAAGGACAGCACGGGTGCCCGGATCTTCGGCTCGGCCCACCACCACAAGGTGACAGCCTCGCGAACGCAACAGCTGGGCGAGCGTCCTGAAAACTACCGGCTAAAGCGATCGGAATTCACCGACCACTCGTTCCCGGACAGCAAGATCCTTGTGAACGAACGTTCCATTGGCGCGCTGCGAGCCGCTTACGCGCGAGATGTGACCGCCTATGGAGCACTCTACGATCTGTGAACTTTGACACAGCGCAGGAGAGTAGATCCGGTTACGACCGGTTGCTGAGAATCGACAGGATGACTTGGCAGGAACCAAGATAAAGAGCGGCGCATTTGTCGTGACGCGTGAAGACCATCAAACAGTCGACTTGCGGTCAGGGTTTCGTGTTTGTGTGCTCTTCGACCGCGTAGAGACGCACGGCTGCCTGTCGTCCCTTAACGTGCTGTTCGGGTAGCGGGCGGACGTGAAAGCTGGGGCCAAGGCGCTGCCTGATGCTATCGGAAATCAAGAGCGTCTCGCCAAGCGACTTACAGGCGTCCTGAATGCGACTTGCGACGTTCACCGTGTCGCCTATCACGGTGTACTCTAGCCGATCTTCGGTCCCGATGTTGCCCGCAATGACCGGACCGACATGAATGCCGATCCCATGACGGATTTCGGCCAATCCTTGAGACACCCGTTCAGCATTGAGCTTCGCCAAGGCCGCGTTCATCGAAAGGCCTGCGCGAACCGCGCGCTCGACATCATCTTCGTTCGGGTGCGGTGTGCCGAAGGTGACCATGATGGCATCGCCGATAAACTTATCGACTGTTCCGTCGAAGGCAAAAATTTCCGCGACCATGCGGGCATGATACTGTGACAGAAAGTTGACGACATCCGATGGTGGAAGATTTTCTGTCATCGTGGTAAAATTGCGAATATCGCAAAACATGACCGCAACTTCTTGTGCACGCCCGCCGAGGCCGAGCGATTCTTGAGCATTGGCTGAAATATTCGCAACAACGCTAGGCGAAAAATATCGTCCAAGCTGTGTGTTAGTAATTTCGAGCTGAGCGCCATTGGTTACCATGCGGCGCGCCACTAGCGTGAGATAGCCCATGACAGCGCCAGTCATCGCAATCAGGGTCATCCTCGACAGCACCAGCTCTAAGCTTAATCCCGGACCCATCGTCGACTCTATGAAATCGGTTGAAATAATCGTTCGCGGGTCGCTGAATATGTAGACTAGTAATATTGCTTGAATACACAAGCCGGCACCGGCAACAATCAACGGATAAAGCGGGCGAAACGCGAGAGCATTCACTGCAACAATCATAATCGTGACCGCAGTGATTTCGGTCTTCAGCATGTAAGACGGTAGTATAATGCTGCCGCCCACCGATAAATACCAGATGACGGGCAACGCGCTTAAGACAAGGCAGTCAACTATGCAGCCAATCAGGCCGATCGCTTCAACGGCCGTCCGCCTTGCCAACAACACAAGCGAGACGCCGATGGCAACGGTCGCGAATAAAGCAATTGCAGTTGTCGCTAACTTCTCAAGCAGGCTAGCACCAATGAGCCAAGCGATAGCCGCTGCAACGACGAAGAAAACGCCGCGGACAAGGGTCAGCAGTCGAACGCCGTCGCGCTCCCGGTCTCGGAGAAGTTCTTCTAACCGAGTTTCCCTACGACGCACCTCCATCGGACTACATTAACGTGGATCTCCATATAGATTCCATGCCGCAGTAAAGGCCGATCCAGCGGATCAAGTGAGTCAAGGGGTCGTGCAGGCGGTCATTCGGAGCAACTCTCTTGGTCGGTTCCGTCCTCACGGTCAGACTCCGCGCGTGTCGTCCTTCTCATCGAGATGAGACAGAATTTTCTGAGTAAGCAACGGGCCGCAATCCAACTGAAGTATCTGGACTAAAGTGGTCGCCACGCGCTTGGGTTCGCAAATCTCCCGGCAAGTCACCTGCCATGCACTTAATATTCGCTTTAGATACAAACCCCTAACATTCGAGCTGGCAGCGCGAAAACTAAAGTTGACACTTCGGCAGTCTACTTTCGCACTGCGCGAATAGAGCGCATTTTCTGCCTTATATTATTGCTTGCTCTGCGGGTTCACTGAACGCAATATTGCAGCTTAGGAATCATGGAGGCGATGTATGCTGCGCACCACCGTTCTATGCGCTGCCTTTGTGGCGTTCTCTGCCCCGGCCCTTGCTCAATCCCAAGAAACCCCGGTCCAGCCGTTGGCTGTTCAGCCGCAGACCGCTGCGCCTGGCGCCACTGCGACCATTCCGAATGAAGTGCAGGGCACGAAGATAAAGACATCAAGCGGCTACCAAGGCTGCGGTTGGTCGAGCGCGGCAGCGCCGGTCAGCTAGAGCGCGGCTGGGCGTCTCGAACCGCGCGGCATCGGGAATCTTGAGCGGGTCGCACCAACGTGTGGCCCAGGCTTGAATTAGGTCGCCCATCTGCCAGCCGGCACGCCGACAAACCACGGTTTTTGTCGGCAGATCGGCCAGTAGCCGTGTGCTCTGTTCAGGTGCTCGTCGGGCTTGGGCCAGAAACTTAAGACCGTTCGGAAATCAAAGAATGTCAGGCAGTCTCTTGGTGCTTTTCATTGTCGGTAAGGCGATGATTTGGCTACTCTTTCCACTGCTTTTCTTCGTCATGGAGCGCCGCTGGAAGCGGCGCATGGGGGCGAAAGCCGGCGACGCCCACAATGCGGGGATGGGTGCAATACCGGCGTGGCTGCGTGCCGACCGCGAAGGCAGGCTATTAGAGCGTCGGGTGCTTCCGGTCCGCGCGCCCGCTCCGGTCCGAGCCCGTCGGGGAGTGGCCCAGCCGCAGCCCCAGCAAATGGGTAGCCAAACCACCGCAGTGCAGGACGGGGACACCCGTCGCGCCCGGCAAAGCGCCTAACGAGGGGCTCGCCGGCGCATCCGACTACAGCGTTTTTCGGCATATCCGTTAGCGTTTTGATACCGGCCCACCACAAGCTTCACGCACAGCTGGGTCGATAGGGTCGCGGGCTCACGGGTCTCGGGTCGCGGCCTTATGCTTACAAACTTTAAAGCAGCGCTTCAAAGTGTTGCACGCCCCCGCCAGTTCGAGGAGTGGGCGCGCATCGTGGCGGACTTGGTGGCGGCGGAGGCGGTGGCCATCGTCAGCGCCGACGGTTCTGCGCGTATTCTTGCCACTTGCGCGAACTCTTCCTTGCTCACCCCGGAGATGGTCGCGGCGACGGCGTCGGTGGGAATAAGTTCGCCGCGCCGGGTTGGGCCAGAGCACATGTTCTTTGGCGAGCGCACCGGCTTGCCCGAGCCCCATGCCCGTGCCGTCAAGGTTCTGATGAACCACGAAAGTGGCCGCGCCGTTTGCATCATCTTTCTGTGCCACGCTGGGATCCGCCAGCCGACTCTTGCCCGCATCGAGACCCTTGGCGAGCGCAGGATGTCCGAAGTCGCGCTGCTTGACCGCTATCGGGCGGATTTGAAGCGTTTTTTGAACATGTTCGAGCGGCTGGAGCGGACCGCAAAGATCGGGTTGTGGGAGATTGATCTCACCACTCGCGAGGTGCGCGCCACCGAAGAGGTGCGCCGGATCCTGGGGCTTTCGTCGCGCCAGCCCATCACCCCCGTGATGGGCCTTGCCATGTTCCCAAGGGCGGCTCGGCGCCGATTGCTCGAGGCGGCGGCCAAGATTCGATCAACGGGGGTGTCGGCGCGGTTTTCGCTGCCCGTCAACACCGCCGCGGGAGGATCGCGCACGGTGCGCATCTATATCAGCGCTCACACCACACCCACTGGAGGGCCCGGCCTCGCCGGCGTGCTCCAGGATGTGAGCGAGCAGCAACAGGCCAACGAACGTCTTTGGTGGACGGCAAATCACGACCCTCTCACCGAGCTGCCAAACCGCTCCTTGTTTGCGGACCGGCTCGCCAAAGCGCTGCCCCGGGCCTCGCGAAACCGCCGGTTGGCCTGCCTGATCCTGCTCGACGCCGACAAGTTTAAGATCATCAACGACACCTACGGCCACGCCGCGGGTGACGAGCTTTTGCGCACCATCGCCGGGCAGTTGCGCGCCAGTGTGCGCTCCCACGATACGGTGGCGCGCACGGGCGGCGATGAGTTTTCCATGCTCATTGAAGATCTGGACGACATGAACGGACTGGAGGCTGTTTTCCGTCGTTTACGGCGCGCGCTCATTGTGCGGTTCACCTGGCACAACCACACCATGGACGTGTCGCTCAGCGCCGGGGCCGCGCTCGCGCCCCACCATGGCTCCACCGAGCAAGAACTCACCACCGCCGCCGACCTTGCCCTTTACCGCATGAAAGAGCAGCAAGGCCCGTCCCTTGCCCTTTATAAGCCCTCGTTCGGTCACGCGGCCTTGGAGCGAAGCCGGATCCTCGCCGACGCCCGCACGGCGCTCACCGCGGGAAGAATTTTGCCCTACTACCAACCCCAATTTGATACATCCACCGGAGAGGTTGTGGCCGTTGAGGCCCTTGCGCGCTGGGTGAGCGACGACGGCGTGTTGACCGCGACCGAGTTTGCCGATGCCCTCGCCGACCGCGACGTGGGTGCGCAGATCGGGCAGACGGTCGCACTGCGCGCGCTGAAGGACATGGCAAACCTCAACCGCGGGCGCAGCCGAAAGATCGGGCTCGCCCTAAATCTTTCCGTAGCGGAACTGACCAACGGTTCGCTTCTTGGCAAGATCGTTTCGGTACGGCGCGAGACCGACAATCGTGATCCGCTCACCATCGAGATTACCGAGGACGCCATCGTCGATGATCCTGGGGGCATTATCGCGCAGCAAATGCGGGCGGTGGAGCAGGACCCGGCAGTGGTCTTCTCGCTGGATGATTTCGGGGCCGGTTTCGGGTCCTTCGTTCACCTGACGCAGCTCCCGATCCGCGAGGTGAAAGTGGATCGCAGGTTCATCGCCGGCATCGAGAACGAGCATCAAAAACGCGACATCATCCGGGGAGTGCTGGATGTGGCAAAATCCCTCCACCTGCGGGTGGTGCTGGAGGGGATTGAAACCGCAGAGCAAGCCGAGGTGGCAAAGGCGCTGGGCGGACGCTTCGTCCAGGGATTTCACTACCGGGCCGCGGTGCCATTGGCCCAGCTTGCCCGTATCGTCAGCTCCGACGAGGCAGCGAAGAGCAAAGCCGCTTGAACGATGGTGCGCGATCGGGCAGCGCCGCGGCGGATCTCCGGCCCAGAGATGCCATCTGATGCAGCAATGCAAGGGTCACCAAAACGATGCTTCGCAATCGGAATGATGCTTTTTAAAACAAAGAATTAGCGATCCTATCATGCCCAATCAGATCGGGCCGCGGTCGCACTCCTGCGCCAAGGCTATGGCAGAGGTTTGAGCCCGGCAGGGCGCTGTTAGTCGCTCGGGAGATGCTCGAGAAGAAACTCCAGCGACGCGGGGATCACTTCGTGGGCGCGATGGCTGTCGCGCGGCAACTTCACGCTGACGAGGCCCTCAAAGCCCACATCCCGCAACGCCAACAACGTTGCCGAAAGGTCGATATCTCCCTCACCCGGCGGGAGGTGGGCGTGGACACCCGTCTTCATGTCGCCGATGGCCACCGAAGCAAGAAGACTGGAAAACTCTTTAATCGCCTGGTGGGCGGAGCGCTCGCCGGAAAGTGCCACATGGCCCACGTCGAGCGCCAGCATGAGCGGGGCATCCGTCATCTGTTTGAGCGCATCGCGGACCAGACGAAAATCGTCGAGGGAGCCGACAAGGTGCCCCGGCTCAGGCTCCAGCGCCACCACAACACCCTCTGCCGCCGCCATTTCGGCGACCTCCTTCAACCCCTCCAGCAGCCATGATCCGGCGTTTGCCTCGCTAACGCTGCGGGTGATTTTTCCGGCTGTGAACGTCACGGCCTCGCCGCGGCAGCGCTTTGCAATGTCGATGGCCCGGCGGATGAGCTCGATGCGTTGCTTGCGTCCATCAGGGGAGGGGGTGAGGAGCGTCGGCTCGTGTCGCTGGCGCGGATCGAGCACAAACCGCGCATTGGTGTCGAGCACCACCGCAAGATCGGCAGCCTCCAAGGCGCCGGCCAGTACATCGATCTGCGCTGCACTGGCCTCGCTGAACGGGTCCAAGTGGTTGCAATCGATGGTCACCGTCACCCCTTGGTAGCCAGCGTCTGCGATGAGATCGATGGCATCGGAGAGGCGGTGGTTGGTCGCACCAATCGTGTTGTAGGCGAAGCGGATCATGATCGATCGGGCATCGAGTTAATCTTAGCCATAGCACGGCTCTTGCTCAACGGCACGACAGGGTGACCTGTAAAACACGTTTTCACTAATTGAGCGCTAGCTGGACAACCTATGCAATGCTGTCGTCTTGGGCAGTTTACGTGCAGCAAGACACCGCGCCCGACGGCGAAAATGGACCGTGGTGCGCTGCCGGTGGGCAGCGGTGGGCGATCGGTAGGCACCCCCGAACGGGCCTCCATTAGCACTCAAGGCCTTCGGCTGCCAAATCAAGCTGTTGTAAAGATTGCTTGATTCCTGCCCGCTAGCTTGCAACCCACGCCACTTGTGGCAGACTTCCTTCCTTAGTGTGATGGTAGGAGGTTCCCACCGTGTCCACCGACCTCAAGAAGCAGTTGCAAGGTTACAGCCTCACGACCGCCGAAATCCTTTACCGATTGCCTGATCATCCTGCGTTGCTCCAAAGCTATGTGTGGCAGGAGTACGATCAGGCACCAGAGTTTCCAGTATTGGAGCGGTTTTTGGAGTTTTGGCGCCGGGAAATCGAAGGACCACTCCACTCGGTGAACGTGATGTATCGAAAGCTGATCGCACCGGGCGAGATTCGCGTCATCCAGTTCGAGCATCTCCACTGAAGGTCGGCTTTTGCCCGGTACGATCCGCCGGCATAGGAGGTGCCTTGCGCAAAGGCTGGTATTGGGCCGGCGGGACCCGGCCTCTCGCCCGGGAGCGAACGCGATAACAGCATTTTGCACAACAACAACGGGAGGTAGCAGCGCCTTGGGGGAGCCCGCTCGCGCACGTTGTTTGTTCCGCGAGGGTGGCGGGGCAGGGGAAAGACCCGTATACCGAGGCGGGCCGACAGGGCCAGCTTCCGCCAGTCTTCGAAGGTCGCCATGACGCCGCTCTACCAAGAAAGCCCGACCATGTTCGCCGACGAGCCTGGCCGTTTTCTCCTTGCGTGTCTTCTCATCCCCTTTGTGGTGGGGATCGTCTGGCTCGGTTGGTGGTACATCGCCAATCGCACCACCATCGTCACAGTGGATGACGAGCGGGTATCCATGCGCAAAGGCATCCTGAGCAAGAAAAGCATCGAGGTGGAGATGAGCTCGATCCGCACCGTGCGGGTGGACCAGACCTTTTTTGACCGGGTGTTCAACTGCGGGATCCTGCGCGTGTACACGTCCGGGGACAGACCGGATCTTGAACAGAGCGGCCTGCCAGACCCCGCCCGCCTGCGCACGGTTTTGCGCCAATCGCGTGGCATTTGACGCTCGACGTTCGACCCCACGCGATGGCCATTGCGTCAGGGGCGCAGGCTCGGCAAAGATTTGACCCGACGCCCAATCCAACGCCCCACCCGAGGGACAACCAAAGGCCGCACCCGAAGCACAACCAAAGGCCCGACCCAAAACCCCACCCAAGGCACAACCGATCTAAGGAGATTGGCAGGCGCGCGCCCTTTGGTGTGACATGCCAAAGCCACCCACAGACGCGCCCGAGGAGACCGCACCATGCCTGAGACCGCCGCCGCTAAGCCGCGCTATCAAGAGCATCCGACGATGTTCGCCGACGAGCCGGGCTACTTCATTCTCGCCGTGCTGCTCATTCCTCTCGTGGTGGGTCTCATCTGGCTCTTCGTCTGGTTCGTTAAACTGCGCTGCACCCAGCTCACCGTGGGCGAAGAACGGGTGCTCCTGTCGCGCGGCGTCTTTTCCAAAGAGCGGCTGGAGATTGAGCTACAGTCCATCCGCACGGTGGAGATCGATCAGACGATTTTCGACCGCATCTTCAATTGTGGTGTCCTCAAGATCTATACCGCCGGCGACAAGCCTGAGTTGCTGCAATCCGGAATGCCCGACCCGCAGCGGCTGCGGAACGCCTTGCGCAAATGAACGTTCCGGCCACCCGGCGCGCAAGCCGGCTTGACGTGTTCATCGCTCGCATGACGGCGCAAAAGGCGTTCCTGGAGGATGTGGCGGGCCGCATTGCGGCGGTGGAAGGCCCGGTTTTGGAACTGGGCCTTGGCAACGGCCGGACCTTCGATCACCTGCGCGAAATCCTGCCCGACCGCGAGATTTTCGTGTTCGACCGCAGCGTAACGGCGCACCCCGCCTCGATCCCAGACGGCGATCACATGATCATCGGCGAAATCCGCGATACGCTGGCGTTCTGCGCCCCTCGGGTGCAGCGGTTGGCGGCCTTGGTGCACTGCGACCTTGGCACCGGCGACCCCACCGCGGACCTTGCCAAGGCGAGCTGGCTCGCCCCTTTGATCGCCGAACGGACGGCGCCTGGTGGATTTGTGGCGACCGGGATCGCGTTGGAATTTGAGGGGTTTGAACTCTTCCCCAGATCGCCGGACGCCGAACTTGGCCGCTATTGGCTCTATCGCAAGGCTGCTTGAGCGATGTGGGTCGTGCACCGGGCGGGCGCTTGAGCCGCCTCGACAGCTTTATCCGCCGCATGAGTGCCCAGCGGGAGCTTCTCGACAGGGCCGCCGAATTGGTTGCCCATCGCGACGGCCCGATCATCGACCTTGGCATTGGTGCCGGCCGCACTTTCGATCATCTGTGTGCGCTCTTCCCGGACCGCGCGGTGTTTGCCTTTGACAATTTTGTTCAGGCGGCGGTGACCGTGTTGCCGCCACCGGAGCGGATGGTGATGGGCGACATTCGCGACACCCTTCGCTTCGCACTGCCTCGGCTTGGCGCCCGCGCGGCGCTCATCCATAACGATCTGGGCTCGGCGGACGCGGTGGGGAACGCCGCCATTGCCGCCTGGCTTGCCCCGGGGATCGAGGCGGTGGCCCGGCCCGATGCCATCGTCGTGACAAGCTTTCCGCTTCCGTTCAGGTCTGCCGTGTCACACCCGCTGCCGAGTTCTGTGCGGCCGGGCCGATACCACCTCATGGAGCTGACTGGCTAACGGCTTTGGCGCGGGCGCTTGCGGGGTTGCGCGAGAAAGTATTGGTTCCTGGGTCGGTCGCGTTTAAGGGAAGGCCCAGCGGCTTCCTACGGCGGGCGCGCTGGCAGGCTTGAGGGCGTCGCGCTATCGGGCGTCGTAAAGCGCGCAGGAAGACAGGGGCTTAGGGCGAGCCGTGCGGGTGCACGTTCGTGACGGTCGCCCTGGGGTAAATGGATGGGCGCGGTGATGGCCGCGCGTTGGTCGACGGGGGTTTGTTTGGCGTCGCGAGCGTTCTTCCGCTGCCGTGCATGCGGCGAGCCCGTGGTGGCTGGCGCGTACCGTTGCCCGGTCTGCGGTATCGATTTCCCCTCGGGCACGCCTGGCGCGCCGAAATCGGTCGATGGCGAGGGTGCCGATAAAGATCGGGGCAAACCCTGGGAGCGTGAAGGAAAGCGGTCCGCCGCTGCCAAACTCCGCGAAGCGCTTCATTCGGGCGAGGCGACGGTCAGCGAGGAGCCGCCCGTCGCCGCGGACGCCGACGACGCGGTGTTTGAGTACACTGAAGATTCCAATGACGCGCCGGGGAGTTCTGGCGGTGGTGCAGCGCTCAACGTGCGACCCGCCGATGGTGCCAGCAAAACCGGAAAAGCCGTCGGCCCATCGCTATCGGTGCGGCCAGATCGGGGCGAGCGCACCGTAATTGTGAGCGCTGAAGCCGCAGCGCGCGACATTCCTCGGGTCAAGCCCCGACGGCGGCGCAGCAAAGCCGCCAGCTTGATGATGACCTTGCTCGCAGCACTCGTTCTTCTGGGGGGTGTGACCGTGGGCGTTTACGCCGTGCGCAAGGATGGCGATATCAACGTCCCGGGCGTTTCGGTGGCACCCCTTGCGCAAATCGTGGTGGCCGCCGACGGTTGGGTGAACCTTCCGGCTGCGGACCACGCCCGGGTTGTCAGGGCCGACGGCGCCTTTCGGCTACGCCTTGACGGAGAGGTCTATACGCTGACCGGCGAGCAGGCGGTGCGCATACCCAGCGAGGCCAGCGCATCGCTGCGGGTGGTGCGGGCTCCGGCGGTGGCGAAGGTGGAGCGGGTCGGCGAGTGATTGGGGAGGCTCGCTGACACCGATCTGCCGCAGCTCCTATAGGAGCTGGCGTTGTGAAGGGCTGTGCGGTGCGTCCTACTCGCGCCGCAGGACCGTCAAAAGAGCGTCGGCCGCACGACTGGAGCGAAAACCCTGCGTCAAAGCTGCGGGGTCGTAGGCGGTGTCCACCCAGGCGGCGAAGTCCGTTTCAGAGCCCTGCGTGTCGCGCTCGAAGGCATCGAGGAAGGCGTCGAGGATCCCGGTGCGACCGGACCGGATGTGGCCAAAGCGAGGGGACAATTGCCGGCGCGCCACCGATACCGGCGCACCGTCCACGGCAATCAGGTAGATGGCTGCAGCCAATCCAGCGCGGTCCGCCCCGGACTTGCAGTGAAGGAGCACCGGGCGCTCGAGTTTTGGAAAACGCTCGATGGCTTCCCGCAGGCTCGCCTTGGGGGGCGCAGCGCGAGACCACATGACGATACGCTCGAAGTTGAGCCCCTGGCGCTCGCAGGCCTCGCGCTCCAGGAGATCGCCGCCGAAACCATCGCCGCGCAGCGACAGGACGGTGCGGATCCCCGCACGTCGCGCCCAGCCGATATCCGCCGGTGAGGGCTGAGCCGAGCGCCACAGGGTCGGCGTTACCTGGTGGCGGTTGCGATAGAACAGCCGCAGCACGCCGTGGTCCGATAACATCAGGCTCGCCCATGCTTCGAACCGGTCGCGGCTGGTGGCCAAGGGCTGGCGCCACCGCTCGCGCCGAGCCCGACGCCGCGCCTTGGTTGCCGGGCTCGATGCCCCCATCAGAGCGGCCTTCGTGGCGTCACGGGCCAGGCGAAAAGCGAGGGATCAATCGCCCACGGCAAGCCCGCCCGGCCGCCGTGGATCGCTGGCTCCATAGAGCTTGCCGTCGTCGATACGGATCGACTGGGTGGCGCCCATCGCACGCTCAATGCGGACATCGTGGCCCTTTTCTTCCAACAGTCGGATCGTATCGGGGGAAATGCCTTCCTCCACGCGGATATAGTCCGGTAGCCATTGATGGTGAATGCGAGGCGCGGCGGTGGCCGTCATGATGTCCCGCTGATGCGCAAGCGCGTTGAGGATGATCTGCATCGTGGTGGTGATGATGCGGCTGCCGCCGGGCGAGCCTGTGACGAGCACCGGGACACCGTCTTTCAAAACTATGGTGGGGGTCATGGAAGACAGCGGGCGTTTGCGCGGGGCCACCGCATTGGCGTCGCCGCCGATCAGCCCATAGGCGTTGGGCACACCGGGTTTGGCGGAAAAATCGTCCAGTTCGTTGTTGAGGAGAACGCCAGTGCCCTCCGCGGCAAAGCCGACGCCAAAGGAAAAGTTGAGCGTATAGGTGTTGGAAACGGCGTTCCCGTCCGCGTCCACCACCGAATAGTGGGTGGTCTCGTTGCTCTCAGCGGGCAGGGTGCCGGGGTCGGCGGCAATCTCGCTGCTGGGCGTTGCCCTGTCATCGGCAATGGCGGCGCGAATGGCCGTGGCGTACTCTTTGGAGGTGAGCGGTTTTATGGGAATTTCGACAAAGTCCGGGTCGCCGAGGTAGACGGCGCGGTCGGCGTAGGCGCGCTTGGCGGCTTCCGCCATAGCATGGATCATGGCCGCGCTGTTGAGGCCATGATTTTCGAAGGGCGTCGCCTCAAGGATATTGAGCATTTGCACGAGGTGAATCCCGCCGGAACTGGGCGGGGGCATGGAGATAACGTCATACCCCTGGAAGTCGCCCGTTACCGGTTCGCGGATGACGGGCGTATAGTCTTTCAGGTCATCCAAGGTCATCCGGCCGCCGGCAGAATCGACGGTCTTGACGATGGCGTCTGCAGTGACGCCCTCATAAAATCCTGCCGGCCCGTTGTCGGCGATCCGGCCCAGTGTGGCGGCAAGCTGTGGAAGGGTGAGCGTTTCGCCAGCGGCCGGTGGCTCACCGTCCCGGTAAAACATCCTTCGGGCCTCGGGGTCGGCGCTGAGGCGCTCTCGGATGCGCGTTGACCGCAACGCGCCAGCAAGGGCGGGAGAGACCGTAAAGCCATCCCTGGCAAGGGCGATGCCCGGGGCGAGGAGTTCGGCAAGGCTGAACGTTCCCGACCCATACCGTTCATGGGCAAGGGCGAGCCCTGCGACGGTTCCCGGTACGCCGACCGCGAGACCCGAGAATCTGGACTTTTGCGACGACGCCTCGCCGCTTTCGTCCAGGAACATGTCGCGGTCGGAGGCGGCAGGGGCAGTTTCGCGGTAGTCGATGGCAATGCTCTCGCCGGTATCGGCGAGATGGACCACCATGAAGCCGCCGCCGCCGATATTGCCGGCCCGTGGCAGCGTGACCGCGAGGGCAAATCCCACCGCCACCGCGGCATCCACAGCGTTGCCGCCGTTGCGCAGGATCTCCCGGCCCACGAGGCTCGCCTGGGCCTCTTGGCTGACGACCATGTGGCGGTCGGCGGCCACGGGGTGGTGGCGCTGGCTCTCAGCGATGATCTGAGCGGATGCCGGGGCGACGACGGCAGCCAGCGCCGTCACCACCGCCGCAGCTTTGGCAGCGCTCTTCAGGGTTTGCCGAACCCGGGATGCTGGCGAAAAGCGTGCGTTCAGTTCCCTCATCGGTTCCCCTCCCATGAAATGCGCGGCGGACCCTACCGCGGTTTGAGCCTGTCACACCCGCGCCGCCGTTTCTAATCTGAGGCAATCACGTTTTGCGCGAACGATCGATCCCATTCGCCCAGCGGCTGGCAAAGCCAAGGCCCTTGAAAGGATGCCCGGCGTGGCGTCCCGTGCTAGGGCATCCGAACTCGCCCCACCGGTCGCTGCGCCACGGCATGGTCCCTTGGCAGAGGAACGCCCCCATTGATTCGCCTCGCTGACTTTCGCTCCTACGACGATGCGGTGGCGCGGTTCGTCTGGCCCAAACCTCAGTTTTTCAACATTGCCGCGCTCTGCTGCGATAATTGGGCCGCGCGGGAGCCAGATCGTGTGGCCCTTGTCCACGCAGACGAGCGCGGCAACCCGACGAACGTCCCCTATGGCGCGCTTCAATCCATGGCAAACCGCTGCGCCAACGCCTTCGCTGCCCTCGGCATCCAGCGGGGTGACCGGGTTGCGGTGCACCTCGGACAGCGCTTGGAAACCATCGTTGCGCATCTGGCGATCTACAAGCTCGCCGCGGTCGCCGTCCCCCTTGCGGCGGTCTTCGGCCCCGAGGCCATTGCCTACCGGATCGAGCAGTCCGACGCCCGGCTGATCGTCACCACCAAATCGGGCGCTGCACGCATGCCTCAGTCGGCCGCTCAGGTGGTGGAGATTGACGGTGTTGGGGACCTGGCGCTCCCCAGGCTGATGGAGCGGGCGAGCGAGCATATGGAGACCGCCCGAACCGACGCTGATGATCCGGCACTCATGATCTTCACCTCGGGGACCACAGGGCTTCCAAAAGCAGCGCTCCACGGTCACCGGGTGCTCCTGGGCCATTTGCCGGGCGTTGCGATGCACCACGATCTTTTGCCCCAACGAGGTGACCGCCTCTGGACGCCGGCCGATTGGGCGTGGGCGGGCGGGCTCCTCAACGTGCTGCTTCCTGGGCTTGCCTTCGGGGTCCCTGTTGTCGCCCAACGCAGCGACCGCTTTGATGCGCAGGAGGCCCTCGACTGGGCAGCCCACGCGGGGGTGCGCAATGCCTTCGTTCCGCCCACCGCGCTGCGAATGATGCGCGATGCCGATACGCGTCGGCTTTCGCTGCGGTCGGTGGGCTCGGGCGGCGAGCAACTGGGCGCAGCAACGTTTGATTGGGGGCGGACGAAGCTCGGCCTCACCATCAACGAGTTTTATGGACAGACTGAATGCAACCTCGTCCTGTCGAGCTGCGCAGCCTGGGACATTGCAACGCCCGGCGTCATCGGCCGGCCGGTCCCGGGCCACGACGTGGCCGTGATCGACCCGGCTGGGGTGCCCGTTGCCCCCGGTGAACCGGGGACCATCGCGATAAAATCCCCCGACCCCGTGATGTTTCTTGGCTACCATGGCAATGCGGCCGCCACCGCCGAAAAGTTCGTAGGGCCTTGGCTCACCACCGGCGACCAAGGCATCGCCGGACCGGACGGCATTCGCTTTGTGGGTCGGGACGATGACGTGATTTCCTCGGCTGGGTACCGCATCGGTCCCGGCGAGATCGAAAGCTGCCTTGCGGGTCATCCGGCGGTGGTGCTGGCGGCGGTGGTGGGTGAACCGGATCAACTGCGTGGCGAGATCGTCGCCGCCTACATAAAACTCACCGATACCGCCGTCCCCAGCGATGACCTCAAGGAGGATATTCAGGGTTTCGTGCGCGAGCGCCTATCAGCCCACGAGTACCCGAGGGCCATAAATTTCGTGGACGACATCCCGCTGACGACCACCGGCAAGGTCATTCGCCGCGCATTTCGGTAAGTGCCCCGCCGTCGGCGGTGCATAGATTTCGAGAGTAGCCGAGAAGACCAGGACCCGCGGCGGCGCGATGGGCCATTGGCCTCGTCGCCGCCGGTTCGTGCATATGGCCGGTGGCGTGGGGCCATCTCCTCGCGCGGCGGGGGCCTCAGCTGGCGCTGGCGCCGTTGGCGGACGACGGTTTTGTGGGTGGCTTGCGTCTCTTGCGGGGGCTTGCGGCGCGCTTCGGGGTGGCCTTTTGGGCGCCGGCGTCCTGCTTTGCCGCACCGGCGGTCTTTGCCTTCGTTGCCGTGGAAGGCCGGGAGGTGCGCGGTTTTGGCGTTGGGGAAGCTTCGTCGGGCTTCGCCTGATCCCACTCCGCCACGAATTCACCGATCCGAGGCGCAATCTCGCGGCGGAAGCGCGAGCCGTTGAAAACGCCGTAATGGCCCACGTCCGGCTGCTCGTAGTGCTGATGCTTTGCTTTAGGCAGGTTCGGCGTCAATTTGTGGGCGGCACGGGTTTGGCCCAACCCGGAAATATCGTCGTTCTCCCCTTCGATGGTGAGGATCGGTGTGCGCTTGATGGCTTTGGGATCCACCGGCACCCCGCGATGGGTCATCGTGCCATGGGGGAGCGCCTGGCGCAGGAAGACCGTGTCGATGGTCTGCATGTAAAACTCTTCGGTGAGATCCATCACCGAAAGGTATTCATCGTAAAAATCGCGGTGCTTTTCGGCGCTATCGCCATCGCCGGTCATGAGATGGTCGAAATAATCGTAGTGGGCGCTGAGATGGCGATCGAGGTTCATGGTCATGAACCCGGAAAGCTGCAGGAACCCTGGATAGACCCGGCGCAGCACACCCGGATGGGGGAATGGCACTGTCATGATGACATTGCGCCGGAACCAGTCGAGGTCGTGCTTGGTGGCAAAGACGTTGACTTCGGTCGGGTTTTCCCTGGTGTCGATGGGACCGCCCATGAGGGTGATCGATTTGGGCAGCGAAGCGGATTGCCGCGCCTCCAGGAGCGCTGTTGCGGCAAACACCGGCACTGCGGGCTGGCATACCGCAACGAGGTGGAGATCGCCGGCGAAGGCGTGAACAATGTCAAGGACGTAGTCGATGTAGGTGTCGAGGTCGAACCGGCCCTCGTGCAGTGGCGCCATGCGCGCGTCCACCCAATCGGTAATGTAGACCTCGTGATTGGGCAAAAACGCTGCCACGGTCCCGCGCAACAGCGTTGCGTAGTGGCCTGACATGGGCGCAAACAGAACCACTTTGGGCTGGGCGGGGGCGCCTTCCGGGCGGGCGCGCTTGAAATGTAGAAGCCGACAAAATGGCCGCTCCCAGACGACCGTTTCGCACACCGGAACCTCGTAGCCGTCAATCACGGTGGTTTCGATGCCGAATTCCGGCTTGCCGTATCGCCGGGTGACGCGCTCAAAAAGATCGCCTCCCGCGGCGATCTGGCGACCGAACTCCGTATGCGAGAGTGGGTTTAGCGGGTTCTTATAGTAAAGACGGATTGCGTCGTTGAAGGCGCGCGCCGGGCTCAGAAAGGCGTGGTTCCACTCGTACAGTTGGTAGTACATTTTGCCTCTCGCTTGGGGCGGAAGTCGCCTTGCGGCGAGATGAGGTGGGCGGCAGGAATCGTGATCGATCGCTCTTTCGCAGTGCAACATATCGCCCGGCCACTAGGCGAACGCAAGGCAAAGGACTTTGCGCACGCTGAAGTGGCATCAACGTTACCTTACACCCAGGTGAATAAAGCCGTGCGGATGAAGATCTGGTGAATACGCATCCGACCATCCTTAACCACGACAGCCGCGTGGTTCGCGTACGCACGCTGCTGCTCCTGCGTTGGCTTGCGATTCTGGGCCAGCTCGCGGCCATCTTGTTCGTCGGCCTGGGATTGAACTTCACGATGCCCTTGGGCGCTTGCATGGGGCTGGTGGCGTTGTCGGCCTGGTCCAACGTCTTTTTGCGCGTCAAGTTCGCCGACGACCGGCGCATGCCTGAAAACTGGACCGCCGGCGTCATGGCGTTCGACATCCTCCAGCTGGGCGCCCAACTCTCGCTCACTGGCGGTCTCACGAACCCGTTCGCGCTCTTGATCATCGCTCCGGTGATGGTGTCCGCCACGACGCTGAGTGCCAATCGCACGATGACGCTGGGCGCCCTTTCGCTATTCATGGCGACGCTCATGGGGGTGGTTTATATGCCGCTGCCCTGGTTCGAGGGCGAATCGTTCAATCCGCCATTCCTCTTCGTGGGCGGGATCTGGCTGGCGCTGGTGTGCAGTCTCGCCTTTATGGGGACCTACGCGTTTCGGGTGGCCGAGGAACGCCGGCTCCTTGCCAATGCGCTCACGGCCACCGAGCTCATCCTCAGCCGAGAGCAAAACCTTCAAGCCCTCGATGGCCTCGCTGCGGCGGCGGCCCACGAACTGGGGACCCCGCTCGCCACGATTTCGGTAGTGACCCGGGAACTGGAGCGGGAGATGGATCCCACCTCGCCCATCGCGGAGGACATCACGCTGCTGCGCTCCCAATCGGAGCGGTGCCGCGCCATTTTGGCAAAGCTCAAAACGCTGGGGGAGGACGGCGAAAGCCCGCTCACCCGCGAAGGTGTACGCGCGCTTCTGGAGGAGGTGGTCGCGCCCCATCGCAATTCGGGAAAGGCCATCACCGTGGACCTCCTGGGACCCCATGACAGTCGCCCGGTCATCTGGCGCAATCCTGGGATCCATTATGGGCTTGGCAATTTGGTGGAAAACGCGGTGGGCTATGCGCGAAGCACCGTCTCCATCACGGCCGATTGGACCGAAACGAGCCTGCAAATCACCATTGCCGACGATGGGCCGGGTTACCCCGACGGGGTGCTTGACCAGATCGGGGAGCCGTTCGTCTCAAGCCGCAGCGAAGGGCTGAGGGGCGGCGGGCTGGGGCTCGGCATATTCATCGCCAAGACGTTGCTTGAGCGCACCGGCGCAACGGTCAGCTTCGAGACCGACGAGGGGGCGGTTTCCACTGTGACATGGCCGCGCAGCTATCTGGAGGTCGACAAGGGTTGAGGGTTTGTTCGCCCCAAATCGGGCTTCCAATGCATTAACGCCCGTTCGCAAGTTCGTGACTATGCGGGCCGCTACGCCCGATTGGGATCGCATAAAACCCACGGAAACCGCCCCGATCGGATGCGATTAGGCCAGCCAGCGACGCCCGGCATTGGCCGACCAATCATTACAACTTGGTCAGCTTTCACCGCTATCGAATGTCGCACCCTAAGTTACGGATGTAACAAAGCCAGGAAAACGCTATGAGCTTGATGATGGAATCGAGCGCGGAACCGACTCCCCAGGCGGGGCAGTCCCTTTTGATTGCCGACGATGACGCTGCTTTCGGTCAGCGCCTCGCCCGGGCGATGGAGAAGCGCGGTTTCGTGACGTCAGTGGCGGCCAGTGCGTCCGAGGCGGCTCAACATGTGGACCGCAACGCGCCGGATTTTGCCGTGGTCGACATGCGGCTGGGCGATGGCAACGGTCTTGAGGTGGTGGAACGGCTGCGCAAGCGTCGCCCGGACGCCAAAGCCATCATCCTGACCGGTTACGGCAACATCGCGACGGCCGTGACGGCGGTGAAACTGGGCGCCGTGGACTATCTTGCCAAGCCCGCCGATGCGGACGACATCTTCGCAGCGCTCACGCGGGCGCCCGATGACAAACCCGTTCCGCCGGAAAACCCCATGTCCGCAGACCGGGTTCGTTGGGAGCACATCCAGCGCGTTTATGAAATGTGCGACCGCAACGTGTCCGAGACCGCTCGCCGGCTGAATATGCACCGCCGGACGTTGCAAAGGATCCTTGCCAAGCGCGCTCCCCGCTGACGGGAGCGCCGCGGCGCCGTTTTGGGCGCAGCGGCGTTGCGCTCCAGGCACGGACCGGCGGTCTTCGCGCCTTTGCCCTCGACCGTTAGGACCTGATCTGTAATTCGCTCTGCGTTGGCGGTGATCCGTCGAGGGTCTCGTTGATCTGTGCGCACTGACCTTCCTTTGCGGGTTGACCGTGCTTTATCGGGTCTCACAAGGTCGGACGTTGCAATGACTCGAAGCGGGCTCTTCG
>JBCCYN010000045.1:0-27554 GCA_039189655.1 Pseudomonadota bacterium | reverse complement strand
TGACCTCGAACCACGCCGCCACTTGCCGGCACGACGCGCCGGCTTTTACCGCTCTGACCAACCGAATTCGCAAATCGTCCGACAAAGCCACCATCGCGCATACTCCAACGCAAACACCGCCTATTCAGAATCTGATTTGCCCGATTCCTTGCAACCCCAAAACGCTATAGCTCCCATTCTATCGCGGTCGCGCCAGTGGAATTGGCCACGCTGTCCCGGCATTCGTACGATCACTTGCACTTCAAGACCCTCATAGGCCTATCCGCCCAAAAATTATGTGTACTCGGCGGACACACAAACCTGAAAAATCCCTACGATCCGCTGCAGGAGAGTTCGGGACGGAGCACCCAGGAGCCATCTGGCAGGGGTGACATATAAAGTTATGCCATGAGCAGAATTCCCGCACCCGGCTGACTTTTTGGATGAGATTTTCCAGTTCACCGCTTTTGAAACAGGCGACCCTGCCATCGGGTTGCGAAGGCCGATGCGCTCGTTAGGGTAACAGGTTTTCCGGCTCCTCCTTCGTGTCCGGTCGCAAGAAGACAATCTCGCTTTCGCCGGTTTTTCTCCCATCGAGCCTTTGCCAGCCAGACAAGCGTTCGGGGACCGAACCGCGTCGCTCCTCCAACACGGCAAGTGCATCGTCGCTAACCCATCCGCCATCCAGCGCGGCCGCAAGGGCGGCAACACCGAGGTCGCGGCCGTAGGGGGGATCGCAAAAGATAAGGTCAAACGGCGCCACAGGACAGGCGCCGAGCTTTGTCGCATCGCGTCGCCACACCCGCGCTCGACTTGTTGCGTTGACGGCGGCCATGTTGGTGCGGAGTGTTCCGCGCGCTCCAGGACTGTTCTCCACAAAGAGCGCAAACGCGGCTCCACGCGAGATTGCCTCAAGTCCCATGGCGCCGGTGCCGGCAAACAGGTCGAGCACCCGCGTGTCGTCGGCAACGCCGCCAAACCGATGGGCCAGAATGTTAAAAATCGTCTCGCGCATGCGATCACTGGTGGGCCGGGTTGCTGCCCCCTTCGGCGCAACAAGAGCGGCTCCCTTATTTGTCCCGCCCACGATCCGCACTAACGGCGCTCACTAAAGAAAGAGCGCAAGAGCAAAGCGCATGCGCTTTCGTCGATGCCGCCATAAACTTCGGGTCTGTGATGAACAGCGGTTGAGGAAAAGAGCCTAGGGCCATTCTCCACGGCGCCGCCCTTTGGGTCATACGCACCGAAATACAGACGCCGGATCCTTGCATGGGAGATCGCACATGCACACATGGCGCAGGGCTCCAGCGTGACGTATAGGTCGCATCCTGAAAGACGCGAATTCCTGAAGAACAAAGCTGCAGCGCGCATGGCGACGATCTCTGCATGGGCCGTCGGATCCGAGTCCGAAAGGGTGCGATTGCCCGCCGCGGCAATCACGCGGCGATCCTTGACGAGGACGGCGCCCACCGGCACCTCACCGCGTTCGCCAGCGGCTTTGGCCGCCACAAGGGCTTTGGCCATAAACGTCAATCAAAGTACTCCGCAATGCCAGGACGCCAATCGATGAGCGAAAAGCACGACAATAAAAAGCCTACAGATGGTGAACGCGTAGCCAAGGTGATTGCCCGCGCCGGGGTGGCCTCCCGCCGCGAGGCCGAAGCGCTCATCGGTGCGGGACGCGTTAAAGTCAATGGGGTTCGGCTGGAAACGCCGGCGACGGTCGTCACCCCGTCCGATGTCGTGGAAGTCGATGGCGCACAAATTCCCCGACGGTTGCGCACCCGGGCATGGCTCTTCAACAAACCCAAAGGATACGTGACCACCAATCGCGATCCCCAGGGACGACCGACGGTTTTTGACGCTCTTCCCAAAGGTTTGCCGCGGGTGGTGACGGTGGGCCGGCTCGACATCAACACGGAAGGTCTCCTGGTCTTGACCAACGATGGCGGTCTCGCGCGCGTTTTGGAACTGCCGGCGACCGGTTGGATAAGAAAATATCGGGCGCGCGTCCATGGGGCTATCGATGAGGCGGCGCTGTCAGCCCTTTCCGCCGGTACAGCGGTCGATGGTGTGCTGTACGGCCCCATCGAGGTCCACGTCGATCGCGCCGGCGACAATTCCTGGCTGACAATTTCCCTCACCGAAGGCAAGAACCGGGAAATCAAGGTGGTACTGGGCTCGCTTGGGCTTTCGGTGACCCGGTTGATCCGAGTGTCGTTCGGCCCATTCCAACTGGGAGATCTGCCCCGGGGTGGGGCGAAAGAAATTCCCACACGGTTTTTGAAGGATCAACTGGGACCACGATTGTCCGCCGAAGCACAGGCGGACTTCGATGCCCCCCTTACGGGGCCTGCTCCGACGGTGGGTTCACGCGTGGCGCAAAAGTCGGCGCGGTCGCGGCCGGTGCGGACGCAAAGCTCTGACAGCAAAAGGGAGCCGAGACCGCCCCGCGCAGCCCGCAAAGAAGCATCGCCGAGCAAATCGGCGAACCGCAAAGGCGGGCCTAGTAAGTCCAAAGGACAAAAGGAAGTGGGCGAGGCTAGGCGCAATGACGGGCGGTCAAAACCGCCGAAAACCTCGAATCACGGCGTGGCCAGCGGTGATGTGAGAGATCCTTCAAGACGAAAGGTTCGGGGCGACAACAAGGGTTCGCCGGCCCAGAAGTTCAGAAGCACTACGACACGGCCGAAGACAAAGAAGGCTCCACCCCGGCGCTAGAGCACCACCCAACGGGACTGAGACGAGGATCAATATCACCATACGGCATAGGCGAAGGGGGACAGAGGCCTGATCTCATCCAATTTTTTCGGGCCAAGCACGAACCACCGGCCAATGGAATTCCAAGCCCAAAGCTAGCCTAGTAAACTTAAGTCCACCCTGCTGGAAGTGTGGCGGAGCAAGAACAAAGTGACGCGTTTGGAAACCGAAAGACTGGTCCTGAGGTCCGCAAGATCCACCGATCTTGATCAGCTTCATCTCGTGCTGAGTGATGTCCGAGCGATGCGTTATTGGGACACTCCTGCGCACAGCGATATCACCGAGACTGAAGAATTCCTCTCCAGAATGATTTCTACGCCCATCGAGAGCGGCGAAGAATTCGTGGCGTTATTGAGGGGCAAGGTCATCGGAAAGGTGGGCTTTTGGCGATTTCCAGAAATTGGTTTCATCGTCCATCCGTCTTTCTGGGGGCAAGGGCTAGGGCGCGAAGCGGTTTCCGCCGTCGTCGCGCATGGCTTTCACACACATAACTTGCCGGAGATCACCGCCGACGTTGACCCGCGAAACGCCAGCTCCATTCGATTGTTGGAGGCCCTCGGCTTTGTCGAGACCGGCCGAGAAACCGCCACCATCAACGTGGGAGGCGAGTGGTGTGACAGCATCTATCTCAGTCGGAAGAACTCCCGCGTGTAAGGGCCGACTAAGCTTTCTGATCAAGGCAGGAAACACGTCATACCGTGCACGACCCGTGGGTCGTTAATGCAATCAATATGCAAGGGGTGAAGCCCATCGGCCGACCCAACCGATGTCAGCTTGCTGGCCCTCAAGACAACGGCGCTGTCGCCTCAATGTGAGCACGTTCTTCCGAATAACTTGCGTATTGATCGGCTGCGTTCCTGGTTCTACTTTAAGAAGCGTTGATCTCGGTGCTGCACTGATTGGAGAAAGTGATGCCCGACAACGGCTCTGAGCTTGAGGTCTACGCCCGCCAGGGATACGGCCGTCGAAGCGGTTTCGGCGAGGCCCCAGCGATCGTCGTGGTGGATTTCTCGAACGGTTTCGCAGACCCTGAGCAATTTGGCGGCGGTAATATTGCCGACGCCATCGAAGGCACCGCAAAATTGCTTGATGTTGGACGCCAAGCGAAAGTCCCCATCGCCTATACTCGTGTGGTTTATGCGGAGGACGGGTCCGACAATGGCGTGTTCTGCTTGAAGGCGCCCAATCTTGCAAAACTGACGGAGGCGTCCCACAGCAGCCAGATCGTCGACGCGCTGGCCCCCCAGCCCGGCGACTATATTGTGCGAAAGCTTCAACCCTCGGCGTTTTTCGGAACCAACCTCGCCGCCTGGTTGATCGGGCGAGGCGTCGATACTTTGATAGTCACCGGGTGCACGACATCTGGTTGCGTCCGGGCCACTGTGGTCGACTCATTAAGCTACAATTTCAAGACCGTGGTGGCGACCGATTGTGTCGGAGATCGCGCCCTAGCGCCCCATCGAGCGAACCTGTTTGACATGGAACAGAAATACGCTGACCTTATGACACAAGAGGAAATTTCGACGGTATTGCTTGGTCGATAAGGCTCTCGACTACAAAGGTTTGGGCGAATTCATAAACGCCCGCAAATGGGGCCATGAAGGTCGGCTATCCTAGGTTTCTCCGGATCGAAGAAGAACGCTGAGCCAATCCGATCGCCCTAACCGGATACGATCGCTGGCAGTCCAAACGCAAACGTGTTCTTCATGCGGCTGATTGAATTCCGAAGCGCGCAGCGCGAAATGGGGTCGGATCAACCACAGGCCCGCGGTTGAGCACCAAATCCGCCGTCAGACGCCCGATCCCGGGGCCTATCCCAAAGCCGTGGCCAGAAAGCCCCGTGGCCACATAAAGCCCGGGAATGCCCAGTTCGTCCACGATGGGGACTTCATCGGGCGTCACATCGATCATGCCAGCCCACGCCTCAAGGATCTTTGCCTCGCCAAGACCAGGATGGTGCCGCTTCGCCGTTGCAAAGGTATCGGCGGCAAGTTTTTGGTCTGGCGATGGATCGAAGACACGCACCGCCTCAAACGGTGTTTTTTCGTCCCCTTTCCATCGATGGCGGCCAAGCGGACCGAAAAACGACGGCCCAAAACGGACCTTGGTGGTGGGGAGGCGAGACGCCATGACCGGCAAGAAGCGTGCGAAATGGCGAATGGCGGCCGGCACTACCTCAAAATGCGCGGCATTGGTCCGGCCGATGGTGTACCCGCCGTCATCCCGGCGGCGCACGGATGCACCGGTCGCTCCAAGACCGCCCGGATGAATGAGCGGTGCGGGGGTGGTTCTCAGTGCCGTCGATCGCACCGCGAGCTGCGGGATGAAGACACCCAAGTTCTCCAAGAATGTTCGGGACCACGCGCCACCCGCAAGCACTACCGACTGGCAGGTCACTTCCCCACGCTCGGTGATGACGCTCCCAACCCGCCCGCCGTGCCGCTCCACGGTTCGCACGGCACAGCTTTCCAACACGAAAACCCCCTCCGACGCTGCAAGGCGCGCAAGGGCCGGAACCGCAAGGCGCGGCTCCGCGGTCATGTCCGATGGTGTGTGGAGCGCGCCGGCGAACGCTCTATCGTTTCGGCCAAGCAGCTCGTCTGTTTCTGCGCTGGACAGAAGCTTTGTGTCGAGCTGGAATTCGCGCACGCTATCGAGCCAGTCTAAGCGCGCGGCAAGCTCCTTTTCGTTAAGGGCGAGGTACGTCGTACTGCGACGCCCCAGGCCGATATTTTCACCGACTTCCTTACCGAGGCGCTCCCATTGGCGAACGCTTTCAAGCATCACTGGAAGTTCGCGCTTGTCCCGTCCCTGCTTGCGGATCCAGCCCCAATTTCGAGAGGATTGCTCTCCCGCGATACGCCCCTTCTCCAGAACGGCGACGCGCTGCCCTGCCCTACTGAGGAAAATGGCCGTTGTAACGCCGACGACGCCGCCGCCGATTACCACGACGTCCACCTCCTCCGGGAGCGGCTGGTGGCCGTGTTCCGTTCGCACCGTGTCGGGCTCTGCCTGCATTTGTTGCGCGCTCCAGCATCAAGGTTCCCCTATGGGTACTGCAATAGCGCGGAATTTTCTCGTCCGGTGCAGGCAATTTTTCAATGCTGCATTGAGGGTCAGCAAAGGAGCAAAACGGCACTCTTGATCGACGCACGCGCTTGGCATCCACGATGCACAAACGCAGACGTCATCGGAGCATCGCCAATGGATGGCGAGTTCACAATGGTGGCGGCCTCGGGAGTTCTGCAATCCTCGGGTCGCAGATGGCGGCATCGAGCAGCGCAAGGGCAGCATCGAAGTCAGCCATATCCATGGCTTCGTGGGGGTTGTGCGATCCGTTCTCATTGCGAATGAAAAGCATCGCGGCAGGAATGCCAGCTTGGGCGTAGGTGGCGGCGTCGTGGCCGGCACCACTGGGCAGATGGATGGTTGTCAGACCCACATGCTGGGCCGCATCCAACATCACCTCCTGGAGCGGCTCGGAAAGCGGCGCGGGCGCGCTGCCGGAGCGCTCCCCCAGCAACACCGTGCATTGCGTCTCAGCTTCGATACGCAACGCAATCTCTTGCACCTGCTTTTGCGCTCGTTCCAGCGTGCCCTTTGATTGGCTGCGCACGTCAAGACAAAGATGCACCTTGCCCGGAACTTTCGAAAAACCGTGGGCTTCCCGGTCTGTCTCGATCTCCCCAAAGGTGACGGTCAAGTCTTCCCGCGCGGCAGCAAAATCGTCCCACATTTCATGGAGGGCGACCACAAAGCGGGCAGCAGCGAGACCGGCGTCTTTCCGTAGGGCGCGGGGCGTGGCGCCGGAGTGGGCATATTCCCCCAAAACTTCGATATGGCGGAAGCGAAACGATCCTCGGATCCCGGTCACCAGGCCAAGTGGAACCCCCGCCGCCACCAGTGCCGGCCCCTGCTCGATGTGCGGCTCGATGTAGGCGACGATTTCTTCCGGCTCCAGAAGCCGCCCGCCCTCGCGCACGCGTTGCGGATCAAATCCAAGGGCAGCCATGTGTTCGCCGAGGCTTTTGCCGCTATCGCTGCGTTTGACTTCAAGCGCCTCCGGATCGAGGCGACCCAAAGCGCTGCGCGAACCCACATAGCTGTGGGCAAACCAACAACTCTCCTCCGCACGCAGGCACACCGTGGCGAGGTCGAACAAGGGTGCCTTGTTGGTGGCGGCAAGACTGGCCTGGAGCGCAAGGCCGAGGGCGACGCCCGCGGCACCGTCGAAGTTTCCACCGTGGGGCACGCTGTCGAGGTGGGATCCCACAAGCAAGGTCCGGCTCCGATCTTGTCCCGGGAGGATTAAATACTGATTGCCGGCGGCGTCGAAACGCTGCTCTGCGCGAAAGGTTTTGGCCATCTCTGCGGCAAGTTTGAAAGCGGCAACCTCGCCGGCGCCGTAGGCGACGCGCGTGACACCGGGTGGCGTCGCCGAGAGCTTTTCAAGGGTGTTGAAAAACTCTCGGCCGAGCGTCCGGCCCGCAGCCAGGGTATCGTTGGGGCGGATGATTCCCGTGGGGCCCATCATCGCCCCGCGGGCGCGAACCCGGACCTATCGCCAAAAGCCATCCGCATCCTCATCGGCCAACCGCGTGCCTGCGTTGCTCCCAATTACTTTCATCCACCAGATGAGCCGGTTTGCGCCCCTCCAAAACATCCACCACCTGCGTCGCCGTCGCCAAGGCTGTGCGGACCAGCGCTTCCTCGGTGGCGCCGCCGATGTGGGGGCTAAGCAAGATCCCAGGCGTTTGGGCCAAGGGATGATCAGCGCCCAGCGGTTCGGTGTCAAAAACGTCCATGGCCGCACCGCGCAGGTGGCCGCCGGAGACGGCGCGTATCAGCGCATCGTCATCAACGATGCCGCCACGGGCCGTGTTCAGCAACATCGCCCCCGGTTTCATGGCGTCCATGCGGGCCGCGTCAAAAAGCTTTCGCGTTGCCGGCGTCAGACGCTGATGAAGCGACACGACATCGGCTTGTTTCAAAGCGTCATCGAGGCTGCTTTCGAAGATGAAACCTGCCCTTTCCACGTCGTGCCTGTCGGCGCTCGGGCTATGGACGATCACACGCATCGCGAAACCGGCGGCGGCAAGTTCCGCGGTGCGCCGCCCGATGGCGCCAAACCCAACGATGAGCATGGTTTTACCATAGATTTCAACGAAATCACCGGTATAGCGATAGTCGAAGCGTCCATCCCGAACCGCGTGATCTGCCTCCCGAACGCGTTTTGCAAGGGTCAGCATCTGAGCAATTACCTGCTCGGCAACCGACTGGACGTTGGCGTGGGGGGTGTAGACGATGGGAAGTCCAATCTCCCGCGCAAAAACCGTATCCACGGGGTCTAGGCCAATGCCGTGGTTCCCCAGAACCTTGAGCAACTTCGCAGCCCCCATAGCCTGGCGGTCAAAGCCCGCATTACGGGTGATCGCCGCGGAGGCCTCCCCCACTTCCCGGGCAACGCAATCCATGGTTGGCTCGCTTGCCAGACGGACCGTTAGGCCAACGCCTTCGAGGTGTTTAATCCCCTCCGGGTGGATGGGCTGCACGAGCAAGCAGAGCATCAAGCGTCTTTCCGAACGAGTTTGGGATGTCATCCCTACTCGATTTCCTACAGCTTGGCCCGAAGCTTGGCGATCGGTAGCGACCATCGGCGCGGTGCGGCAAGGTCTCGGGTCTGCCCCCCCCCCCCTCAAGCGGCGGATTAGCGCCCCGACGCAACTCCCTCAATCGGTGCGCTTGAATTCTTCGTACTCGCCGCGGACCTTGAGGATCACCGTTACGTCCTGGCGGTCGCGGTTACGGAAGAACCAGCCATGGTCGCCGGCGAAGGGGGCGGTGAGTTCGCCTGCCCCGTCCGCGCGGCCGCGGCCCTTTTCGTAGTCCGCCCGCTGGCCGCCGCCATGACCGTGGAGATCGAAATTCACCCGGCCGCCCTCGGCTGCCCACTCGTAAGCGGCCGTGTCGCCTTTGGCCATGGCGAGCTTCCATTCGATCCCCTCGCCGGGCGCCAGGGTGAAGGAAACCTCATCTCGCCACGGCTCGGCATCCTGCGCGTGGGCTGAGGTCACAAAGGCGCCAAAGACCCTATCGAGAAAGCTTGAGTCTCCTGCCGCCCCATCATCGCCGTGGTGATCCTGTTCGGCTTCGTCGGCCAGTTGGCTCTTGATCTCACCCATTTCCGTCAGGCCCAGCAGCTGGCCAATGCGGGTAGGGTCGACGCCATACTCAGCCGGCAGCACGACCGTCACCAATATTACCACTGCGGCCAAAAGTGCGATGGCTGTGGATCGCAAGAGTTGCGCGGAGCTCGGCAGGTCATCGGGGGAGGGCTTTTGCGCGTTATACATGATAGTTCTCTCAGCTCCCGACGAAATAGCCGGTAATTTGCATTCCGGTAAGGACAAAGCCCATCGACATCACAACAACGTTGGCGGTGTAGGCATCGCGCCAAAAGCCCACGGTGCGACGCCAGAACCCCATGGCAATCAAGATCACACAGAGCGCCAGGATCTGGCCAATCTCAACGCCCACATTGAAGGCAAGGAGATTGGGCAAAAGGCCCTCAGCGGCGATGTCATAGTCTTGAATTTTGGTGGCAAGGCCAAGCCCGTGGAACAGCCCGAATATGAAGGTGGCGGCCTTGGTGTTGGGCTGGACACCGAACCAGCGTTGATAGGCGCCCAGATTGTCAAGGGCTTTGTAGACGACGGAAAGGCCGATGATAGCGTCGATGATGTAAGCGTTGACGTGCCAGCCGAAGAAGACGCCGGCAAGCATGGTGACGGAATGGCCAACGGCGAAGAGACTCACATAAAGAGCGACGTCCTTCGATCGATACAGAAAGAAAACAACACCCAGTAGGAAAAGGATGTGGTCGTAGCCCGTCACCATGTGCTTGGCACCGAGGTAGGCAAACGGGATAAGTTTGACGCCCCAGATTTCCTGGATGTAGCCGGCGTCTCCCGCGGTCACATTGTGCGCCAGCGCAGGCATCGACGCCGCCAGCAGCGCCAAGGCGGCAATGGCGAGCAGGACCGAGCAACGCGAGCGCGTCACGCGGCCGCCTGCGCGGGGCGGAGGGGCCATGACTTTGTCTCTCCAAACTCACTTGGGCGTGGCAACTCAGGTCGCGTCACTGGCTTTTAGGGCGGGGCGGGCGCGGTTGCCATGCCAAACCGCCTTCGCATCCCCGCGCGGCACAGCGCCGCTCAAGCGCCATACCATTTGCGGGCGGTGGGCCCTCAGGTCTCGGGGCCGGCAATGCGCAGAATTGCGCCCCCGCCAAGGGCGCGATTGGTCAAGATGAGCGAACAACTTGTTCAAAGTTGTAAGGTCGCGCTAATGTTCAAGCATGGTTGATCCGGCACAAACCCCAGACGACCCCGATCATAGGCGCGGCGGCGGCGGCGATAACGGAACGCTGAGCGCAACCGTTTACGATGCAATCCTTGAGGGCATCGTCGTTGGAAGCTTTCCTGCCAGGAGCCGCCTGCCGTCGGAGTTGGAGCTTGCCGCCCGCTTCGGCGTCTCCCGACCAGTGGTGCGTCAGGCGCTCGCAAGGCTGCGCGAAGATGGCCTGCTGGTGTCTCGGCGCGGTTCGGGCAGCTTTGTGCAGCGCCAACCCGCCGGCGCCGTGTTGCGGATAACGCCGGTGTCGAGCGTGGCAGATGTTCAGCGGTGCTTTGAGTTTCGCATCGGTCTTGAAGGGGAAATTGCCTCGCTCGCGGCCTCCAGACGGGACGAGGCGAGCCTGCAAAACATCAAAAATGCGCTGAGCGCCCTCGATATTCTGACCGAAGGCTCCGAGCTGGGCGCAGACACTGACTACGAATTCCACCTCGCCCTCGCAGAAGCGACCCAGAACCGTTTTTACATCGAGACAATGCGCACCCTAAGTGCCAGTGTCGTCAAAGGTATGGAGCTGGCGCGAAGCCTTTCGCTGCGTCGCCCCCGCGAGCGGCTCCTCCTCGTCCAAAGCGAGCACCAGCGTATATTCGAAGCCGTTGAAAACGAAGCGCCTCAGCAGGCCCGCGAAGCGATGCGCAACCACCTTCAAAACGCCAAGACAAGGGTGTTTGACGGTGACTGACGACGCGGCATCGCAATGGCGATCGCGGGGCTACGGAACGGGCGTCTACGCGGAACGAATGGTCTCAACTCGTTGAGTTGACACTATTAGTCACCCTATGGTTACGATTTGTCATCCGGTCTACGGCACAAGCTGACTCTATAACGGCTGCGCCGAGATCGCGGGAGGATCCAGGGAGGTCTCAAGTGCGAAGATTTCGAACCGTATCGCCGTATGTCATAGGCGGACTGATGGTCGCTGTACCGGCCATCGCCTACGCTGAATTCAAGGAAGCACCCGATCTTGCCGCGAAGGCAAATGCCGGGGAATTGCCTTCCGTCACCGAGCGGCTGCCGGCCGATCCCGAGGTGCTCGATCTAGGTTCCGTCGGACAGTATGGCGGCGAACTGCGGTTCGGCCTTCGGGGCAGCTCCGACCACAACCACATTCTGCGCATGGTGAGCCCGCAGGGTCTGGTGCGCTGGGATCCCCAATACACCGAACTCATCCCCAACATCGCCAAATCCTATGACGTGAACGACGATGCCACGGAGTTCACCTTCACGCTCCATGACGGAATGAAATGGTCCGACGGTGAGCCGTTCACCGCTGACGATATTTTGTTCAACATCAACGATCTCGTGCTCAACGAAGACTACGCGCCGACGCCGCCACGCTATATGGCCGGCGGCGAGCCGCTCACCATTGAGAAGATCGACGACCTCACGGTGAAATTCACCTTCGCTGCGCCCTATGGCGACTTCCTTGCCGAGCTCGCCTCACCGCTCGGCCAGCATCCAGTGCTTTACGCCAAGCACTATTGCAGCCAGTTCCACCCTGACCACGCGGATGACATCGCCGCAGTAATCTCTGAAAACAATGCTGCCGACTGGCAAAACCTTTTCCAGCAAAAGTGCGGCGACATCGAGATTCCCTCGCGCTGGGGCAATCCCGATCGACCAACTCTCGACCCTTGGGTGGTCGTGGAACCCTACACCGGCGGCGCAACGCGTGTGGTGATGGACCGCAACCCGTACTTCTGGCAGGTGGATAGCGAAGGCCATCAGCTTCCATACATCGATCGGCTTGTGGCTCCCATCGCGCAGGATGCGGAAAGCCTGGTCCTTCAAATCATCGGCGGTAATATCGATTTTGCCCTTCGCCATATCGATGCGCCCGCCAACCGTCCGGTGCTCGCCCAAAACCGCGAGGCTGGCGACTATAAGTTCTTCGAGGCGCGGCCCGTGGGTGGCGTCAATATGGTCATCAACCTCAACCTGGCGTCCAAGAACCCCGATTTGAGAGCGCTGTTCAACGAACGAGATTTCCGCGTCGCCCTATCCCATGGGATCAATCGCGAAGAGATCATCGAAACCGCGCTCCTGGGGCAGGGGCAGCCCTGGCAAGGTGGCCCGTTTGAAGACCATCCCAACTACCACGAGCGTCTAGCAACTCAGTTCCTGGAGCATAACCCCGATAGAGCCAATGCGCTTCTGGACGGGCTTGGTCTGGAGCGCGGTTCGGACGGGTCACGCCAAATGGCAAACGGCGAGCCACTGCGCTTTTCCATCGACGTCATTCCGACTTTAGCGCCTGAACAGGTGGACATGCTCGAAATGATCTCGCGCCAGTGGGCAGATCTTGGCGTGCAGATGGATGTGAACCCCATGGAGCGCACGTTCTTTTATGAGCGCACCTCCAACAGCAACGACCACGATGCTGCCGTCTGGGGCGCGGCCGTCTCTTTCGTCCCGGGCGAAATCCCGCAGCAGATCGTGCCGGTCCACCACGACAGCCGCTGGGGAATTCCGTGGAGCCACTGGTATAATTCCGGCGGCACGGAGGGCGAAGAACCCCCCGAATCAGTGAAAGCGCGCATGGCCCTTTACGATCAGGCAAAGGCCACCGCGGATCCCGCAAAACGCCTCGCAATCATCCACGAGATTGCTGACATCGCCGCGGACGAGTTCGAAGTGTTCGCAGTGTCCAAAGCCACGCCGCGCTTCGGCATCGTGAAGAACGACCTTCGGAACGTGCCGGAATCGATGCCGCGGTCCTGGTACTACGCGACGCCTGGGCCGACGCTTCCCCAAATTTGGTTCTGGGACAACTAGCCAAACCGAATGCCCCGCCGAGTGATCTCGGCGGGGCATTTTTGTGGAAGGGGGCTGCGTGCTCGCCGTTTACATCGTTCGCCGGATCTTGTGGTCGATCCCGTTCTTCTTCGCCGCATCTTTGGTGGCGTTTGCCCTGATCCAAGCCCCGCCCGGCGATTACATCACGAGCTTTGCCGCATCCCTTGCCGCGTCCGGAGACATAGTCGACGCGGACCGGCTCGAGGCGCTGCGCACCCGCTATGGGCTCGACCAACCCTTTATTGTGCAGTACTGGCGCTGGATCACCGGGGTCATCCAGGGTGACTTCGGCATCTCTTTCGAGTGGCAGCAGCCGGTGTCCCAACTCATCTGGGAGCGCATGGGACTGTCATTGGCGCTGGCGTTCGGCACACTCACCTTCACATGGGCCGTCGCTTTACCGCTGGGCATTTTTTCAGCCGTAAAGAAGTACACCATCGGCGACTACCTGATGACAACCATCGGCTTCATCGGCCTTGCGACGCCTAACTTTCTCATAGCGCTGGTCATGATGTACATCGCCGTGGTTTATTTCGGCGCCGACGTTTCAGGTCTCTTCTCACCTGAATATCAGCAGGCCCCATGGAGCTTTGCCCGCTTCGTCGATCTATTGAAACACATCTGGCTACCCATTGCCGTCCTCGGTCTGTCGGCAACCGCAAGCCTTATGCGCATCATGCGCGCCAACCTCCTCGACGAACTTCAAAAACCTTACGTCACCACAGCCCGCGCCAAAGGCCTCAGCGAGTTCCGCCTCCTGATGAAGTATCCCGTAAGGATCGCCCTCAACCCGTTCGTCTCCACCATCGGCTGGGCGTTTCCGCAACTTGTGTCTGGCGCGGTGATCACAGCCGTCGTGCTCTCGCTGCCGACCGCTGGGCCGTTAATGCTTCAGGCGCTTCTTGCCCAGGACATGTACTTGGCCGGCGCGTTCATCTTGCTCCTGTGCTGTCTTTCCATCGTGGGAATGCTTGTTTCTGACATATTGCTGGCGCTGGTCGATCCGCGCATCAGGTTCCGCTGACATGGCCGTTGCGGACGCCACCTCCGGCAAAGACGAACAGGAGCTGCAGCTCGCCTCCCAGTGGCGGCTCATGTGGTGGGCCTTCCGCCGCCACAAGCTCGCGGTCGTGGGCGGAACCATCGTGCTCCTGTTCTACTTTATAGCCCTCTTTTGCGAGTTTTTGTCGCCGTTCGACCCGGAATCAACGGGCGCCCGCGATGTGTATCACCCGCCGCAAATGCTGCGCCTCATCTACGAGAAGGAAGACGGCGGTTGGGGTTTTGGCCCCCACGTGCGCGCCATGACGCAAAAGCGCGACCCGTTTACCTTAGAGACAACGTTCGAGCCCGATCCTGGCAACCTCATCTTCATCAGCTTTCTCGCCAAGGGCACGCCCTACAAGCTCTGGGGCATAATTCCATTGGAACGACGGCTCTTCACAGCATCAAAGGTTGGCGAAAAATTCTTTCTGCTCGGTGCCGACCGGCTTGGGCGGGACATGCTGAGCAGAATTCTCTATGGCGCGCGCGTTTCCATGACCATCGGCTTGGTGGGCGTTGCCATCAGCCTCACCCTCGGTATCACCCTTGGCGGCGTATCAGGTTACTTTGGTGGCCGCGTCGACGCGATCATACAGCGCCTTGTGGAGCTGATCCTCGCGCTGCCAACGATCCCCATCTGGCTTGGGCTTTCGGCGTCGCTGCCGCAGGATTGGTCACCCCTCACCCGCTACTTCGCCATCACTGCAATACTTTCGTTGGTGGGTTGGACAGAACTCGCGCGGGTCGTGCGCGGCCGCTTCCTTGCGCTGCGAACTGAAGATTTTGTGGTCGCTGCAAGATTAGACGGAGCAAGCCGGGCGCGCGTCATCGGCCGGCACATGGCACCTGCCATGGCGAGCCACATCATCGCCTCCGTCACCCTCGCCATCCCGTTGATGATTATTGCGGAAACTTCTCTTTCCTTCCTCGGGCTTGGCTTGCAACCACCGCTCATTTCATGGGGCGTGCTTTTGCGGGAAGCGCAAAATGTCCAGTCCATCGCCCAGGCCCCTTGGCTCTTCATCCCCGGGATTGCAGTAGTTGTTGCAGTCCTTTCGCTGAATTTCCTGGGTGACGGGATGCGCGATGCGGCCGACCCCTACGCGCAAGGTCAAAGCGCGTGAGCACAACCGTCCTTGAGATTGAAAACCTCGTCACAGAGTTTCCCATGCGTCGCGGGATCTTTCGTGCCGTCGACGACGTAAGTCTTACGCTCGAAGCGGGAAAAACCCTTTGCGTGGTGGGCGAAAGCGGCAGCGGCAAGAGCGTAACCGCCCGCTCCGTTCTCCAGATTGTCGACCCACCTGGGCGCATCGTATCGGGCCGCATTCTGCTTCACCGCCATCGCACCAAGCGCACCAGGGGCGAAGAGGAAACCATCGATCTTGCCGGCCTGCCGCCCCGGGGCGATTTCATGCGCGCAATCCGGGGGCGCGACGTGGCGATGATTTTCCAAGAGCCCATGAGTGCGCTATCGCCGGTGCACACCATCGGCTCGCAAATCGTTGAAGCAATCCGCCTGCACGAGACCGTGTCGAAGAAAGCAGCCTGGGTGCGGGCGGTGGAGCTCCTGAGCCAGGTGGAAATTCCCCAACCCGAAGTCGCCGCGCGCCGCTATACGTTCGAATACTCTGGCGGCATGCGTCAGCGGGCCATGATCGCCATGGCCATCGCCTGCAACCCGTCTGTTCTCATCGCCGACGAGCCAACCACCGCGCTCGATGTGACCATCCAGGCCGAGATCTTGGAGCTTCTCAAAAAGCTTCAGGCGGAAAACGACATGGCGATGATGTTCATCACCCACGACATGGGCGTGGTGGCCGAGATCGCCGACCATGTGGTGGTCATGCACAACGGAAAACTGGTTGAGCGCGGCGCGCCCATCGAGATTTTCGAGCGACCGAAGGAACCTTACACGCAACGCCTGTTGGCGGCGGTCAAAGCCCTCGACGGGCCGTCCCAGCGACGGCTAGCGATGCGGGCCGCCCGTGCAGCTGGCGAACCCGTACTTGACGTGGATAGTCTCAAGAAGAGTTTTTACTTTACTGGCGGCTTCCTTGGTCTGAAGAAGAATGAATTCATTGCCGTTGACGGCGTTTCCCTTCAACTGCGCGCCGGTGAGACCCTTGGCATCGTGGGGGAATCCGGATCGGGAAAGACAACCCTTGGACGCTGCATCGAAGGGGTCCAAAGGCCCACAGATGGAAAAGTGCTCTTCACCAACCGCGACGGTGACGTAACTGACCTTGCACCGCTCAAGGAGGCGCAGCTCCGGGCAGCCTGGCGCGAAATTCGAATGATTTTCCAGGACCCTTACTCCTCGCTCAATCCGCGCATGACGGTGGGTCAGATTGTCGGGGAACCCCTTTATCTTACAGGCGCAAAGGGCGCCCCGCTGCGACGGCGGGTGGCGGAGCTGTTGGAGCTGGTGGGCCTTCCTGCCAGCGCTGCGGAACGTTACCCCCACGCCTTCTCCGGCGGCCAACGGCAACGAATCGGTATCGCGCGGGCCATTGCCCCCGAACCCCGCGTCATCATCGCCGATGAGGCTACCTCCGCCCTCGACGTTTCTTTGCGCATCCAGATCCTTGATCTTCTTCTTGATCTTCAAGAGCGCATGGAACTGGCGTTCATCTTCATCAGCCATGACATCGCGGTGATCCGTTACTTTTGCGACCGGATCGCCGTTATGCATCGCGGCAAGATTCTTGAGACCGGCGAAACCGAGGCGGTCTGCGAAAACCCCAGCCACGAATACACGCGCTCGCTCCTTTCCGCCGTCCCCGTGCCGGACCCACGCCAACGGGGGATGGCAGGACGCTTCCGCTACGTGGAAGCAACCGCTCCGGCCGCGTCCGTTGCGCCTTAAAGGATTCTTTCGCCAGTGAAGATCACCGAGGTCAAAACCTATCTCATCCAGGTGGGGCCGCGTCCGGCTGCCACCGGCGAAATGCAAAAATCGGAGGCGGACTTTCGCGGTTCGCGATGCTGGCTCTTCGTCAAGATTCTGACCGACGAAGGGATTGAGGGCGTCGGCGAATGCTCCGGCTGGCCGCGGGTGATCGAGCGAGCAGTGGAGGATTTTTCAAGCATCCTCATCGGCGAGGATCCCACTCACGTCGATCGGCTGTGGCACCGGCTATACATTGCCTCCATGGGCCACGGGACCCTCGGCACCGTCGGTGGCGGCGCGTTGACCGGCATTGAAATGGCCCTTTGGGACATCAAAGGCAAAGCGCTCGGTCAACCCGTCTGGAACCTTTTGGGCGGCCGGTTTCGCGACAAAATTCCAGTCTACGGTCACGCCAAGACGCCCGAGGTGGCGCGCCGGCACACCGCCCTCGGCTATGGTGGGCTGAAGGTTGCCTTCACCGGTGCGGTGGATGTGGACACTGTCTGGGCCGTGCGTGAGGCGGTGGGCGAGCACGTGGATGTCATGGTGGATGCCCACGGACCGAGCTGGATGACGCCCCAGGACGCTATCATTGTTGGCCGCATGCTGGAGCCCATCGACGTTCTCTTCTACGAAGACCCCATCGCGCCGGAGAACATCGACGCGCTGAAACGTGTGCGCGACGGAACGACAGTTCCCCTTGCTGCCGGGGAACGGGTGAGCACCCTTTGGGGGATGCGTCCCTATGTGGAGGGTGAGCTCGTCGACGTCATCCAGCCCGATACAGGACGGGCCGGTGGCATTACCCAAATGCGCAAGATGGCGGCCATGGCGGAAGCCCATTTCATCACCATGGCACCCCACTCCGGTTCCCTGGGACCGGTGGCGGAATTTGCTGCACTCCACGTGATGGCAACGATCCCAAACGCCCTCATGTTGGAACGTATCGAGTTCGACTGGCCCGGACGCTACGAAGTGGTACGGCCGGTTCTTGCCGTGGAGGATGGCGCCTTGCTGGTGCCAGACGCCCCCGGGCTCGGCGTTGAGATCGTTGAAGAAGAAGCGCTTCGCTATCCCGGCAAACGCAATGTGGCGGATATGCCCCCGGACGACGGGAGCGCCTACGAGCACGGAACCGTCGGCGAAGCGGTCTACTACCAAAAGCGTCTTCGCCGCGCTGCGAGATTGTCTTTGCGGAGAACAAAGGAGTGAAGATCACCGGCCTCCGCTCCTACATGTCGCGCCACGGCAAACGCCCGCGCGTCATCGTGGCCATCGACACGGACGAAGGCATCACCGGTTGGGGCGAGTGCTATAATCACGGGCCGGACAAAGCCCTGCCGCCGGCACTTGAATACTATTTCACTCAGATCATCGGCGAAGACCCTCGGCGCGTCGAATTTTTGATGCTCAAGCTGCAACAGCAGGCGCGCTTTCCGCCCGGCGCCATCGGCCTGGCGGCGTTTTCCGCCATCGACCACTGCCTTTGGGACATCAGCGCTAAGGCGCTCGGCGTTCCGGTTTATCAGCTTCTAGGCGGAGCGGTGCGCGACAGGGTTTGGGCGTATCTGGGGCTCTATGACGCACCCGATCCCGCCGAGATGCTGGACTGGATCGTTGAGGCGCACAGCCAATACGGCTTTACCGCGTTTAAGGCGCTTCCCCTCAAAAAACACATTCATCGCCGGCGCTGGGGGACGGCCATGGCGGCAACGGTGAGTACGTTCGCCGCCCTTCGCGAGGGGTCGCCGGAAGACTACGAGTTCGCCCTTGACGCTCACGCCATGATCTTTGAGCCGCGCCAGGCCGTGCAGCTTGGCAATGCGTTGGCACCGTACGATCCGTTGTTTCTGGAAGAACCTATCCGGCCCGAGAACAGGCGCGCCTGGGGCGCCCTCCGGGCCGCGCTAAACGTCCCGCTCGCCACGGGAGAATCGCTCTATAGCCGCTACGAATTTTTGGAGCTTCTTCAGGCCGGCGGCGCGGACATTGTGCAGCCCGACACTTGCGTCGTTGGCGGCCTGTTAGAAATGCGCAAAATCGCAGTCATCGCGGAAGCCCACTACGCGACGGTTGCGCCCCACAATCCCATGGGTCCGCTGGCGACCGCGGTGAACGTTCACTTCTGCGCCGCCTGTCCCAACTTCAAGATACTTGAGTACAAACTACCTGACGACGCACCCTACGTGGTGGATCCCTATCTGCCGAAGGATGGATACCTTGAGCTGCGCCCCGATCGACCAGGCTGGGGCGTCACCATCGACGAAACGGCACTGGGCCTCGACGCATACGTCCATTGGGAGCGCGCCCTGCCGCGCCGCCGAGATGGCTCCCTCGCCTATCCCTAGGGTCGTTTTTTCAGGGCTCACCAAAGCCACTTAGCGAGCGTTGCTAGAGCGCGTTTCAGCAACATGGAATCATGTTGCGGCTCGAACCGCGCGGTGAAACAAGGACTTAGAGAAGCTCATGCGATCGCATGATCGTGTGACCTGCTCTAGGCTGCGGCGCCCGGAAGTTCCATGGGCGCCCCGTCGGGGCCGTGGGGCGCCATGCCAAGGGACTGCATCGCACCAACAATCCAACCGTAGCAGAAGGCGAAGGCGGGCCCGTCGGGATCAGGCCCGGACACTTTTGGCGCGTGATCTGGCATGACCATGTATGGATAACCCACCTCCTGATAAAGTTTAAGGGAGGAAACCATGTCCATGTCACCTTCGTCTGGAAAGGTTTCCATGAACGAAAGCTTGCCGCCACGAATATTGCGGAAGTGCACGTTAAATATCTTGGCGCGGCTCCCGAACCAGCGAATGACGTCGGAAATCTCATGTGCGGGATCGTCGAGCATCTCGGCCACCGTGCCCTGGCAAAAATTGAGGCCGTGATAGGGGTTTTCGTGGAGTTCGACGAAGCGTTTCAGACCCGCAACAGTGCCGAGCACTCGGGTGACGCCGCGGTAGCCCGGCGGCGTATAGGGATCGTGAGGGTGGCAGGCGAGACGAACCTTTGACCGTTCGGCCACCGGAACCACATGGGCGAGAAAGTGTTCGATCCGCGCCCAATTTTCTTCTTCGTCCACCACGCCGGCAAGCCCGGGAGGGGCTGACTGATCGGTCTTCTCCCACCGAAAAGCGGCATTCTTCGAGCCGCCACGCCCGTCTTCGGCAGGCGTTCGGGGAATGCCGATGATGTTGAAATTGTACTTGACCGCAGGGATGCCCACCGCGCCGCACGCTTCGATGAGGCGGCAGATGGAGTCGAGTTCGCGGGTGCGCCCCGGTTCTCGGCCAAGGAGAATGTTGGGGCTCATCGCGTCCTCCACCGGGCGCGAGCGCATGGGAAGCTCGATCATGTCGAGGATCAGGCCAAAGCTCGCGATCCGCTCCACATGCGCCTCGAGGCTTTGACGGGTTTGGCCGTGCAGATCGCCAGGAGGGTCGATGCACACATGGCGGACGCCGAGCTGGGCCATAAGGCGAAGGTCGTCGTCATTGCGCGGCCGGTATTGCGTGCCAACGTACATCTCATCCTCCGGTTTGTGGGAGAAGGTTAGCGAACACCGGCACGGCGATCATCGAATTTGTTTCGAAAGACCCGCCACGCCCTAAGCGCCTCATCGGAATCGCTTGTGTGTACAGTACCGCGCCGGATGCGCTAGCCTGATCGTCATGGGGATGAAGATCACAGACGTGCGCGTCGACCTCTTTAGGACAACGACCCGCCGCCATAGCGATGCAGCAGGCCACGCCCACCCAGGACCGCCCCGCGAAGTCATCCAAGCGCTCTTCACAATCTCCACCGACGAAGGGGTGGACGGGCGAGTGATCGCGCCACCGGAAATCGTGCGCTCGCACGTGATCGACGGGTACGTAAAAAAAGTGGTTCTCGGAGCCGACCCCTTCGACCGCGAACGGCTCTGGCACGAGCTTGCTCACTGGCAGCGCGGCAGCGCAGGTCAACTCACCGACCGAACCCTCGCCATCGTCGACTGCACCCTCTGGGATCTTGCCGGCCGGGCGCTGGGAGTTCCTGTCCATAAACTCATCGGCGCTTACCGCGACAAGGTGCCGGCGTACGGCTCGACCATGTGTGGCGACGAATTCGAGGGCGGGCTTGCAACGCCGGAGGATTATGGTCGCTTCGCTGAGACGCTCGTGGCCCGCGGCTACCGGGCGATCAAGCTCCACACCTGGATGCCGCCGGTATCATGGGCGCCCGACATTAAAATGGACCTGAAGGCCTGCGCGGCCGTGCGCGAGGCTGTGGGTCCTGACATGCCGTTGATGCTCGATGCCTACCACTGGTATTCGCGGGTCGAAGCGCTGGAGTTAGGGCGCGGTCTGGAAGCTCTCGACTTCGCCTGGTTCGAAGAGCCTATGAACGAAAACAGCATGGATGCCTACATCTGGCTCACCCGCGAGCTTTCGATCCCCGTCTTGGGGCCGGAGACGGCATCGGGCCAACACCACACCCGCGCCGACTGGGTGAGGCACCATGCCTGCGATATCCTGCGGACCGGCGTTCACGACGTGGGCGGCATCACGCCGGCGCTTAAGTGCATGCGCCTTGCCGAAAGCTTTGGCATGGACTGCGAGGTCCACGGGGGCGGCGCTGCGAACCTTACCGTTTGTGCCGTGTCGCCCAGTTCCCGCTGGTATGAAAGGGGCCTGTTGCACCCGTTTCTAGACCACGATGCACCGCCCGATCACCTCACCGCTCCTGCCGACCGGATGGATGGCGACGGCTTTGTGCACCTTTCCGATGCGCCCGGCCTCGGCGAGCCCATCGACCTCGACTATATCGCCGCCCACCGGGTTGCGCCCTGACACGATCACCCAACTTCGCCGGTCTTGCTCGCCCCAGTAGAAACGGCTGACAAACAAAGAAGCGCTCCGGCGCCGTCACTGTCCAAAGGAGAACTGTGCCGATGCGTGCCATATTGCTCCAAGCTCCCGACCAGCCTGGCGACGCTCTGCGCGTGGTTGAAGCCGAAAAACCTGTGCCGGGCGTCGGCGAGGTACTGGTGGAGGTGGCCTACGGGGGCTGTAACTACGCTGACACTATGATGCGGGACGGTACGTATCCTCATCCGAAAGGCTATCCGCTGATCGCGGGGCTGGAGCTCTCAGGGCGCGTTGTTGCGGTGGGTGAAGGCGTGAGCGATTTGACGCTGGGGATGGCGGTCGCGGCGTTCAGCGAAGATGCCGGGGGGTTTGCGCAATACTGTGCGGTTCCGGCGGAACGCTGCATTCCCCTGCCTGACGGGCTTGGCTTAGACTTAGGCGCTGCGTTTGTTATTCAGGGGCTTACAGCATTCCACCTTCTCCATACAGTCTCGACCACACGGCCTGGCGATCTTTTACTGATCCATGCCATTGGCGGAGGCGTTGGGCTCTACCTGACCCAGTTGGCGGTCGCGGCCGGTGCGAGGGTCATCGGCACGGTGGGAACGCCCGGAAAAGAAAAGCGTGCGCTAGAGTATGGTGCTGAGCAAGTTTTCAACCGCGAAGAAAAAGATTTTGTGGATGCAATTGTTGCACACACCGACGGGCGAGAGCTCGATAAGGTGCTCGACTCAACAGGTGCCACCATCCTCGATCGCAGCTTCGGCCTGATGCGAAAGCTCGGCCACGTGGTGAGCTACGGCGAAGCGGAAGGCCGGCCGTTCCCCAACCTTTGGGAACGGTTGGTGGAACGCTCCCTCACCTTCACCCGCTTTCACCTCGGCCACTCGGACTTCGGGTCCCAAGCCTGGTTGAACGGCTGGACGAAGGTCACCGCCGGGCTCGTGGATGGACAGCTGAAGGCGCCCATCGAGGCCGTCTACCCCTTCGAAGCGGTGGGCGAGATGTACGATGCCCTCCGCTCACGCAAGATTTCCGGCAAACTTCTTCTTGCCGTAAACCCGGATCTTTGAACCGGCGGGTTCGTGTGAACAAAATGGCTGTTATGGCGGCGCCGTCGGCCAGGGGGGCGGGACGTTGTTTCCCAATACGCTTAAAGATGGAGATGCTCGTGTACGAAGATATTCTGACCGAAGGCTCTGTGGCCGTCGTAACGGGCGGGGCGGCCGGTATCGGTCTTGCCGCAGCCAAGACGTTTGCGGAACGCGGCCTTTCCGTTTGCATTGCTGACCTCGGTGCGGATCGCCTTGCGGCCGCCGCGGAACAACTGGCGGCGGTGGCGCCCAAGGGGAACGGCGCAGTCATGACGAGCGCCACCGATGTCAGCCAGCGAAGCCAGTTGGAGGCCTTGGAGGCAGCCGTTCAAGATCGGTTCGGCGGCACAGACATTCTGATGAACAATGCCGGCATCCAGACGGGGAGCGCCTTGTTTGGCCCCGTCGAAAACTGGGAACGGGTTTTTAGCGTCAACCTTTGGGGCGTGATCCACGGCACCCAGGTGTTCGTTCCCAAAATGCTCGATCGGGGTCGGCCCGGCCTTGTGGTCAATACTGGCTCAAAACAGGGCATCACCACGCCACCTGGAGACCCCGCCTATAATGTGGCGAAAGCCGGCGTAAAGGTTTTCACCGAGGCCCTCGCCCACGAACTCCGGGGAACAGGAAAGCCGCTATCGGCCCACCTCCTCATTCCAGGCTTTGTTTTCACCGAACTCACTTCACGCGGTCGCGCGGACAAACCCGATGGGGCCTGGACCTCCGAGCAGACCGTCGCGTTCATGTTCGAGCGGCTCGCCGAAGGTGATTTTTATATTCTGTGCCCCGACAATGACGTCTCCCGGGCCGTGGATGAGCGCCGCATTTCTTGGGCGGCAGCGGACATTGTCGAGAACCGGTCGGCCCTCTCGCGCTGGGACCCCAAGTATTCAGACGCTTTCGCCAAGTACATGGCCGCCCCCTAGAACGCGGGGACGAACAGGGGCGAAAGCCGATCCGCCGGGTGCAACCGGCGCTCGGTCTTTCCGGCTACTCCGCCGCCTCGGGGAGCGTTGCCCCCTCGCCATAGGGGACGTTGATGCCTCCGTAGCGGCGCACGCGCACATTGCACTGCTCGGCGTGGCCCACAAAACCTTCCAGCATGCAAAGGCGTGAGCCGTAGGCACCCACCCGCGTTGCTGCTTCGTCTGTGGTGACCCTCTGGTAGCTGTGGGTCTTAATGTACTTCCCAACCCACAAGCCACCGGTATAGCGCCCCGCTTTCTTGGTGGGGAGCGTATGGTTGGTGCCGATGACCTTGTCGCCGTTGGCCACGTTGGTGCGCGGCCCGAGGAAGAGCGCGCCATAGCTGTGCATCTTTTCCAAGAACCAGTCGTCTCGGTCGGTCATGACCTGAACGTGCTCGGACGCGATGTCGTTCGCCACATCAAGCATCTCGTCGTAGGTGTCGCAAACGATCACCTCACCGTAGTCTTCCCAAGAGACGCCCGCCGTGTCGGCGGTGGGCAAAATACTCAAAATGCGCTCCACTTCATCCATGGTGGCTTTCGCAAGCCGTTCAGAATTGGTGAGGAGAACGCAAGGGCTGTTGTAGCCGTGCTCGGCCTGGCCCAGGAGGTCAGTGGCGCAGAGTTCAGCATCAGCCGCAGTCTCATCGGCGATCACCATGGTCTCGGTGGGACCGGCAAACAGATCGATACCGACCCGGCCGTAGAGTTGGCGCTTGGCTTCAGCCACGAACGCATTGCCCGGTCCCACAAGCATATGGACGGGCTCGATGGACTGGGTGCCGAGCGCCATGGCACCGATCGCCTGGATACCCCCCAGGACGTAGATTTCGTGGGCGCCGCCCATGTGGATGGCGGCAATGACGCCAGGATTGGGCTCGCCCTTGAATGGTGGTGTCGCGGCAATAATGCGCGGCACCTTCGCCACCGACGCCGTCGCAACGGACATGTGTGCCGAGGCCACCATAGGGAATTTTCCGCCCGGCACGTAGCAGCCCACAGACTGCACGGGGATGTTTTTGTGGCCGAGCACCACGCCGGGCATGGTCTCGATCTCGATGTCGAGCATGGAAGCGCGCTGGGCCTCAGCAAACCTTACGACCTGCTCATGGGCGAAGCGGATGTCCGCCATCTCCCGCGTCGACACTTTTGAGACGATGGCCTCGACATCGCTCTCACTGAGGCGAAATGAGGGCGGCGCGTAGTTGTCGAACTTTTGCGAGAGTTCTCTGACGGCGGTATCGCCCCGCGTCTCAATATCCTTGAGCGTGCCCTCGACCACCGTTCGGATCTTCGCGTCGTCTTGCGCCCGGTCCGCCGCAGGCTTGCCGCGTTTTAGGTGGACGATGGCCATTTCAATCTCCCTTGTCGTTGACGTCGGTCTCCCCGGCGACGGACGCGCGCGGTTCCGCCGACTCTGTTTGCGTCCTCGATCGTTCGCAAGGGGCGGCGAAAGGTCCAGTTTGCCCGCAAAAGGGCTGCATCTAGCTTGACATATCCTGGTGTCAATTTGTATTGACATAAGAGGAGTTGGCGGCCGCTCCGACTGTTGGAGGTCATCGCGGGGCGGGACCTTTGTCGCGGGCGTTGCCCAAGAAACAGCGTTGCAACCAAACGAAGACGGCCCATGCGAACCCCACCCAAAATCGGAAGAGAGCACGGCGATTTCCGGGTCCATACCCGGGCATCGGCGATGCGCCCTGCCGCCTTGGTTGGGGTCTGACGATCGGCGCAGGGTAGGCGGACTGATACCGAGGAGTTTGCGATGGCTTTGTTGAGCTTTGAGCGAAAATACCGCGTTCGAGGGGGAACGCTGGTGGGCGGCAACCTCTTCGATTTTTGGGTCGGTCCGTTCTACGTGGGCTTTTTCGGCGTCACGACGCTGTTCTTCACCATCGTCGGCACCGCCCTCATCGTCTACGGCGCCGCCATCGGGCCGACGTGGAACATCTGGCTCATCAGCATCAACCCGCCCAGCACCGACTACGGGCTGTCTTTGGCGCCCATGGCGGAGGGCGGTCTATGGCAGATCATTACCATATGCGCGGTGGGGGCGTTTTCGTCCTGGGCGCTGCGGGAGGTGGAGATCTGCCGAAAGCTCGGGATCGGCTATCACATCCCCTTCGCTTTCTCGATCGCCATCCTCGCCTTCGTCACACTGAACGTTTTTCGGCCGCTGATGATCGGGGCCTGGGGCCATGGCTTCCCCTACGGCATTTTCAGCCACCTCAACTGGGTGTGGTTCACCGGCTACCAGTACGGGAACTTTCACTACAACCCGATCCACATGCTGGCCATCGCGTTCTTCTTCACCAATTGCTTCGCCCTTGCCCTCCACACGGGAATGGTGCTCTCCGCCGCCAACGTACAGCGCGGGCATTCGGTGAAGCAGCCCGAACACGAAGACACCTACTTCCGCGACACTATCGGCTACTCCATCGGTACCTTGGGCATCCATCGCCTGGGTCTCTTCCTGGCCCTTTCGGCAGGATTTTGGAGCGCGGTGTGCATCATCATCAGCGGCTGGCCGATCATGACCGGGTCTTGGATCACCTGGTGGGAATGGATCCGCGAGTTGATCACCTGGAGCGGCCAGTGACGGGCGAGGAGGCAGCATCGTGAGCGAATACCAGAACATCTTCACGAGGGTTCAGGTCACCGGTCCGGCCGACGAGGGCGTGCCCATCGAAAATGGAGCGTACGAGCGCGTCCTGCCGCCTCGCCTGGTTCACGTGCTGGGCATACTCGGTAACGCGCAGGTGGGCCCCATCTATCTGGGGGCGCTCGGGATCGTCTCGGTGATGTGCTTCTTCACCGGCTTTGCCATCATTGGCTTCAATATGGCAGCGCAAGTGGACTGGAGCCCCATCCTGTTCGTGCGCGAGTTTTTCTGGCTCTCCCTCGATCCGCCACTTCGTCAGCATGGCCTAAAAATCCTTCCTCCCCTCGACGAAGGCGGGTGGTGGCTTATCGCGGGCTTCTTCATCACCGCATCGATTTTGCTGTGGTGGGTGCGCATGTACCGCCGGGCCATGGCCCTCGGGCTCGGCCTTCACGTGTGCTACGCGTTCGCGTCAGCAATCTTCCTTTACCTGGTGCTCGGCTTCATCCGGCCGATCCTCATGGGAAGCTGGTCGGAAGCGGTACCCTTCGGGATTTTCTCGCACCTGGATTGGACCAACCGGTTCTCCATTATTTATGGGAACCTCTTCTACAATCCGTTCCACGCGCTCTCCATTGCCTTCCTCTATGGCTCGGCGCTGCTGTTTGCCATGCACGGCGCCACCATCCTTGCCGTGTCGCGCTACGGTGGTGAGCGAGAGCTGGAACAAATTACCGACCGAGGAACCGCCTCAGAGCGCGCAGCCCTCTTCTGGCGCTGGACCATGGGATTTAATGGCACGTCCGAATCAGTGCACCGATGGGCTTGGTGGTTTGCCATCCTCACCACGCTGACGGGGGGCATCGGGATCTTGATCACCGGGACCGTCGTCAGCAACTGGACCGTCTGGGGCCAGCAGGCCGGGATCGTTCCGACTGACCTTTCCATGTGGCCGGTCACACCGAACTCCCGGGTTTCCAGCTGGGGCGCTGGTCCCTAAGGGCAGCGATATTCTTGCCATTGTGGTGGCATTCGTCGAAAGGCCGCGCCCTATAGATGGGCGTGGCCTTTTTCTTTGGGTCGGTTCCCCGCCCAATCATCCCCCACGGTCGCAGGGGAATGCGTCCTTGAAAGTTCCTTCTCTTCAGAAGGGCATGGCTCTTT
>JBCCYN010000044.1:0-27575 GCA_039189655.1 Pseudomonadota bacterium | reverse complement strand
GTATTGACGGAAAACCCGGCTGCCCAGATGGCTGCCAACGTGCCGATGAGTGCAATGGGCACCGCGAACGCAGGGACGATCACAGCCCGCAACGACCGCAAAAACCCAAAGATGACGGCAACCACGATCACCACCGCCAAGCCAATGCTCGTGATCACACCGGCGATAGAGTTCTCCACGAAAACGCCGTCGTCCGCGACGATCCTCAGATCAGCCCCGTCCGGAAGGTCTTCTTCCATGGCAGCCACGACGGCGCGCACCTGATTCGACACTTCAAGGGTACTTGCGTTCGACTGGCGGATGAGATTGAGACCCACCGCCGGTTGACCGTTGATGCGCGTGGTCAACGTGGGATCATCGGCGGTGAACTGAACGAAGGCGACGTCGCCAATCACAGTATTGCGGTTCAACCGGATGGCGGAGATTGCCTCTTCGGTGGTGGTTGAAGCCACTGAGCGCACGATGAGCGCCTGGGTGTCGGTCTCAAGGGCACCAAGGGGGATGTCGAGGTTCGCGCTTGCAAGGGCCGCCCGCATGTCCGCAAGCGATATGCCGCGGCTTGCCATGGCCACCGGCGCGAACGTCACGCGCATGATGCGGTCGTAGTCCCCGGCAATCTCGATCTCCGCGACCCCTTCGACGGATAGGAGCCGGTCCGAGACGATGCCCTCGGCAAGAAGAGCAAGGTCGGGCAGCGGCAGTGTACCGCTCAAAGCAAGGCGCATGATCGGGTCAGCATCCGCATCGCTCTTTTGAACGGTGGGCTCTTCGAGGTCGTCGGGGAGATTGCGCCGCGCACGGGAGACGAGGTCTCGGGCGTCATTGGCAGCATCGTTGATATCGACGCTGCCGCTCAAATCCAACGTGATCCGAGCCGACGCGTAGGAGGACTGAGACGAGATGTTTTGCAGCCCTTCAAGGCGAGCGAGAGCATCTTCAAGGACGCTTGTCACCTCTGCATCCACTGTGGATGCCGCAGCGCCCGGAAAACGCGCCTGCACGGAAATGACCGGTTGGGCAACGTTGGGAAGTTCGCGCACCTCGACCCCGCGCAACGCTGCAATCCCGGCAATAACGACGAGAAGATTGATGACCAACGCGAGTACCGGACGCCCGACGAAGGTGGCAGCAAAGCCCAGTCGATCCCGAGTCATTTCCTGCGAGCCAGGGTCATCCATCAACGCTCGGGGTAGGGAGCGCCGTGTCCACTTGAAGAAGAGCGCCTTCGCTTACCTTGAAGGCGCCGTCCCGCACGACGCGATCTCCAGCGCTCAAGTCGCCTTCCACCCACACCCGATCACCGAGGCGGTGGCGCAGCACCACGCTGACATCCTCAGGGCGGTTGTCCTCCCCCACGCGCCAAACATAAGCGCCGCTACGCTTCCAAAGGACCGAAACGGCCGGGATCATCGGCATCGGCTCGTCGGCACTTGCAAGGCCCACACTGAAGGTCATGCCTGGCAACAGCAGGTTGGCCGGGTTTTGAACTTCGGCCCGGACCCGGACGGTGCGGCTTTCCTCGTCAATAGCACTGTCAAAGGCGACGATGGTACCGCTGAAAACTCTGCCCCGGTACGCCGGCGTTGTGAGGCGCACCCCCACACCCGTGGCAACCTGCGGGACGGCGGTTTCAGAAACCGTAAATTCTACCAGGAGACTGCTGGCATCCACCAACGTTACGATTTTTGCCCCCTGGGCCAGGTAGTCGCCCACGGTAAGATCGTTGAGGTTAATTCGGCCGGAGAACGGTGCCCGGACCACGCGCCGATCGAATTCGTACTGTGCGGCCGCGACGTTGGCTTCGGCAATGGCGAGAGACGCCCGGGCGTCCTCCAGCTGGGATTGGGAGACCGCATTGCTGTTTTGGCTGAAAAGCGTGTCGAGCCGGGAAAAGGCGGACGATTGCTTTTCAAGCTCGGCCTCAGCGCTCCCCAGCAATATCCTTTGGGTTTCGCGCTCGAAGGTAATGATGGGCTCACCGGCAGACACATCGGTGTTGGGTTCAACCGAGATACTTTCCACTGTACCCGCCACCTCGGCAGTGACGCGGATGAACCGGACGGCTTTGCCCGTTCCGATGGACTGAAGACGCAGGCGCGGGGGCGTCAACTCCACTTCTGCAACCGTCACCACGACGGTATTGCCGGGAAAGCCAGGGGAAGTTTGCGCCGGAACGGCCGCGTCCACAGTTCGGTCGGATTCCGCCCCGATCCGGGCGCTGTCACCACCCAATAGCCCGCTCGATGACAGCCAAAACCCGCTGGCGAACGCGCCGACGAGGATCAAGAGAGCTGCAACGGATCGGAACAAGTAAAAACTCCTGCCGATGAATTTCTACTCCTTTTGGATCACCCGTAAAGGCTCGCGGTAGGTGCGTCGTTCAACTGACGTCCGATCCTTCTGTGATGGGTTCGCGAACACGAGCCAAAACTCAAGCTCCTTATGGCTCTCGCTGGCAAAGTCCATTCCCTTCAAGTGTTCGAAGAGCAGGTCAGTCGCTGAGGCGATGATAGTGAAGATCTGGCCGGCCAGGGACGCGCAGGGTGACGATTTCCTCATCGTCACTCAAAATATAGTCGCCATCGGCGACCGTCGCGGTCGTCCCCGTCGCAACGCAGCGCAGTTGCCCGTTTGAGCGCTTCAGCACGTCCCGCGCCATCGTGCCATCAGCCGTCAAGGTCGCGGTTTTGTCCGAACCTTCGCAATCGCCGAAAACCGTGGCATGGGCTGCGATGGAAAAGCCGTTGCCGCTCTCAACAATGGACAAGGAACTCAGCGAGCCTGTTTCCGTGTTGATGCCCTGGTAAAAGCCGATGAAGTCATCGTCGGCCAAAGCGGGGGCGGCAAGCGCAGGTAAGAGCGCAAGCGCCAGCAGACGGCGGCTCGGCAACATGGGCGGTTCCTTCCTGAGACGTTGGCATCCAGCGGATGGATCCACCTTAGGCGAAAGGGTCTGGAATTTGAAAGGGTTTGCCATCGCCGCACGTTGCGCAGGCACAACCGGTTCGATGCCGCACCGGCGAAAGATCGCCAGGCGCATTTCGTCAAAGCACATTCAAATAAAAGGATCCTCCGGGCATCGCCTCGGACTTTAGTAGCCACGCGCCACCAAAGTTCGACGCCTGAGCCAAAAATTGTTCCAGCTCGCACCGATCGTGGGACCATCAGCTAAAGTTTTGACCGAAGATTTGGCTTATCGAGCGGGCCCCATCAAAGCATCCGGCAAGGCGGTAACCAGACCGGGAAAGATGGAGAGGATGACAATCGCCAGCACCATGCAAACGACGAAAGGCATGGAGCCCACCAGGATCGTGCGCAGGGAAATATCTGGCGCAATGCCGTTGATCACGTAAAGGTTGAGCCCCACCGGCGGCGTAATGAGCCCGATTTCCATGTTGATCGTGAGGATGACTGCGAACCAGTAGGGATCGAATCCGGCGGAGGTGACGATGGGAAGTAAAATGGGTGCCGCCATCAGTATCACCGCCACAGGCGGTAAGAAGAAGCCGGCAACAAGCAGAAAAATGTTGATGGCAAACATCAACACCCAGCGGTTCACCTCCATACCGCCGATGGATTCGGCAATCGCCTGGGTCACGAAAAGATTGGAGAGCATGTAAGAAAAAACGCCTGCCGCGCCGATGATGAACAAGATCATCACGCTTTCGCGGGTGGAATCGCGCAACACAGCCCAGAGCGAGCGCACATCGTAGAGGCGGTAGATGAGGACGGCGACGATGATACACATCAACGCCCCTACAGCAGCCGTTTCTGATGGCGTCGCCACCCCTCCGTAGAGTGCGTAAAGAACGCCCAGGATGATCGCGATAAACGGCAGGACGCGGGGCAAAACCTCCACCTTCTGGCGCCAGGTGTATTTGACCCGAGCGAGCGCCGTCTCTGCTCCGCCCTGTCGCCAGGTGGAGTAGATCGACCACACCATAAAAAGGCCCACCAGGAGGAGCCCCGGAATGACGCCGGCCAAGAAAAGCCGGCCGATGGAGGTCTCGGTGGAGATGCCGTACACGATCATGGTCACCGACGGCGGGATCAGAATACCGAGCGTGCCGCCGGCCGCGATGGCACCCGACGCCACGGTGTCGGGATAGCCGCGCTTGCGCATCTCCGGGATGCCCATTTTGCCGATGGCGGCGCAGGTGGCCGGCGATGAACCCGACATGGCGGCAAACAGCGCGCACGCGCCAAGGTTGGAGACCACCAGCCCGCCAGGGACGCGCGTCAACCATCGCTCCAGCGCCTCATAAAGGTCAGCACCCGCGCGCGTCGACGAAATCGCCGCTCCCATGATGATGAACATGGGAATCGACAACAGCGCAAAGTTGTCGAGCTTGCCGAAGAAGATTTCCGGCAGCAGTTCCAGCGAGCCGAAACCGTCGAAGATGATGAGGAATAGCGAGGCGACGATGAGGAGGCCTGCCGCCACGGAGACGCCGGAGAACAGCACCAAGACCGTTGCAATGGCAATGAGCCCGCCAAGGGTGAGCGGCCCCATCAATCGGCCCTTTGGGAGATGGGGTGTGGGCCGTCGTCGGGGGCGAAGAGGTCTGCACCTAGTTGCAGGAGATAAAGGCCAAAGCCGAGCGGAATGGCGCTGTAGGGGATCCATAGCGGAACGCCCCAAACGGTGTCAGATTTCCAGTTTCGCTCAAAGGCGAGGTGAAAGAGCTCGTAGCCGTGGTAGGTCATCGCCGCGGCGACGAGCCCCGTTAGGATGAGCGTTGTCGCAGCAAGGCCCTTGCGCGCGCTGGGCGGCAGCAGCATGGGCAAAAGATCAACATTCACATGACCTTTCAGATGCTGCACGTAGGGAAGGCCCAGCATCGTCGCGGCGATCATCAGATAGGTGACAGCCTCGGTCTGCCAGATCGTCGACTCATTGAGAACGAAGCGCACGAAAATGAGTTGGCAGGTGATCAACACGGCCGCAAGGATCATCAGGGCCGCCGCCACCCCGCATAGGATTGAAAGGACCGAGATGATGCGAAGGGGGAGAGGCCGGCGCCGCTCCCCCATCCGAAGTGGCGCTGCGGCCATCGCGCGTCAGTCGACCGAAAGCGCAGCGTCGAGCAGTTCTTGTCCGTTCGGGGTTTCCTCGATGAACGCGGCGTAGGACGTGCCCTTCGCAATCTCCCGCCACGCCGCAAAGTCCTCTTCGCTCATTTCAGCGATTTCCACGCCCTGCTCTTCGAAGGTCTTGCGAGACGCATCATCCGCAGCTTTGGCACCGTCGAGATAAAATGCTTCTGCCTTTTCCGCAGCAGCAAGCAGTGCCGCCTGTTGCGGTTCGGTGAGCCCCTCGAACGTCGACTTGTTCATCAAGAGAGGCTGGTACATGAACCAAAGCGCCACATCGCCAGCGGGCGTGTAGCAGGCAAGCTGCTCGTAAAGGCGGTAGGAGACAAAGCTCGATGAGGACGTATTCGCCGCATCAAGTACGCCTGTCTGCATGGCAGAATAAATTTCTGACGACGGCATGGAGGTGATTGATGCGCCAGCGCCGGCGAGCATCTGCTCGAACGCCTTGCCCGCCGCACGGGTCTGCAGGCCCTCCACGTCGTCAGGGCTTGTTATGCACTTTTCCTTCCCGGCAAATCCGCCCGCAAGGTAGCCGTGGACGAGCACCATCACATCGTCCTCGGCCATGATGGCCTCGATTTTCTCCATGAAGGGCGAATCAGAAAGACGAGCAGCGTGATCGTGGTTTTTCACCAGGCCCGGCATCAGGGTGAGGTTGTACGCCGGGCGCTGCCCCCCGGCGTAAGACAGCGGCAAAACGGTCATCTCGAGCCGGCCCCGAGTCAGCGGATTATACTGCTCGCGCGGCTTAAAGAGGGAGCGCGATGGATAGATTTTGATTTCAAGATCGACATCGGCCGCAGCCACCTCGTCAGCCACCATCTGGGCCACCTGGTGGCGGATATCGCTGGTGGACCACTGATGGCTGAGCTTGAGCTCGGTGGCCGATGCCGTACCGGCCGCAAGGAGTGCGGCCAAGGTAACGGGGGCGGCGAAACGTAGGACGGTCATGAGTTCACTCCCTTTGCCGGCAGTCGAGCGCCGGTTCATTGTTGCTTGACCCACCTCGTAGCCGACCGCGGCCAATGACGGCAACCTCACTAGTGCCAAGGCGCGGCGAGCGGTTGTGCCGGCTTAGGGCGAGAGTTGCCGCAAGGCGAAGAAACACCAAAAACGTCGTGCACAGCGGCGTTCCCCAAAAATCAATCAACAGATGGACGGTCTTGTCGCCGCCAGAGGGGCGCTCGATGGCCGAGGCGTGCTGCCGGGATCGTCCGTGCGCGCGTCATTGAGCCGCTGGAGCAATGCCGACCTGACGATAGACGGGAAGATGAGGTCCGATTGCTCGCCAGTCCAACCAAGCTCGGGAGCGAACCGCTTTTTCCAGCCTGACCCGGTTCCAATCAGGCCTGAAGGGCTCCTTTGCGCGGTGAGCGGCTATTTCCCCCGCGCCGATGGCGGCCCGGCGCCGAAAGACGCTAAAGACTTATTTACCAAGTTCGGGGTGGGTTTCGCTAAAACCGTCGAGTTTGATTTGGAGAGTTTGGCGGCGGGAACAGATCAAATTGGAGCGCAGGGCGCACGCATCCGGGTTTCGGTGCCGGCGCAGTGAGGAGAACAGTCGACGATGGATACTAAAAATGCGCTGCCGAATGATCGCGGTGCCGTGCTGGTGGGCCGGGCCATGCGGCCGGGCGTCGGTCCTGCGGTGGTTTGCGTGCGCGAGGGCGAGGTGTGGGACATTACCAGCCGCGCCATCGCGACCATGTCCGATCTCACCGAGACGCTAGAGGCGGCCGCGGTGGCGATGCAGTCTCCGGGTGAGTTGATCACAACCGTTGATGAGCTTCTCGCCAATTCTGCGGAGGACGTGCGGGACCAAAATCGACCCTTCCTTCTCGCACCAGTCGATCTTCATGCCATCAAGGCATCCGGCGTCACGTTCGTCACAAGTCTTCTGGAGCGTGTCATTGAGGAGCAGGCAGCTGGTAACGCCAAAAAAGCGTCGGCAATCCGGGACGAAATCGTCTCCGTCATCGGGACCGACCTGTCACAGCTTACCCCGGGATCGCAGGAAGCTGACGCTCTGAAGACAGTACTGCAGGAGAAGGGCGTCTGGTCGCAGTATTTGGAGGTGGGTATCGGACCGGACGCGGAGATTTTTTCCAAAGCTCAGCCCATGTCCGCGGTGGGGCACGGGGCGTTCGTGGGTCTTCATCCGATTTCGCAGTGGAACAACCCCGAGCCCGAAGTGGTGCTGGTGGTTCGCTCCGACGGGACGACGGTGGGCGCAACGCTGGGCAACGACGTGAACTTGCGCGACGTGGAGGGACGTTCGGCGCTGCTTCTGGGAAAAGCGAAAGACAACAATGCGTCAGCCGCCATCGGTCCTTTCATTCGTCTTTACGACGAACACTTTGGACCCGGCGACGTGGCCAACGCGGACATATCGCTTAACGTAACCGGCGAGGACGGTTTTGTGCTGGAAGGCACGTCGTCCATGGCGCAAATCAGCCGCTCGCCAGATGATTTGGTGCGCGCCACGCTGGGACCCCACCATCAGTATCCCGATGGACTGGTGCTTTATTGTGGAACGATGTTTGCGCCGGTGAAGGATCGCGATGGGCCAGGTATGGGCTTCACCCACCGGGAGGGAGACATCGTGCGCATCGCCAACCCGAAGCTGGGCGCCCTCGTCAATCGCGTGACACTCTCCACCAAAGCACCACCTTGGACGTTCGGCACGCGGGCACTGATGCGCAACTTGGCGGGGCGTCAGCTTTTGTGAAGGGGGTCGACTTTCGGCGAGCCAAAGGAGGTTGGCGCGGCGGTTCAAGGGCGAGCCGACGGCGTTCACGGGATGGGAAGGAGTTGCCTCTTCCGTGACGATTTTGGTCTTCGGTGGCACCGGCCAGGTCGGCAGCGCTTTGGTGAATACGTTACGCCAAAGCGGCGCGCCGGTTCGAGTGATCACGCGCAGTGCCCAAAAAGTCGAGCGCTTGCCGACCGGCGTCGAGGGCGTTGTGGCGGACGTGGACAAGCCGCAATCCCTCATTCCTGCGCTCAAAGGCGTGAGAGCGGTGTTTCTCATGGCCCCCTTCAGCCAGACGGAAGCCCACCAGGGACTGACCAGCCTTGCCATGATCCTAAGCGCGGGCGTCAAATCATTGGTTTATCTGTCGAGTGATTTGTCCTCCCGCGCGCCGCTTATTCCGCATGCTGGTTCAAAATTGGCCATTGAGGCAGCCATCAGGGCGAGCGAAACCCATCACACGATCTTGCGACCCACCAACTTCGCCCAGAATGATCTCGCTGTGCGCGACGGGCTAGCGGCGGGAATCTACCCGCTGCCTTGCGGTCGGCATCCCATCGCTCGGGTCGACACACGAGACGTGGCCGATGCGGCGGCCAAGGCACTTCTTGAGGGCATCGGGAGCAGACGCACCATCCTTCTTTCGAGCCCTGACCAGCCGAACGGTGAGGAAGTGGCTGCTATATGGTCGGCGCAGATGGGCACTAAGGTGACTTTTTTGGACGAAACCCCGGAGGCCTGGGCGCGCACCATGAGGGGCTACATGCCCGACTGGATGGTGTCCGATCTGGAGCTGGAGTACCGGTATCTCCAGCGCTTCGGCCAGCCCATCACAAAGCGCGATCTTGACGATCAAGCTTTGCTTCTGCCCGACGGGCCGCGTCGCTACGCCGAATTCGTCGCCGAGTCTTGTCGTGAACGGCCTGGGTCCAGCCTGCCCGATGGCACCAACTTTTGAATGATTGGCTTGGCGGGGCTATTGGGCCCCATCCATCGCGTGGTTCTTTGCCGCCCGGCGCACGTCATCTGCTCGGGGGATGGGCGGTATGGCGCCATGGCCCTCGGTGGACAAAGACGCCGCCACCACCGCGTATCGGCCCGCGGCTCGGGCATCGTCGCCGGCCACCAGCCGGGATAAGAAAGCCCCGTCAAAACAGTCCCCTGCCCCCGATGCATCCACGAGGTTTGCCGGGCGGGCCGGTATTTTCGCGAGCCCCTCAGCGTCGGCCACCAACGCCCCCTCCGCACCGAGGGTAAGGGCAACCACCTTCGGCCCCATGGCCTGATAAAATCCGACGATCTCGTGCGGATCATCCAGCCCCGATAGGGCCTTGGCATCATCAAGGCCCGGTAGTGCAATATCCGCCCACCGCATCGCCGCGTGCGTTACGGCAGCGGCGCGCTCCACCGGCCAGAGCAACGTGCGCAGGTTGGTGTCGATGGAAACCAGCACACCGGCCTCTCGGGCAATTTTCATGGCGGCAAAGCAGGCATCGCAGGACGACGGGGAAACGGCGAGGGAGATGCCTGAAAGATGGAGGATTTTTGCCGCTCGAATGGCCTCGGCCGGAACGTCTTCGGGACCCATGAGAGAGGCGGCCGACCCGGCACGACGGTAAGAAAAATTGTGGCCGAACGTGTCGTGGTGAATGAAGTAAATGCCAGTGGGCGCACGGGCGCTTCGATGGATCGCGCGAGCCGATACCCCTTCCCGCTTCCAAAAATTCATGAGCTTGTCACCGAACGCATCGGTGCCGATGTGCGCGATCATGCCTGCCGAAGCCCCTTGGCGGGCGGCTGCGACGGCAACGTTTGATACATCGCCGCCAAAGCCCTCCACGTACGTGTCGCCGCCCCGGTGGCTGAACTCCACCATCGGCTCGCCCAGGCATAGGATATCGGCCATGGTCAGTCCTAGGCGGCTCGCTGGGAAAGGGCGGCCGCGGCAGCCTCGGAGAATTTTTTGGCATCCGACGCCACGGCTTGGGCGGACTTTCCGGGCTTATAAAGCGCTGAGCCGATGCCGCAGCCCGTGGCGCCGGCGCCCATCCAATCGCCGATGTTGGCGGCGTCGACGCCCCCGGTCACCATGGTGACGGTCCCCTTGGGCAGCACCGCACCCATCGCCTTCACCACCGCCGGCGATATCCCGTCACCGGGGAAAAGTTTGAGCGCGTCCGCGCCGGCGTCCAAGGCGCGGAAAGCCTCGGTGGGCGTCATCACGCCAGGAACGGAGATCAATCCACAACGCTTGGTGGCGCGAACCACCTCCTCAGAGAAGTTTGGCGAGACGATTATCGTTCCGCCGGCGTCGGCAACGCGCGAAACCTCCTCTGCGTAAAGGACCGTGCCAGCGCCGACGATGGCTTTTGAGGAAAATGCATCGTGCTGCAGTCGGATCGAGGCGTAGGGGTCGGGCGAATTGAGCGGCACCTCCATCACGGAAAATCCCGCTCCCACCAGCGCGTTACCCACGTCGAGCGCCTCACTCGGCGGCATTCCCCGCAACACCGCCACCAGCGGCATTTTTTGCAACGCGTCTTCCAGCTTCATCCGAGATCCTCCAAACCCTCGCCCACGGCGCCCGCTGGCACCATCAATCTGCAAATAAACCCAGGCTGGCTGCGTGGTCCGCCATCAGCGCAACGCCGCGGGCGGCGGCGTCCGGCGGCGATGCGGCAACAGCGATGCCGGCTCGCCCGAGGGCGATCTCGTAGCGCCGGACATTGGCCTTTGCCCCCACCACAAAGACTTCCTTTGCTGACGAAGCGGCAGCAGCCACTTCCGCCCCCACCAAAAGCCCGGACAGGAAAGGCCCCGTTTCCTCAGGCCCGAGCCGGCCGAACAGGGTCTCGGCGCGGATGCTGAAGAGGCGCGCAAGGAGGTCCCCTGCCCCGCTGAGTGCTGCCCCCTCGTCGACCCCGCGCAGGAATGCCTGCCCCTCCTCGTCGCCGCCTTCACCAAGGGTTTTGGACAAGATCGTGTGGCGCGAGAGCGCTTGGTACGCTTCACCGGTAAGATAGGTGCGGAAAGAGACAATGGCTCCATCCTTCACGTTCACCCACTTGGAGTGGGTACCCGGCATCACGAAGGTGCCCTCCAGAATATCCAACGTGGCGAGCGCGCCAATGATCTCGGTCTCCTCGCCCCGCATCACGTCGGCCCACCCTTCGCGGCCGCTGCCCGAGGAGACGCCGGGAATGATGGCAACCTTGCCGACGGAAGGGGCGTGGACGGCCATGATGGCCGCCGCCAGATCCTCCTTGCGGGCAGGAAGCGCTACGTAAGGCGCCTCCACCCACCCCTGGCGCGCACCCACCATGCCAGCCATGATGACCGGGGCGTCGGGCGCTTTTGTCCGAAGGGGCTCGATGGCCGCCGCCAGCGTGACTTCGTAGTTGCCCGCTTCCACGCGCATCAGACCCTTATCAGCCTCGATGCGCCCAAGCATTTCGCCGTCGCCGCCGATGAGATAGGCGCGAAGCCTGGACGTGCCCCAGTCGACGGCGATGATCATCAGTGGCTGTGCCGAGGCACAAAGCTGCGCGCGATCCTCTTATATTTAACTGCGGGCTTAAGAACCATCCCCGCAGACAGCTGATCGACGCAGCTTCGCTGCATTTCCTGCCACGGCGTCTGGCTTTTGGGGTACTGGTAGCCGCCCGCTTCGTTCAGCGCGACGCGCCGCTGTTCCAGCTCCTCATCGCTGATGAGGATGTCCGCCGAACCCCGCTTCAGATCGATCCGGACGCGGTCGTTGGTTTTCAGCAGCGCCAGCCCGCCGCCTGCTGCTGCTTCCGGCGACGCATTGAGGATCGACGGTGAGCCTGACGTCCCCGATTGACGCCCGTCGCCTACGCAGGGGAGCTCTTGCACGCCCTTTTGGATCAGGTAATCCGGCGCGCGCATGTTCACCACCTCGGCCGCCCCCGGGTAGCCCACCGGCCCGGCGCCGCGAATGAACAAGACACAATTGGCATCGATGGCAAGGTCAGGGTCGTCGATGTGATGGTGATAGTGCTCCGGGCCGTCAAACACGATGGCACGACCCTCAAAAGCTTCGGGATCGTCCGGATTGGACAGATAGCGCTTTCGAAAATCTTCGCTGATGACCGAGAGTTTCATCACCGAGGCATCGAAAAGATTGCCGCGCATCACCTTAAAACCTGCCGACTTTTTGAGGGCGGTGTCGAAGGTGCGAATGACATCCGTGTCGAGGATTTTCGCCGATTTGCTGTTCTCCCCCATGGTCTTGCCGCTGACCGTCAATGCGTCTTCGTGGAGTTTTCCGTGGCGCATGAGTTCGGCCGCAACCGCGGGCACACCCCCGGCATGGTGGTAGTCCTCGCCCAGATAGTCTCCGGCCGGCTGAAGGTTGACGAGAAGCGGAATGTCGAGCCCCACCTGCTCCCAGTCATCCACCGTGAGGTCCACACCGATGTGAGCGGCAATGGCATTTATGTGAATGGGTGCGTTGGACGAGCCGCCGATGGCTGAATTGATCACAATGGCGTTTTCGAACGCCTTGCGGGTGAGAATATCGGAAGGCCGCATATCCTCGCGCACCATCTCCACGATGCGCAGGCCCGTCCGATAGGCCGCCGCTGCTCGCTCCTTGTGGGGCGCTGGAATGGCCGCCGAGCCTGGCAGGCTCATGCCGAGCGCCTCGGCGAGGGAGTTCATCGTCGTTGCCGTGCCCATGGTGTTGCAATAGCCCGGCGAAGGCGATGCGGAGGCCACCAGGTCGATGAACCCCGCATAGTCGATTTCGCCGGCGGCAAGCAGACGGCGCGCCTCCCAGACGATCGTGCCGGCACCGGTTCGCCTCCCCTGGTACCAGCCATTGAGCATGGGCCCGCCGGACAGCGCAATTGCCGGAATATCAACCGTGGCAGCCGCCATCAGGCAGGCCGGCATGGTCTTGTCGCAACCGATGGTCAGCACCACCCCGTCGAGGGGATAGCCGTGCAAAACCTCCACCAGCGACAGGTAGGCGAGGTTACGATCCAGCGAGGCTGTCGGCCGCTTTCCAGTCTCCTGGATCGGGTGGATGGGGAATTCCAGCGCGATGCCGCCGGCCTCACGGATCCCCTCGCGCACTCGCTTGGCGAGCTCTACATGGGGTCTGTTGCAGGGAGACAGGTCCGATCCGGTCTGCGCGATGCCGATGATGGGCTTTCCTGCTTGCAATTCCTCCTGGGTGAGGCCGAAGTTGAGATAGCGCTCCAGATAGAGCGCCGTGGCCGAAGGATCGCTCGGGTCATCGAACCACAAGCGGCTGCGCAGATTATCGTTCCGTTTCATGGTTACCTCCGGCGGCAACGGTTAATCAGTGTTGCCGCGCGCATCAAGGTTCGACCGCATGAAACGGCGCGCGGCTCCGATCCTTGGATGTTTCGGCCCCCCAGCGCGGAAGCCCCCAAAACGCGCCGCACGCCTTGTGGTTTAGGGACAGCAAAGGCCAGCGCCCCTTCGTATTAAAGGATGTCCATGCAGTCCCCGGACGCCATGCCTGCCCAAACCTGTGCCCCGCTGCGACCGCCAACGTGCTCGGCTAAATCCCCCATGGTTGACGCACCCGAGGTGTGCAAAACCGTGGGCAACAAGGCCTGGCGAACCGTCGGGCTTGGCCTCTTGATATGCAAGGGGTTAGATGGGGGCCGCGGAAGGGTTTCCTCGCGACTCGCGCCAAGACGCCGGCGCCGAAAATTCCGCCACCAGGTTGTTTCCCATCGCGAGCACCGCCGAAACCGCAATGCAGCCCCCCAAAATCCTTAAAAATGTCAGGAGCTCTTTCAGCCGCAAAAGCCCAACGGCCGACCATTGCGATGCCATTCTCCCGATCTTTGATCCGGCATTTTACGGGGTGGCTCCCAAAGACCTCGCTGGAGCTGCCCCCGTTGAGCACTACGTCCTTCGCGGCTGGAAGGAAGGGCGCAACCCTCATGCCCTGTTTGATACGAACTGGTACCTGGCCACCAACGCCGACATTCGATCAGCCGGCATCGACCCCTTGCGCCACTACATGGATTTCGGCTGGCGCGAAGGCCGCGCGCCGCACATCTTGTTCGACCCGAAAAAGTACGAGCGGGACTACCGCATTGGTGCCGCGTCGAACCAGAACCCCCTCCTCCACTATGTGCAGGAAGGATGGCAGTGCGGGTTTGATCCGCATGTCCTCTTCAGCACCACCTGGTATCTATGCCACAACGCCGATGCAGCCATTACCGGCCGTGAGCCGCTCGGCCATTATCTCGCTGAGGGTTGGAAGCGTGGGGCGCGCCCCAATCCGGCCTTCGACCCGCATTGGTACCTTGAACAAAACCGAGATGTAGAGCGCACCCAAACCGAACCGCTTACCCACTATTTGATGTCCGGCTGGCGAGAGGGCCTCGTTCCCATAAGGGAGCTGCAAGATGCCTTGGAGGACAAAAAATACTTCGCGTCCGAAGGCGTCGTTACCCCGCTGGAGCGCTACGTGACCGATGCCGCGTTTCGACAAAACAGCGAGCCAAAATTGTTCAACGCCGCCTTTTACCGCGCCACTGATCCGGCGTTAGCGGCCCTCGATGATCGCGAGCTACACCGGCATTTTGTCACCGAGGGCTTCGCCGAGGGGCGCGTCGGAAATACCATTCGCCATCGGTGCGTCGCTGCCCATCCAGTGACGGCGCCCCGCCGCGCCCCGAAACGGAGACCGGTCGAAGGATCGGGGCGACCTCAGTATAGCGCCCCTCTCATTATCGCTGGTTTTCACCGCAGCGGCACGTCGATGACCGCAAACCTTTTTGCAGACGCCGGCATTTACTTGGGCGATGACCTGCTAGGGGCAAAGCCGTCCAATCCCTACGGCCATTTCGAAGACAAAAGCATCCTTTCCTTCCATGAAAATATACTGCGCCGGAACGGGCAAAACTGGCAAACTGCCACAGATATGCCCCCGGTGCTGACCCGCGCGGACTGGCGTTTCATGCTAGACTACGGCGTTGGAAAATCCGAACACGCCGCCTGGGGCTTTAAGGATCCGCGGGTTTGTTATTTCCTGCCGCAGTGGCGAGCGACATTCCCGGATATGGCGGTGGTTTACGTCTATCGCCCTTGCATTGATTGCGTTCACTCGATGCGAAAACGCGCCGCCAGGGATTTTTCGGTGGGTCACGCGGTGGACCTCAACTTCGAGTTCTTTCGCGATAGCGATGTCGCCATACGAATGTACCTGAACTATGCCCAACAAGCTCTACGATTTCTTGAAAACGACCGGGGACGAAAACTTGTGATCCCAATGGCCGACTTACTACAAAACCGGGACATTGTTTCGGAGGTTCGCAAGACCTGGGACTATCAGTTGGCCGATGTGATGCCGTTCGACGTTTATGACGGCATGAGCCTTTCTCAAAGCGGCCCCAACGAACCCATCCTGGACGAGAGCCTTCTCGCCGAAATCCAAGCGGTCGAAGAGCGATTCAACGCAATTCTCAACTGATGCGCATGCGCTCCGCAGAAAAACGAGACACGTCCCATGCCCAAGCAAATTTTTGAAGTCTTGCCCAAAGACACCGATATCGGTGGCTACTTTAATATCTTGCGATATGAAAACGCTGCCCAGCGAAGTGAAATCGAAAACCTTCAATCCGAAGTGCAGCGGTTGATGGATATCGTTGAGACACTCGAGATCAAACTCGACCGACAGCAGGACATCATCGACCTTTTCAATGCCGAATTGGCTCAAAAGCGGTCATCGGCAAAGTAGCTGTAGAAAAGCTTGTGAGTCCCGAAGAAACACCAGATGCAGGCGCGAAAATTCTCGTCATCGATGGCGAGTTCTTGGCGATCGCCCGCGACCCATTAGACTTGCGGCAGCTTTCTGGCGCCGACATGAAGAGCGCCCCAGAAACCTCGACCGCGCTCCTGCTATTAGAGTTTTCCGAGCCCCGAAGGCAGCGTGTGGGCGCGCAATCCGCGGTGCCCAAGGCGCTTTGGGATCTTCCGTTCTATGTCCTTGCCGACGGGCTTCACGGGGCGAAGGCACAGCTGATTGATTACTATGCATCACCGTTCGACCGCCTCTTAAGTTCGAAATCATGGCGCCCGGATGGAAATCATTTTCCTCTTGAAGCGCTCACCATTTCGCACAGCGATCGGCGAACCCTTCTTCAGTCTGTGTTCGACCATCTGGATCAGACAAGCCGCCCAAGGGGGCTGAGCGAAAACACGATCCAGAAGTGGAATTTTCTTGCGGCAAAGTGGACCCTTAGACAACGTCTGCAACGTCTTGCGCGGTTGCGGTTGGACGGCACCGAGCCTCTTTTTTTGATGCACTACCGCAGCGGGGACGGGTCTATGGCATCCTATATGCCTTCCGGCATTCGCTACATGGGCGTCGACCCAGACGGCAGCTACCCAGGCGGTCTTCCGGAAAAGTCGTCGCAGCAACCCGTCGCCACTGTCTCAGAATATACGGCGAATACTCCGGCAGATGTGTTCTTATTTAGCGGTTTGGACGACCAGACTACAGAAACTGAATTAAATGCGATGGCAACGCTCGTGAGAAACGCGCGTCTGCCTGCAACAGTTTTCTTTCTCCTAGAGGCTCAAGGGGACGATCTCGTTGGCACAAGCGTTTCGAGCCAGCGTGGGCTCGGCTTGCTCTCGGCAAAGGTCGCTTCGGCGATGGGCGCCCACTGCGAATTGCGGCACGTGGCGGCGATTTCCCCCAAGCCGAAAGATCTTTTTCCGCAAAAGATCTTGGCCGAGTTTGAGATAGTCCGGTGAGCGGCCGGATCGCAATTTCCTGTAACACGATGATCCCAGGGTCGGGGGGGCCGAGCAGCGCCCACGCGTTGCGGGCGGCAGGTTTGCGTGAAGGGCTCGTGGCCGAAGGCTTTGACGTTGAAATCGTAAGCCCGGCCGTTTCAATCCGCGCCCAACTCGATCGCTGGAACACACCACGGCTCAGTATCCCACAATATTGGCGCCTCCTCGAGGATGAAAAATACTTTCATAGGCTGAATAACGACTATGACTTTGTGGTTTTTCCCAACTGGTCAAATGCCCTGGAGTACACCAAAGGAGAAAAAGTTCGCCTGATTTACGATTTTTTTAGCGCAACGATGGTGGAGCACGCTATTATTTCGAACAGCGATGAATTGACGAAGAAGAAAGCGGACAAGCTGAAGATAATAGCGCAGGCGGACATCGTCATTGCCAACGGACAGGTGCAAGCAGACTACGCCACGCAATTTCTCTCAAAAGAAGCTGAACGGACCGTAACGGGCCCCATACCTGCCGTCCGTCTTTCGACCCAACGACTGCAGAAAGAGATTTCTCCGCCTCCACATCCGAGCGGTCGGTTGCGTCTGTTCGTTGGGGGGTTTCACCAGGCGTGGACCACCGGTATCGGCGTTCCAGAACTTGTGCGCCTTGCCGCGAGCTATCCAGTGGACATTCACGCCATCGGCCTCGGGCAGCACTTGCACTTGCGCGATCTCTCCCGCGTTCAGCGACTACCAGGTGAGGGCGAAGGCCTCGTTCGGCACCAGGTCTCATCCTTTGAAAATTATCGCTTCCTCAATGGATCCTGCGACGCCGCCCTTGATGTCTTTACGCCGAACGCAGAGCGGCGCATTTCATATTCAACGAGGGCCATTTCCGCGCTGTCGTGTGGTTGCCCGGTCATCACCATGGCTTTTACCGAGATTGGTGAACTTGTGAGGCAAACCGGCGCTGGCTGGGTGCTTGAGGAGTGTTCCATCGATGCTCTACGCGAACTTCTAGTTCGACTTGCCCACAACCCCGATGAGATTTCAGCCGCCCGGGAAAAAACAGCAGACTTTTGGGCACGTTACATCGATCCTAAGGTGCAAATCGCACCGCTGGTGAAGATGCTAAAGAGCGGTGAGTTCAATGTTCGCTGAGGTCGCCGCCGCGTGCCCGACGATTGTGTTCGTTGCCCACGCCGGCCCCTTGGAGCCGCAGGCGGCGCTCCTGGCAGCCAGCCTCCACGAAAACTACCTTGCCGGCCGGGTGATCTGCCGAACCATGGAGCCAGCCGCTCACTGGGGCCATCTTTCACCAGATGTTGCTGCTTTCTTGGCTGATCTTGGCGTTACTTTGATGCCGGCGGATAACCCCATCGATCCGGACTATAAGCACGGCAACAAGATCAGCGCCCTTGGTGGTCTTAACGAGCGTGCGCTTTTTCTCGACACTGACATCATGCTGATGGTCCCGTTCTCCTACCACTACATGTTGTCGGGTGCCGCGGCAGCAAAGCCTGCTGATGTGGATACCTTTTCCGCCGGCGGTGGAAGCTGGGCACGGGTATGGTCGCTGTTTGACAAGGATGTGCCCGAAAAATGCTATCGCGCATCGGTGTCGGGCGAGCTGATCCGCCCCTACTACAACGCCGGCTTCATCCTCGTGGAGGACGGCGATCGCTTCGCCCGCACTTGGGCCGAATGCGCCAAAAAGATCGATGCCCAGGACGACATCCGCAACAAGCGACCCTGGCTCGACCAAATTGCCCTGCCGCTCGCTTTTAGCGAATTGGGTGTGGAGGTGGAGGCCCTCACGGAGGCCTTTAATTTTCCCTGTCACCTCCTCACCATTGGCGATGTGAGCCCCTACTTCGCGCACTATCACTATGCATCGGTGATCGCGCAGCAGCCCAAGCTCTCGTTTCGCTTCCGCCGGCTGGTGGAAGGTTACTCGCCACTCAAGCGGATCCTTGCCCGGTACGAAGGCTGGGATGTGCTTCTCGATACGCTCGAGCTGTCCTGATTTGATCGTACACAATCAGATCAGGTTCCATAGCTGGGCGTCCGCAGGAGCGAGCTGCCTTTTCGGCCTGACTGGTTTCCAGTGAGGTCACAGCGGCCTAGGCCCATCGGCAAAGATCGCAGTGGATCAACCTTGTCCAGGCTGGGGCTTGCTTCGCTTCTCGGGACGTCGGCAGTGGCTCGGAGTGAGCAGGCGGTAGGCGCGGTGCGCAGCGCGAAGCCGTGCGATGGGCAATCGCTGTAAACCACCGCCGGCGCGGTTGCCCCCTTCGGACGCTGTTTCTGCGCAGGGCGTTGCGGCCATTGCTCGCTACACCAGTACACGCGGCAACCTGCGTTTGACCCGCGCACGCGCAAACGATGATCAGTTGTATTCAAAGGGGAAAATTGGCTCTGGAACCGTTTTAGGTAATGCAGGTGATTGTGCCGTTCCCTCCGGTGAGTTTCCAGCAAGTTCGGAACGACTCCAAGCTGCCACGCCTATAAATCGAATTATTATAATAATCATACTTATCTGGAGGCGTTTTTTCACTCGCCGCAAAGTGTTGGCGATCGCTGAGCATCAAGTTTTACTTTCCGCACTTCCGATTTTCTGGCAAGTTGGGGCGGTGAGAATGAAACCTGAACAGAATCAACGCTTGGTGAGCCCCCTGTGACCGACGAGACGTCCCGCTTCTTTGCGCTACACCAGCTGGCGGCCCGATCCGGCGAAGGCCTTCGACCGGAATTCGAAGCGCTACTTCGTCGCCACGCCGGGGAGCCTGTGGATGGCGTCGTGCGCTTTGACCCGCCGACGCGCTCAGCCGGTCCGGCCCATCAGATGGCAACCAAGGAGCAGTTGGAAGACCCTGACATCACCGTCCTACCGGCGGTGCAAAATGGACCGGCACGCCGACGCGCGGCTGGCTGACAGGACTATGAACTACTGACCGGAGACGGTCGGCGCCCATCACCGTGTTCGTCGATTGAACGGACTTGGTGGCTTTTGCGGCCCCAGTGATTGCCGGTCGTATCGGAGTTCTTGTGGGGTGGGAAAACGCCCAAATGGCGCAGTGCGCTTTACCGGGGCTCAGTCCGCCAGCGTTGGCGCCAAAGCCCCGCCCATCGCGCTCGGGCGCGGAAGGGGGAGGTCATGCAAACCGGGCTTGAGCACGTGGATTGCGTCGTGGCGGCAGCACGCTCGCGTTCGGCTGCTGCCCGTTCCCCGCTCGTTGCGTCCTGGCGCCGGTCCATGGTGACCCACGGTCTCGATCCCGCGGACGACAATCGTCTCAGTTGCCTGACCGACGGTGAACTGGCCGAGCACCGCCAGCGCGCAGAAGGGCTTCTCCTCGCAGCCGACCGCTCTCTCAATCACCTCTTTTCGCTGGTGCGCCTCAGCGGGTGCGCGGTGTTCCTCACGGATCGGCACGGCATCGTTCTGGACCAGCGCTGCGCGGACGCCGATTCTTCCGACTTCCTGGGATGGAATTTGCGCCCGGGAGCCGACTGGAGCGAGGTTGCCGAAGGGACAAATGGCATTGGCACATGCCTTGTGGAGCGCCGGCGCGTTGTGGTCCATCGGGACGAGCACTTTTCGCTGCGAAACATCTCCATGAGCTGTATTGATGCCCCCCTTTTCGGCCCCGCAGGCGAGCTCATCGGTGCCCTTGATGTGAGTTCTGCACGGGCCGATCAGAGCCACGCGCTCAACGGGCTCATCTGCGAGGCGGTGTGCCAGATTGCCCGCCAGATCGAGAATGATCTATTCTACGCCGCCTTTCCGGACGCGCGCATCATCGTTTGTGGGGGCGAAGTCGGTGGGGCACCGGCGCTCGTTGCGGTGGATGAAGACGATGTGGTTTTGGGTGCAAACCGCGCTGCCCGGCGCCGACTTCAACTGCCGCTTGAGACCCCACTCACACCTCGGGCTGCGTCGGATCTACTCGGCACGGACGCCGAGCGCCCCGCTCTGGAGGCCGCCGAACGAAAGGCCCTCAAGGGTGCACTCCTTCACAGCGGCGGCAACGTGACCGCTGCAGCGCAGGCCCTCGGCATCGGCCGTGCCACGCTTTACCGGCGGATGAAGCGGCTGGGCGTTTCAAAATAACCCCGCCACATGTCTCAACTCTGAGACAATTCTAGAACTCGATTTCCCCGCCGTCTCAGGATCGCACGGTCACGCCCCGTAGTCTCCGCCCATCAGCTTGTCAGTTGAGACGAAACTGGGAGGAACGCTCATGAACATAATGACAAAGATCGACGGTGGCACCCACGTGTCGCCCTTCGCGCAGCGCTACGACAATTTCATCGGTGGCTCGTTTCAAGCGCCAAGATCCGGTCAATACTTCGAAAATATCAGCCCAGTGACCGGCCAGGTGATTGGTGAACTGGCGCGCTCCAACGCGGACGACATCAACGCAGCCATCGACGCGGGCGAGAAGGCCGCCGAGGCGTGGGGCAAGACGAGTGTCGGCGAGCGCGCGGACATCCTCCTTAAAATTGCTCAGGTGCTGGAAGACAATCTTGAGCTCTTCGCCATTTGCGAAACCTGGGACAACGGCAAATCGATCCGCGAAAGTCGCGCCGCGGACCTCCCCCTTGCCATCGACCATTTCCGCTACTTCGCCAGCTCCATCCGCGCCCAGGAAGGCACGATGTCGGAAGTGGACAACGATACCGTAGCGTATCATTTCCATGAGCCGCTGGGTGTGGTAGGGCAGATCATCCCTTGGAACTTCCCGCTCTTGATGGCGGTCTGGAAACTCGCCCCTGCCCTTGCGGCGGGCAACTGCGTGGTGCTGAAGCCGGCTGAGCAGACGCCCGCCACCGTCATGGTATTTGCCGAACTCATTGCCGACCTGCTGCCGCCCGGCGTCCTCAACGTCGTCAACGGCTTTGGCCTTGAAGCCGGTAAGCCCCTAGCCCAATCGGACCGGATCGCGAAGATCGCCTTCACCGGCGAAACCACCACCGGCCGCCTCATCATGCAGTACGCGTCGGAAAACATCATTCCGGTAACGCTGGAGCTGGGCGGAAAGAGCCCCAACATTTTCTTCGGCGATGTGCTTGCCGAGGATGACGCGTTCTTTGACAAGGCCATCGAAGGTTTTGTCATGTTTGCGCTCAACCAGGGTGAGGTGTGCACCTGCCCCAGCCGAGCGCTGATCCATGAAAGCATTTACGATCGCTTCATGGAGCGCGCCATCGAGCGCACCAAAGCCATCGTCCAGGACGACCCGCGCAACGGCGAAACCATGCTTGGCGCTCAAGCGTCGTCCGAGCAAAAGGAGAAAATCCTGTCCTATTTCGACATCGGCAAGCAGGAGGGCGCTGAAGTCCTGCTCGGTGGCGAAGAAGCCCATCTCCCGGGCGATCTTGCGGGCGGCTACTACGTCAAGCCCACGATCCTGCGGGGCCACAACAAGATGCGCGTCTTCCAGGAGGAGATTTTCGGCCCCGTCGTTTCCGTCACCACCTTTAAAGACGATGCCGAGGCGCTGGAGCTTGCCAACGACACCCTTTACGGCCTTGGCGCCGGGGTTTGGTCACGCGATGCGAACCGGTGCTATCGCTTTGGCCGTGCCATCAAAGCGGGTCGGGTGTGGACCAATTGCTACCACCTTTACCCGGCCCATGCCGCCTTCGGTGGCTATAAGCAATCCGGCATCGGACGCGAAAACCACAAGATGATGCTGAACCACTACCAGCAAACGAAAAACATGCTTGTGAGCTACAGCCCCAACAAGCTCGGCTTCTTCTAGCCGGCTTGCCCACTATATCACGACGCGGAGCCTCCTTCGGCTCCGCGTTTTTCGTTGGGAGGATCGATTGTGGATAGTCCGGTTATTTCCTGTGCCACCGACGAGGGTCCGATCCCGGGGACCGATACCCTTGACCGCGTCACTGCCACGCCCGCGGCGCGCGCCTTGATCGCTGAGATTAAGAACAACCACGGCGAGATCATGTTCCATCAGTCCGGCGGCTGCTGCGATGGGTCCTCGCCCATGTGCTACCCCAAGGGTGAGTTTTCTGTGGGCCAGAGGGACGTTCGCCTTGGGGTAATCGAAGGTGCCGATTTCTACATTTCTGGGCCACAGTTCGAAGCGTGGAAGCACACCCAACTCATCCTCGACGTGGTGCCCGGCAGGGGTGGCATGTTCAGCCTCGACAACGGTACCGAGCGGCGTTTTTTGACCCGCAGCCGGGTTTTTTCCGACGAAGAGCTCGCTCTCCTTCAAGAATAGCGGCCAACCGTTAAGGACGGGCTCCAGTTCGCTGCTGGCCCGCAATCGGTGCGGGCCCGGGTCCAAAGTTCGTCGCTTCCAAAATGATCGCAGCGCGCGGCATGGGGCGGTGTTGGCCGCCGTGCGCGGCACCGAGCCGCACGCCCAGCAAGGCTGCGAACGAGTTTAACCACAATCTCGTAATAGCCCCAACAATTTCATTTGGTTACCGCCGTAACTGGGCTGACATGGCACACAGCGCCCACCTTAAACGGACACTTTCACCACCCATTTGAACGCTGTCGACGGCGCAAATTGGTATATTGGCGCTGAGTAAATGGTTCGGCGGCCTGTTCCCGCAGAGGCCGCGAAAGTCTGCGCAAATTGGGGTAAGGCCGTGCTGTCTCGTCGAAAACTCCTCCAAGGGGGCGCTGTGGCTGCGCTCTCTTCCACCGGCTTTGCGGGTGGCATCTTCGCCGCAACCACCGCAACCCGAGCCGCCGCAGATCACACCCTCGTGGTTCAGACTGCCAGCGCGAAAATCCTCGACACCGTGACGGAAGGCATGGTGAGCGTCCGTCCCGACGGGCCGCCGCCCGTCCTGCGCACACCGCAACACAAGCCGTTCGTCGTGGACGTGGAAAACCAATACCCGGGCGCCACGGCGATGCATTGGCACGGCCTTCGCGTTCCCAATGGCATGGATGGCGTCCCCTATCTCACCCAACCGCCGATCCTTGAGGGTGAGAGTTTCCGTTACAGCTTCACCCCCTCCGATGCCGGCACCTATTGGTACCACCCCCATTGCCTCACCATGGACCAAATGGCTCGCGGCCTCACCGGTGTCTTGATTATCGAGGAAGCGGAAGATCCGGGTTTTGACGCCGACATTGCCGTCAACCTTAGAGACTTTCGGCTCGGGAAAGATGGCCAGTTCATGAAGCTGTGGACCGCCCGCGGTGCGGCCCGGGGCGGCACGTTGGGCCGAGTGATGACCGCAGACTGGCAAACCGCGGCCGTCTATGATGCACCCGCTGGCGGCCTGGTTCGGCTGCGGGTCGTTGCCACCGACGTCACACGCATCTACCGGCTCTCCCTCGCCGGCGCGCAAGGCCGCATCATCGCCATGGATGGACATCCCGTTCGCGAGGACGTGGCTTGGCCCTCTGAGGCCGAACCCCTCCTTCTTTCGCCCGGCCAACGGGTAGACTTTGCCCTTCTGATGCCGCCTTCGGAGGGCGAAGAAGTAAAACTGCTGGCAAAGGCGCCCGGTGGTCCCCGCGCCCTTGCCACCCTCCGGGCGGTGGGCAGCGACCTGGGCCGGGCCGTCGCTGACACGCCTCGCCTGCCTGCCAATCCCGTGCCTGAGCCGGATCTATCCCAGGCGGGGGTGAAAGAGTTCATCTTCGGCTGGTCACCGAGCGACTATGCGCCCCGCAACGGCTTTTGCGGCACGCTTGGCTATACGTTCTGGTCCATAAACCGAGAACCCTACGCCGGCGACGCCGCCGACGACATCACCCCGAACGCGGTGCTGAAGCATGGCGGCAGCTATGTCTTCAGGCTCATCAACGAAAGCCCCAATGGCCACCCGGTCCATCTCCATGGGCTCACCTTCCGTCCGCTACGCTCCAACAAGCGCAAATTGCCGAGCAACTGGACCGATACGGCCCTCATCCAAAAGGGCGAGACCATTGATGTGGCGTTTGTGGCGAGCAATCCCGGGAACTGGGCGTTCCACTGCCACGTCATCGAACATCAGAAGACAGGGCTTGCCGGCTACATCCGTGTGGAATGAGGCAAGCGCCCCACGGCGAACCGCCCAGACGGGTAAAGCAGCTATTTAAACCACCCCACCAAAACCACCCGCTTCGGCAAGCTGCGGGCGCGCCTCGGCCACTAGGGTGCGCGCCGTGGGTACGGACCGGTCAAACACGTGCCGGTTGTTGATGTGTCGGAGGAGTTATGGCTGGTTGTTGCCGCGAGCAGCCTAAGTTTGACGGCATGTCGCAGGCGTTTCGCCAGGCCCTTTGCCTGGTCATTGCCATCAACGGTTTCATGTTCATCGTCGAGATGACCGCCGGCGCCCTTGCCGGATCCCAGGCGCTTAAGGCTGATGCCCTCGATTTTCTAGGCGACACGCTCACCTATGCGCTCAGCCTATACGTCATCGGCATGTCGCTGCGCGTCCGCGCCAAGGCAGCCCTCGTCAAGGCACTTACCCTTGGCGCCATGGGGCTGTGGGTGCTCGGCGCCACGGTGTATCAAGCGTTGATCCTGGGCGTTCCTAGCGTGCCGGTGATGGGTGTTGTCGGCCTGGTCGCCCTTGGCGCCAACGTCGTCAGCGTGCTCCTCCTCATGCGGTTTCGCGACGGCGACGCCAATGTGCGCTCGGTTTGGCTGTGTAGCCGCAATGATGCCATTGGCAATGTCGCCGTCATTGCGGCCGCTGGCGGTGTCTATTTTACCGGCTCTGCGTTGCCGGACCTGGTGGTCGCCGCCCTTGTGGCAGCCCTTTTTCTCTGGTCGGCGCTTCAAATCCTGCGCCAAGCCTGTGCGGAGTTAGCGTTGGACGCCGAGCCAAGCCCCCTTCAATCCGCATCCTGAACGGCATGCCGGCCACCCACGGCGCGCCGCTGCTGATCGGCCAAATGTTCCGAGACGGTGAACTCGTTCTGCAGAAATTTCATTTGAACAAGAATGATTTCATCTCGGATTTACCCTCGGCCCCATGAAACGCGTTGGCGGCGATCCACTCCTCACAAACAACATGCGATACTGCGTCGCACACACCCAAACCTGAAAAGCAAACCCGTCATATTTCTAAAAATTTGAAATTCCCCATTAATTTCATAATTTTTTCCATGACCAATCGCTGTCTACGCCAAGAATGGCGATGTCCCGGCGCCGGACAGAGTTCCGGTCTGTTCCAGGCGCACAGAAAGAGAAAGTCACGGCAGACGGCGTGTCGACAGTGGAGCAGTCGCATGGGAGTCGGATAGTAAATTTTGGATTTATCCTATCGCTTTTACAGCGCCGTTTCACCTCGCCTTCCAACGGTGAACGGAACCAAGAAAAAGCCGCTCTGAAGGGCCGCGCTAAAACCCAAGAATCGTGAAACGAACCCCCTATTCAGCGCTACCGTTGCCGCAATGCGGATCCTGAACGCATGGCACGAACTCGCCGCCACAAAGGAATCGACCTGTACCAAACGCGCAAGCAAGGTTTCCAGAGCTCCGAGGGCACCGCGACACCCGAGCGGTGGCGAGCTTGTCTTGAAGACGCCGTAAATCCATACTGTAAAAGTCGGGTTTTATCGCGAGCGGCACCTTGAGGGGTGGCGGTTCCATAGACCGAGGAACGGGTACCCATGGCGTCGTCTGGGCGCACGACAGAATTGGCACGTGAGATGGTCGGGACGCAGAGGGTTGGGCCGACCTCCAACCCCAAAAATGCTGCCACCGTCGAACCGCGCTCGGACGTGGCGGTTATCGATTCCGCCACGCTGCTCGGAGGCGGCCGGGAAGTGCATATCAGGCACGGGGAATCGGTTTATCGCCTCATCCTCACGCGACACGACCGGCTCATCCTCAACAAATAGTCGTATTCATCGATGGACATCACGAAAACAGTTCCGCCGGCGCAGGCTCCTGCCAAACCACCCTCCCGTGCAGGACGGATCCTCACGGTCGCGGAGACCTATAAGCTCACGCCGAATATGATCCGCGTCACCTTCCAAGGTGAAGCCCTCGAAGGCTTTCCCCAACGGCAGGAGGGTGCCCATTGCAAGATCCTATTGCCGGAAGACGGCCAGCGGTTCGATGACTTTGCCCGGCAATTGGATGGCGGCCCCCGCCCCACCACTCGCACGTACACTGTACGTCACTTTCGCGAAGACAAGCTGGAACTCGACATCGATTTCGTCGCGCACGGCGACGAAGGCCCCGCATCCCGTTGGGCTGCGTCAGCCGGGCCGGGCAGCTTTTGCGGCTTTCGCGGTCCAGGCTCGGTCAAGATGACCGAGTTCGTCGCCGACTGGTACCTTCTGGCCGCCGATATGTCGGCTCTACCGGTTGCCGCCGCCACCCTTGAAGCCATGCCCAAGGACGCGGTGGGAACTGCCGTCTTCGAGATTACGGACGAGGCCGACAAGCAGTTCATCGATGCGCCTGAGGGTATAGAGATCCACTGGGTTCTCCATCCCGATCCCCACAAACCGTCGGCCGCTCAGGAAACCTTCCTGCGCGGCCTCAAATGGCCCGAAGGGCGAGTACAAACCTGCGTTGCGGGCGAAAGCAGTGCCATCAAGGGGCTCCGAAACCTTCTCCACGTAGAAAAGAACTTACCTCGGCCAGATGCCTATATTTCCGGCTACTGGAAAATCGGTCTGGTGGAAGACGAGCACCAGCAGGTCAAACGCGCCGAGGCGGCTTGAGGAACGCCGCATCTCCGATGCGGGGATCCCCCCTTCCCGGGGCTAGAACAGTCCACACGATCCTTCGATCGCATGACCTCATCTAACTTCCTGGTTCACCGCGCGGTTCGAGCCGCACCATAATTCCATGGTCTCGAAACGCTGTCTAGCCGGCGGCAGGAACGCCCAACTTTGCGCCACCCATCCCGACTAGTTCTTTTGGTGGGACATCAAGAAGCGACGTTCTTCCGGAGCCGACACTTTTTTTGACCCGCGCAGCGCCTGATGGGTCAAGGGCAAAGAGCGAAGCGTCCCTTGAGGCATCAGGC
>JBCCYN010000043.1:0-27603 GCA_039189655.1 Pseudomonadota bacterium | reverse complement strand
GCAAGCATGTTCAACACGCCCATCGTGCCCGTGCGCGAGCCCGAATGCGGTCTTCTTGGGGGAGCTGCCATTGTCCGCCACGGGCTGGGCGATTTCGCCACCTTGGAGGAAGCGGCCCTGGCAACGGCGCAATACGGGCCGCCGGTGGAGCCGGCACCCGACCTTGTTGCCCGCTACAATGAACTCTTCCCGATTTTCCGAGCCGCCAAACAGGCGCTCGGGCCGGTCAATCGCGCCTTAGGGAAGAACGCCGGGGCGCTCGATGACCAATAGAGCTCGGGCGGTGCTTTGGGACATGGACGGGACGCTCATCGATAGCGAGCCCGCGTCCCAAAGGGTTCTTGAGGATGCCATGCGTACGGTGGGGATCATGCCGCCCCACAACCTTCACGAGCGCACCTTTGGCGTTTCAGCCGTCGACATCCACACGATGCTCGTGGAGGAACACGGCCTTGCCATGGCCCTTGAGGAATGGGAGGTGATGAAGATCGACGCCCTCCTTCGGGTAATGCCGCAAATCGGCGCGTTCGATGACGCGACCGCCGTGTGGCACGCGCTCAAGGCGCGTGGCGTGCCCCAGGCAGTGGTCTCCAACTCCGACCGGCTCGCGGTTGACGCCAGCTTGCGCCGCATCGGGGTGAGCGCTCCCGGCCTCATCACGGTCAGTCGCAACGATGTGGTGGAGGGCAAACCCGCCGCCGAGCCCTATTTGCGCGGCGCCCACCTCTTGCGCGTCGAACCCGGCGAAGTGATTGTGGTGGAGGATAGTGAGGTGGGCCTTGGCGCCTGTCTTGCGGCCGGAATGCGCCCCTTCATCGTTCCCTGGGCCGACGGGGCACTGGGCGAACCGTCCATGCGCCTTCGGAAGATGGCGGACTTGTTCGATCATGTGGCCGGGCGTTGAGCGAGGATAGCCGCAGGGGGCAATCGGTTCAGATTTGTCGGGAACCTTGCCGAAGCCTCCCCCAGAACCATCCCGGCCAGACTGGAGGCCCGTGAGGTCGCAAACGATGGCCCGCTCCTTGGATCGACGGGCAATGGAACCGGATCTGCCGGTGGACAGTCAGGTCGGTTCCAATGCGCTGGGGCACCGGCGGACCGGCACGAAACGAGGATCGAAAAGACGGTGCGGGAAAGATAAAGGAATAGTGTGCCGATCTCATTCAATTGGATCGGGAAGCGCTCAAGCGCGGCCATCGCAGTTTGATTGGAGAACATCCCATGTCATCCCACCCGCGAATTCTTATCGTCTACGGATCTGTGCGCGAGCAGCGTCAGGGTATCGGTGTCGCGCGGCATCTCATGACGTGCCTGAGCGAGCGCGGATGTCCGGTGGAACTTGCCGACCCCAAGGAGATCGATCTTCCGCTGCTGGACATGATGTACAAGCAATACGCGAAAGGCGAGGCGCCAGAAGCGATGGAGCGGATGGCGCAAATGATCAAGCGGGCGGACGGCGTCATCGTGGTCTCGGGCGAATACAATCATGGGATTCCGCCCGCACTAAAAAATCTCCTCGATCATTTTTTGGAGGAGTGGTTCTTTAAGCCCGCCGGAATTGCCTGTTATTCGGCCGGCCGGTACGGTGGTGTGCGGGCTGCAATGCAACTTCGCATGACCCTCGCGGAGATTGGGATGCCGACGATTTCGTCGTTGCTTGCAGTTCCATCGGTGGGCGCGACGGTATCGCCGGAGGGTAAAGTGGAAGAGGCGTGGTTGCTGAAGAGCACCAACCGCTTTCTCGACGAACTGTTGTGGTGGGCCGCGGCAGCCCAAGCGCAAAGAGAGAAGGTCGGCGCGCCGTTTTAGGTGTATCGCACTGCGCAGGAGCGGGGGGCCGTCGCAGTCCAGCCGTTTTTGCCTGCGGTCGTGTGAGAGCGATTCGCAGTTGCAGGGATACCCATCGGTTCTGCCCAATTTGGCTCTGCCACTGGATAACCACGCGATGCGCGCCTGCCTGTATACAGTGGCCCACCAATTGATCTAGGTTCTCGCGATTAGGCCCCCCTACGAGGGTCGGAAATCGAGGGAGTACAATATGAACCTAGTAACAAGACTTGCCGGCGCAGCGCTGGCAACGAGTTTGGTCGTGGGACCAGCGCTCGCCCAAGAGCCGGTGTTTTTCCGCATCGGCACCGGAAGCGCGGGCGGCACCTACTTCCCCATCGGCGGCACGATCGCCAACGGGATTTCAGCCCCTCCCGGTGCCCGGGCGTGCGACCAGGGCGGTCAGTGCGGCGTGCCGGGGCTGATTGCCATCGCCCAGTCGACCACCGCGTCGGTCTTCAACAACACGGCCGTGGAAAACGGAGAGCTTGAGGCCGGTTTGGCCGCGGCGGACGTGACCCGCTCCATGTACCTCGGCGAAGGCAAGTTCGACGGCAAGCCACATCCCAACCTGCGCATTGTGGCGAACCTTTTCCCGGAAGATTTGCACCTCGTGCTTCCCAAGGGCCAGTCCATCGAAGACATGAGCGACCTTGAAGGAAAGCGTGTGGGCATTGCCCAGGCCGGATCCGGAACGCAGGTGGCCGTCCTTCAAATGCTTGATGCCTGGGGCGTCAACCGGGACAACATGGACGAAGCAGAGCTGAACAACAGCCAGTCCGCAGAACGTCTCGCTGACGGTCAGCTCGATGCGTACTTCTACGCAGCAGGCTGGCCCGTGTCCGCGATGACGCAGCTTGCCACCACCAAAGGCATGGAACTTCACAGCTTTAACGAAGAAGATCTCGCCAAGATCAACGAGATCATTCCGGCTTACATTCCATCGGCAATCCCGGCCGGCGTCTACGAAGGCATCGACTACGAAGTGATGACGCCGGCGGTGTCTGCCCTTCTGGTGGTCTCCGCCGATCTCGACGATGAACTCGTCTACGGGATCACCAAGGCGCTCTGGAACGACAACACCCGGAAGCTGCTCGACAACGGTCATGCCAAGGGCAAGCAAATCACGCCCGATACGGCCCTTGACGGCATTCAGGCGCTCGGTGTGCCGCTGCATCCAGGTGCCGAGGCCTTCTATAAGGAAGCGGGCCTCCTCTAAGCGGGCCGAACCGTTTTACTTTGAGGCAAGAGAACGGGTGGCATCTTTGGGCGCCACCCGCCATCCCAGCGAAATACCCTCAATTTGGAGCGCGCTATGACGACGAGCGAGCACGCCGACTCCGATAAGTTGACCGCCGAGGAACTCGCGGCCATCGAAGAAAAATACGATGAGGGTGCAGCAACAAGGGCAGTCGGCCCGCGTTTTTCGCTCTTTTTGCGCGCAGTGGCTTTGACTTTCGCCACCTACCACTACCTGACCGCCGGATTTGGGTTGCCACCCGATTACTGGCACACGGGATGGCATTTGTCCGGCCTTTTTATTTTAATCTATTCGCTATTCCCACTCATCAAGACAAAGACATCTTTTGACATCCAAAGCGGAGCTTTGCAGCTCGGCGGTGTTCCCTATCTCGATGTCATCTTAATGATCCTTGGGATCATGTCGGCGCTATACATAGGGCTGGCCTGGCACGGCATCCCGTTCCTCGGCATCGAGGAAATGACGTTCCGCATGGGCAATCCCAACGGCTACGACATTACGTTTGGCTGCATCCTGATCGTCTTGGTGCTAGACATAGCCCGGCGCACTCTTGGCTGGATATTGCCGCTCATCATCGGCGTCTTCATGGCCTACGCCTTGTTCGGACCCCTCTTCCCGGGGATCCTTCAGCATCCCGGCGTCAAGTTTAATACGTTCGTGTCGTCCATGTACTTTCCCCAGGAAGGTATTTTTGGCGTCACACTTTGGGTGGTCTCGACAATTGTCTTCCACTTCGTGCTTTTCGGGGTCATTGCCCAGCGCACCGGGCTTGGCCAACTCTTCATCGACAACGCGACAATCCTTGCTGGCCGCTACACCGGGGGACCGGCAAAGGTTTCCGTGGTCTCCTCGGCCTTTTTTGGCACGATTTCCGGAAGCTCCGTCGCCAACACGGTGTCCACTGGGGCGCTGACCATCCCCAACATGAAGCGCCTTGGCTATCCCGGCCACTTTGCCGGCGGGGTGGAGGCAGCGGCGTCGGCCGGCGGACAGATCACGCCGCCGATCATGGGCGCGGCCGCGTTCATCATGGCCGAGTTTCTGGAAGTCCCCTACACGACCATCGTGATCGCGGCGATCTTCCCAGCCCTTCTTCACTACACCGGCGTCTTTGCGGTGGTGCACCTGATGGCCCGCAAATTGGGCCTTGAGGGTCTTTCCAAGGAAGCCCTGCCCCAGCTGGGTAAAGTGTGGCGCGATGGGTGGGCAAACGTGGTTCCCCTGGTGGGCCTCCTGGTGGTTCTGTTCTCCGGCTATACGCCGTACATGTCCGCGTTCTGCGGCATATCCCTTTCCTTGGTGGCGGGGATGGCGCGCATCAAGACGCCGTTCTCCCTCGTCTATGCGGCGGCCTTTATTGGGTTCGTGGTGTGGAAGTATTCGGACGGCGGGTTCGACCTTCCCATGTCCATTGTCCTCATCGTTGCCACGGTGATTGCCACCTTCAATCCGCAAAAGCGCATCCGTATTCGCGAGATGGCGGATACTTGCGAAACGGCAGTGAAGTACGCCCTCGCGGTGGGTGCGGCGGCGGCGGCGGTCGGCATCGTCATCGGCGTCATTAACACCACCGGGGTGGGCTTCCGCATCGGTTTCATGGTGACCCAGGCCGCATCGGCGCTCGGGACTGACTTCCATTGGCTCTTCAATGTGGGTGGCTACGAGCTCTTTTCGGTGGAGCAGCTGACGCTCTTTGTCAGTCTCGTCTTCATCGCGCTTGCCTGCATCTTGATGGGGGCGGGCGTCCCCACCACGGCGCTCTACATCATGCTGGTGTCAGTGGCGCAGCCGGCGCTTGCCCAGCTTGGGGTGCCGCCCATCGCGAGCCACATGTTCGTCCTCTACTATGGCGTGGTGGCGGAAATTACACCGCCCGTGTGTACCTCCGCCTACGCGGCAGCCGCGATCGCCAACGCCAACCCGTTCCGCACTGGGGTCTCCGCCTTCACCCTGGGACTTGGCAAGGTGGTGGCGCCCATGGCCTTCGTCTACGCGCCCGTGCTCCTCTTCGTGTCGTCCACGGGTTTTGACTTTTTGACGTTCTCCTACACGGCGGTGAGCTGCATTTTGGGGGTCGTCTGCCTCTCCATCTCGGTGGTCGGCTATTGGTTCGCACCCATGGGTGTCATCAACCGCGTCCTGATGGCGTTTGCCGGGTTGATCTTCATTGCCCCCTCCCCGCAGGCGGATCTCATTGCAGCGCTGATCGCTGCGCCGGCGGTTCTAACGCAGGTGTTGGCGGTGCGCTCACGGACCGCTGCAACCGCCTGATGGGTACAACCGCGTGCTGGCAGCGGCGGCGCTTGGGGAGTGCCGCTTGCGGGGCGGCGGCCTTGGCCGCTCACGGCCCGTCGATGCAGCCGACGCTGGGCGGGCAGCGATGAAGGCGGGGGCTGGTCTCTTCGCGGCTTTACTGGCCGTGTTGACGATGGACGTGGCGAGCGCGTCGTCGGCGTGCGGGGGGCCCGATACCCCGTGCAGCACAGAGTTGGGCAGCTACCACATCGTCCTTCCTGAAGGGGACGGACCGCACCCCGCGTTCATCTATTTTCATGGTGCCGGAGGCAGCGGGCGCAATATTGGCGACGCCGAGTTCGCCCGCACCCTCAATCGCTTGGGCTACGCGGTCATCGCGCCGAATGGGTTGGAACGACCCGAATCCCGTTTTGGTCCGGGCTGGTACTTCCTCCCCAGTCGGCCAGCCCGGCGGGATGAACTTGCTTTCACCCGTGAAATCATCGCCCACGCTGGCGAGCACCACGACGTCGACGGGTCGACCGTTGTCCTGACGGGCTACTCCATCGGCGGCTCGCTGGTGTGGTACCTCGCCTGCAAAGATGCAGACCTTGCGGTCGCCTATACGCCCTATGCGGGTGGCTTCTGGCGGCCGCACCCGGAAGATTGCGATGGCCCGGTCAAACTCCTCCACACCCACGGCTGGCGCGACCAGACCGTTCCGTTGGAAGGGCGGCCCTTGTCCTCCGGCAGGATCTACCAAGGAGACATATTTGAGGGGCTTCAGCAGTGGCGCGAGGAAAATAGCTGCACGCTTTTGCGCGCTGATGAGTTTGACACTGACGGACGCTACTGGCGTCGGCGTTGGACGTCCTGCGCACCGGGAACCGCCCTGGAGCTGGCGCTGTGGCCCGGCGGCCACGTGAGGCCAGATGGGGAGTGGGCCGAGATGGCCGTCGCGTGGCTCCAAGGCGTTCTCGACCCCGCAGCCGATGTCGAGAACTAAAAGATCTAGCGCCGCCGGGGATCCACGCGGTGGGTAAAACTCTCCCGTCCGGGAACGAGCCATCGGCCGTGCCGGACGAGCGGATCCTATCGCTCCTGCTGGCATGGTTTTCGCCCGCCTTCCCCGTGGGATCTTTCAGCTACTCCCATGGTCTTGAGACGCTTTTGGCCGGCGGTGCACGCGGCGAGCGCGATAGAGCCTTTGCGGCCATCGAAGCGACCCTTCGCTGGGGTTCCGGGCGGTCGGACGCCATTTTCCTTTCCCATGCGTTTCGGGCGGGAGAATCCGGGAACGGTTCGCAGTTGCGGGACGTAGTCTGCATGGCAACGGCGCTGGCGCCCACCGCCGAGCGGCGCGCCGAGGCGCTTAACCAGGGTTCGGCGTTCATGGAGACGGTAAAGGCGGTCTGGCCAGCGCCAGAGCTCGACGATGCCGATTGTGCGATCCCCTACCCGGTTGCGGTGGGGATCTCCGGAGCAGCCCACCGAATCCCGCTCTCCGCCTTGGTCCAGGCATACCTCCATGCGTTCTGCGCTAACCTTGCCTCCGCTGCCGTGCGCCTTTGCCCGCTCGGCCAAGTGGACGGCCAGCGTCTTGTGAGCGACTTGGCGCCCATGGTGGCGCTGGTCGCCCGGCACGCGGTGGTCGCACCTCTTGAGGATGTGGGTGGCGCAACGATAGGACTGGACGTTGCGTCCATGCGCCACGAATATCAAAACGTCCGCCTCTTCCGATCGTGAAGGGTGGCGTAGGCGTGCGCCTTCGCGCTGTTCCATGGGGACGCGGCCGAGGCTGTACACGGACACGGAAATCATTGTGGGCTTTGCGAATCTTGGTTCGTGATCCCACGTTTCGTTGAGCAAGGTGCGAAGGCGCAGGGTAGACTTGAACACGAGCGGCAATCGCGACGCGCTGCTTTCAGAGCGCATCTTGGACTCGATGCGTGATGGCGTCATTGCCATCGACCTCAACGGGCGCGTTATCACGTTCAACGAGGCGGCCGGGACGATCCTTCTAAAAAACCCGGCTGACGTCATCGGCCAGCCGTTCGCGGCCGAGTTCATGGCAGACGAGCGTTACGACGACTTCAACGAGGTCGTGCTGCGCGCCGTCTATGAGGCCGAGGTGGTCCATAGCACCGATGTGAAGCTCTACACGGGCAAATCGCACCGGGACCTGCGCGTGTCATCGAGCTTTCTCACCCACATTGGCGAGGATGGCGCGCGCGAGCGCTTCGGTGTCGTTGTGGTGTTTTCCGACATTACCGACGGGCGCAAGCGTCAAAAGCTGCAGCGGCTCTTTGGCGAATACGTGGACCCACGCATCGTGGAGCAGATTTTGTCCCGGGGCGAGCAAGAAAGCAGCAGCCGCCAGGACATGACCATCTCGTTTGTGGACATGCGCGACTACACCGGATGGTCCGAGCGGCTCGACGCCGATGCCCTCACCGACGTCTTGAACCGCTTTCTGACCGCGGTGACCAAGCCCATTGGCGAGGGCGGTGGCATAACCGACAAATATATCGGTGACGCGGCGATGGCGTACTGGGGGCCGCCCTTCGTCGAGGCCGGTACCCACGCCACCGATGGCTGCCGTGCGGCGCTCGGTCAGATCGCGGCGGTCGATACCTTGCGTGGAGAGCTTATCGCCGAGGGCATACCGTCCGCAGAACGCTTCGATGCCGTGGTTGGTGTGGCCACTGGCGATGTTCTTGCCGGTGACATCGGCCCACCGTCATCGCGCAATTTCACCGTCATCGGAAACGCAGTTAATCTTGCTGCACGCCTTCAAGACCTTGCGAAAATCTATGGCGAGCGGATCATCGCCTCCCATGAAACCCGCTCCCGGGCGGGCGATGAGTTCGCGTTCCGGGAGCTGGATCAAATCACCGTACGGGGTTCTCACCGACCAGTGCGCATCCACGCCCTGACGGGTCGGTCAAGCGAGTTGAGCGACAAGGACGCGACTCTGGCCCACCGCTATGAGGACGCACTCGCCCATCTTTATGAAGGCGCGTTCGAACCCGCTAAGGCAGCGTTCGGCGCGCTTGCTGGCGCTTATCCTGACGACAAGGCGACCCAGTTGATGTTTGCCCGCGCGACCTTTCTTGCCGAACAGCCGCCGCCCACTTGGGATGGTGTGTGGCGCGGCGATGCTGAGGGGCTTGCGCTTAGCCCTTGAACCGCAGCGCGACGCAGGTGATGTCGTCGGCCTGGTCAACGCCTGCCTCAAAGTTTTTGACGTCGTCGCGGACCAGTTCCACCAGCGGTTTTGCGGTGGTTTGGGCGTTCGCTTCCAGTAGCATTTCCAGGCGTGGCTCGCCATAAGCCTGCCCGTCGGGGTCGAACGCCTCGGTGACGCCGTCGGAATAAAGAAACAACGCTTCGCCTGGTGCGAGCGTGATGGTCTCCTCGCTGAACGCGAAACTTTCCACCACGGCCAACGCCGGGCCTCGTGCCCTGGGGAGTGCGGTCGGCTTGCCGCCGGCGAGCACGTAGGGCGGATTGTGCCCGGCATTAACGCAGCGCACGCGCCCGTCCTTCAGGCTCAACACGGCCAGGAAGAGGGTGACGAACATCATCTGCTCGTTGTCGGCGGCAAGGAACGTGTTCACATCGCCCACCGTCTCGGCGGGCGGGTGGTCTGAGAGCGCAGTCGCCCGGATGAGCGTGCGCGTGATTGCCATAAAAAGCGCCGCGGGGACGCCCTTGCCCGAAACGTCGGCGACGACGACGGCCAGATGATCCTCGTCGATGAAAAAGTGGTCGTAAAAATCCCCGCCCACCTCTTTGGCGCTCTGGGTGAGACCGAACACCTCAAAGCGGGGGTGGGGCGGCATGGGTCTTGGCAGGAAGGTCGCCTGCAATTCCCGCGCGATATCGAGTTCCTGTTCAAGGGCCGCCAATCGCTCCCGCGTTACTATGGACGCTTTCAGCTCGGCAATGAGCGCGGTGAGCCGGGTTTGCTGGTCGGCGATGCGCCGCGACATGCGCGACAATAGATTGGCGAGGGTGGCAAGTTCGGCGTTGTCCCGCTCGGCGCTGGGGTCCTCGGGAAGGACATCTGAAAGGTCGGCGAGGATTTCGGCGCGGCTTTCGTCGTCCAGAAGGTCCGCCAGCCGCTTCAGTTCGCGTCGGATCACCCGTTCTTGGCGGCGGCGCTGGCGCGAGATCCGCTCATCCTGCTCGATCAGCCTTTGGGCATTGCGCCGGAATACCGAAATAGCCCTGCCGATACGGCCGATTTCGCCGCTGCCGGTGGTGTTGGGCGGGCGCGACAGGTCTCCTTTGGAGAGCGCGTCGAGGGCGCCGACCGAGTCCTCAAGGGGCGACAGAGAATTGCGCAGGAGCGCATAGAACAACGCTACGATGACAAGGGCCGCCGCCAGTACCCCCAAAAGCCCATTGCGCTCCAGTATGCGGCTCGCCCTGAGGCTGTCGGTGACATCGCGCAGCGCGACGATGGTTCCGGCCGCACCACCACCCAGATCGTCCACCGGCAAAGGGGCTACGAAGTAGCTGCGGGAGCCCACGTCGATAAACCGCGTGTGGGCCGCGTGGCGCGGAATCTGGAGTTGGGCCCGGTTCCAAAGGAAAGCATCGGTACCGCTGGCAAGACGCCCGCGGGGGGAAAGGAGGAAGCTCGCCTCGCCGGTTTCGCGCGCAAACTGGTCAAGCACCGCCTGCGCGTCGGTCGCTGCGCTCACCGCCCCCACGAATTCCCCGTCGGCAACAATCGGTCGAAAGGCCGCGATTACGAACCGTGTCGGGCTTTCCTGGCGCAGTCCCATTAACCGTTCAGTGCTGTTCTCAAGGGACGCGAGGGACCTGGAGCCGATGAGCGGACTGTCTCGGAGAATCGGTGTGTTGGCCCCAATGAGTCGGCCCTCTTCATCGACCACCTGTATTTCGAGGTTTCCGGAAATGCCCGCTATTTCGAGGTTTCCGGAATTGTCCGCGGATGCGCCATCGATCACCAGCGAGACGGCATCGCGACTGAAAGGGTTCGCCTCCAGCGCAAGCTTGTTTGCAAGGTCAATGGCGATGAGGTTGAGTTCGGCGGCTTTCGCTGAAACGAGGCTCTCCCAAAGGGACCTTTGAAGCGCAAGCGCCACATCGGCCAGGCGGTCGGTGGCAAGGTGACGCTGCACCAAACCCACCGCCATCGTGCCCACACCCACCACGAAAATGGCGGCCGCCAGGAGGAGCGTGATTTGCGCGCGCAGCGCCATTTTAGCGCGCGGCCGCCAGGAAAGCAGCGAGCGCCGTGAGGGCGATCGCGCACGTGGCTGCGGCGGCAAACGCGAGGCCATCGAGATTGAGGAGGGGGCCGGCCGTTGCCACCAGGGATTGGGTGCCCGCCGCGATGACGACGCCGGAAAACAACGCGGCGATGGCAGTCGGTGCAAAGATCCGCGCGCCGGCGCTCGCGATGGCAAACCCTGCCCCAGTGCCGAGGACCGTCACTGCGGCAAGGAAGGGCAGACCCGCCAGCGCCACGAGGACCGCGATGGCAGCCCCGGCGGCCCCGGCGGCCGCGAACCATGGTTTGCGGCGCGAGGGTAGCGCCAGTGGCACAAACGCTGCGACCCCGGCCGTCGAGGTCATCAGCGCGAGCACAGCGTAATTGTCGGGCATCACGAAGACAGGAAGGGCGATGTCGCAAAGCGCGGTGATGGCTGTGCTCACCGCCGCGAGGGAAAGGAGCGTTGGCCACGGCAATCGGGCGCTCGGCCATCGGGAGCGCTCGTTCTTGCGTGCTCTGCGGGGCGGCCCTGCCAGTGCCAACAGACCCACCACCGCGCAGGTGATCCCGATGGCGAGGAAAGCGCCGCGCCGGCCAACGCTCTGGGCCACAAGGGCGCCCAGCGGGCTTGCAACGGCGAACGCGGCGAGGAGGACAAGACCACCGCGCCAGGGTGCCCGCAGCCAAGCCCCCTCGGCCTTTAGCGAGATGGCCACCGCCCATCCGCCAAAAAGCCCGGCGGCAAATTGCGCCCAAACGAATTCGATGGGATCGCGGATGACAAACGTGATGCCGATGGCAGTGCCGGCGACCCCCATCCCAAGGAAGCAATAAAAATTCCGGCCCCGCCGCGGCGTGTAGCGCGCCAGGATGAGGCCTGCGGCAAGGCCTATGGCATTGGCCGCAAGACTTGCGCCTATTGCAACGAATGCCACCTCGTTGGGGCCCACGCGATCAGCCGCAAAGCTTGCCACCAAGGGGCGGGCGGCGAAGAGGGCCGAAAGCGCTGCAAAGGGCCACCAAAGGGGGGTGGCCGCGCGCACGCGCTCTGTCCTTGGCCGATCGAACACGTACCGCCCCAGCGGCATCAAGGCCGTTTGGATGCGCTGGGTCATCAGGCGGGAGGTGTCGAGGGCACGCACCTCCTCGGTCAGCACCATCATGCTGCGGTAGCTCCGCCGGAGCGGCTCCAAAAGGCGCGCACCATTGCGGCCCCATCCGCGCGCCTCGCCGAGCATGGGCGGTGTGAAATCGGCAATGACGCCGCGGGCCACTGATGCCGCGCTCGCGCCGAAACGGGCCTGGGGCAGGTTGACGCGCTCCAGCGCGGCAATACGCAGGCAAACTGCGCTCAAAATTCCCACTAGCAGCGCAACCGCCACGGCCGCCGCAAACAGTTCATGGCGGGCGTCATCGCCCACCACATTCGATGGCACAGCCACCACCGTGCCCACAGCCTGGTCATCCAGCAAGATGGCGGCGCGCAACTGAGTCTCGTTGGGTTGGTAGGCTCGTGAGGCAAACAGCGGCGCCTCTGCGGTATCTAGGATCGCAATGGCCGAGATGAGGCGGTCGGCCTCCAGTACGCGGGCCAGGAACTCGTCCACTCCCCGCAGCCTTTCGATAGGAATGCCGTAACCCACCGCCTCGCCGATATCGTCGGCCACCGCGTCCGCCAAGGTTTGGGCAGCATCCTCGGAGGACATCACGATGGAGCGGACGCGCTCGTGGAACACCAATGCCGCAAGCCAAAGGGTAAGCGCTGCCACCACAAGCGAAAGCCCGGAGCCCAGAGCGAACGCCGTCCTGTCTGAGCGCTTTGCCCGGCCAATATCGCGCATGGCGACGGTGCGCGGGGTGGCGGTGCCGTCAGACTTCAGCATCGAGCGTCTTCATGCGGCGGCTGGCTTCTTCAAGGTCACGCTCGGCGTCGCTACACGTGGCAACGGCGCGCGAGATGGCCGTTGCCAGCGGATCGCTGCCCAGCGTGACGTCGTGATCGGTTTCCGATCCGGAGTAGGCACCGTGTCCCGGTACGGCGAGGGGGGCGGCGGGATCGGCACCGCGCCGGCGACGGGCGAAGCCCATGGGATCGGCAAGGCCGATGAGCGCTGCAATCACGAGTGCCACCGCAATGGCCGGTATGGCGTCGGTGACGAGCTTGAGGGCATCGGACCAGGCATTTTGCGTTAGGTTGCGGTCCACGACGACGGCGGCCCAACCCGCAATCTGGCCAAAGTCGTTGCGGATCGGCTGGCCAAGGGTCACATCGGCCCCATCCATCGAGCGCCAGTGATCCTCATGGCGTAACCTGATGGCATTCATCCAGGGCGGTGGGACCGGTTCCCCCACAGCACCGCGGTCGGTGGAAAAGATCGTCCTGCCGTCGGTGGAAAAGACATCGGCGGCGAGAATAGCCGGTGCGCGGCGCATGGCCCGCTCCAAGATCACCTTGGTCTGGTCCAGCTCCGGCAGCGGCAAGCCGAGCTGAAGGTTTCGTTCCACGGACCCAGCGGTGCGCGACAGGACAAAGTCCAACCGCGCCTGGGCTACGATGTCTTCAGAACGCTCAACCGTTTGCGACGCGATGACGGTAAGCCCCACCGTTCCCGCCACGGCAAACAGCGCCAGCAAGAGTGTGCTCGTGATTCGCCCCATGTCCTTGACTTAGCACCAGCCGCTCCGACAGTCAGCGGGGCGTGACAAGGCCAAATCGGTGCCACGGGCGTTGACACGGCCAGGCCGGGTGACCAAGCCTCCCAACCACGCCGACGACGGAAGGGACCGACACGGATGCGCGGCCTCACGCTCACGCTGCTTGCCGCCATTGTGCCGCTCGTTGCAGCGGCAATGGTCCTGGGCGCCTACCTCAACTTTGCGAGCGTGCGGAACCACTACCTGGACATTGTGGGCGAACGGCTCGAAACCGCGTCCCACCGCGTGGCGGAGGATGCCCAGACCGCTCTGTCGCTGGGCCTGCCTCTCCTGGGCCAGGTGGCTTTGGCCGACAATCTTGCGCGGGAAATGGGTGCTGACGATGTCATCGGCTCGCTCATCGTTGTCGACGCAGCCGGACTCATCTTGTTTGCGGACGACCCTCTGGCGGTGGGTGGCAATCTTGATGGGCGCGTCGAGCCCGAGGTGGTGCGCCAAACGACAATCCTCTCGCCCATCGGCACCCCGGCCGGCGCCGTGGTTGCCGGGACCAACGATAGGGTGGTCCAGGGCGCCATCGACACGCTCGCAAGTGACATTTTCCGCGGCGCTGGCGTTGCGCTGTCAACGGGCCTTTTCGCCATCATCGGGCTGGTGGCCTTTACCGTGCGTGCACTGTGGGGGCGGGTTACCCTTCAGGGGTCCACAAAGCGGGGACAGCGCGTTCCGGCGGAGGTCGCGCCGCTGATCGACCGCCTAGACGCGGCCCATGCGGCCATTGGCGAGCGTCTGCGGGCCGATGGTGCGGGATCCTAGTTTAGTGGATCCAGAATTCCTCCCATTGCGCCGCTCGCTTTGTCGAGGAAGGTTACACCTAAAAAACACGGTAAAATCAGATGCTTGCTAGTATTTTTGTCGAGCATCAAGCCCGGCGCGAGCAGGCGGCAAAGGGTGACGGATTTGCCATCGGAAACGGTGGGGCGGCCTTGGCATGAATGCCCTGCGCCGGTTCGATGTCGCCATTGCCGCCATGGCGCTCGCCGTTCTCGTTGCCGGGCTGGCAGGTATCTCCTGGCACACGGTGCGCAGTGCCGAGACCGTCCTGGTTCCAGCCCTTGATCGCAAAGCCCAAAGCGTTGCCCGCTCCGTCGCCGGCCTTTCCGCCCTTGCGGTGGGCTACGGGATTCCCGTGGCCCAGTTCGTCCGCGCCGAAGAGGTCCTGCGCGAGAGCCTTGACGACAACCAGGATTTTGCTTTTGCCGCGATCCTGGACGTTGACGGCACGGTTTTCGCCGAGGTCACCAGGGAGGCAACAGGTGGCTACGCCACCGCCGAGGCCGATGGGATCACGATCTCCACGGCCACCATCCAGACGGCAGACGAGGTGCATGGCTCGGTCGTCATCGGCACCCCCCGCACGGTGGCCGAGCGGCTGGTTCGCGATGTCTGGATCGATGTGGCCATCCTTCTTCTGGTGGCAGTTCTCATTGCCTTCGAGCTGACCGCATTCGCCTTCACGCTTCCTTCCGCACAGCTCCTTCGCGGCCTCACCCAGCGTCTCCACGCCCTGCGTCGCGGTGACATGCGTCCCCATCCGCAAATGGCGACGGCCGGGCCCATGGGCGCCGAAATCGAGGCGGCCGATGCGGAGATCAACCGTGTGAGGGCCGAGCACCAAGCGCTACAAGCCGCCGCGGACGGGTGTGGCGATGCGGGAGTTCAGCGCGATCTGAAAACACTGTCCCGAACGCACCGGCTCCAGGAAACCCGCGACAGTCCGCCTGTAAGCCTTGCCGCGGTGAGGGCACCGGTTTTCCTATTCTTCTTTGCCGAAGAGATGACGCGGCCGTTTTTGCCCGCCTTCATCGCCAACCGAGCCGACCCCGACATTGGCCTTTCGGTGGAGCTGATCGTCGCGCTTCCGATCATCGTGTTCATGGCAATCGTCGCCATCTCGCAGCCTTTTCTCAATGGTCTCAGCGAGCGGGTCGGCAGGGCTCGCTCGCTGCGGACAGGCGCCCTCATTGCCGCCTTCGGCTTCCTGGGAACGGGCTTTGCCGAGACGGTCGCCGATATCACCGCGTTTCGCGCTTTGACGGCAGTGGGGCTCGCTGTGGTTTTCGTTTCTGCCCAGGGTTTCGTGGTGGATCGCACGGGGGCGGGCCAGCGCGCGCGCGGGATCGGCATCTTCGTTTCTGCGATCATGGCGGCGATGCTGTGTGGACCACCCATCGGCGGCATCGTCGCCGACCGGCTGGGTGACATGGCGGCCTTTACGGTGAGCGCGGGAATTGCGGTGGTGGCCTATGTCTGCGCCTGGGTGGCACTTCCCCGCGGTGAGGTGGCCAGGGAAAGTGGCGCCCGTGCGGTCCGCGTTTCCGACATTTTTCGCGTTCTTGCCCGTCCGGTGATGCTCGCACTTCTGGTGGGGACGGCAATGCCGGCAAAGATGCTCCTCATCGGCGTATGCTTTTACTTCATACCTCTTGTCCTTGCGCAGGGTTTTGAGCCTGCCGCCATCGGACGCGTCTTGATGCTTTATGGCCTTGCCATGCTCATCATTGTGCCGGCAGTGTCGCGCTGGAGCGATCAGGCCCGTCTCAGAATGCCATTTGTGGTCATGGGCAATCTCGCTTCTGCGCTCGCCCTTCTTCATCTTTACATCTGGCCGGAGCCCTGGGGGGCGGCGCTATTGGTCCTTCAAATCGGCATTGCGCAGGGGGTTTCCACAACGCCCCAATCGGCGCTTGTGGGCGAAATCGGACGGCGCGTGTTGCCAGACCTATCGGAAGGCGGGATCTATGGCGTATTCAGGCTCGTGGAGCGCCTCGGTACGGCAGTGGGACCGTTGTTTGTGGGACTGATCTGGACGCTTCTTTCGGCCGATGCCGCCCTTGCAGCGATGGCAGCGGTCATCACGCTTGGAGCGCTCGGCTTTGCGCTTGCCTGGTGGCGGGCGCCCGTTTCCCTGAAGACCGGCTCGGCAACCGCGGGCTCGGTCCAGTGATTTCCCGGCGCTCTTTCCTGGGGACCGCGGCGGTTCTTGCCGCCCCTGCTGTCGTTCGCGCGCAAGATCAAAAACCGTTCAAGATTTTCCAGATCACCTATCGCGGAGAGACCGACGTGGAGCGCGGCTTCCGCGACTACCTGGAACAGCGCGGTGTCCCCGTGGAAATCATCCACCGCAGTGCTGGCCTAGACCCCTCGCGCGTTCCGCAAATCCTGGAGGAAGTGCGCGCCGAGGCGCCGGACCTCGTTTACACCTGGGGAACGCCGGTGACCCTGGCCACCTTTGGAAGGGAAGGCGAAGCGGACCCCGAACAGCACATCACAGATATCCCAGGCGTTTTCACCATGGTATCTGCTCCCGTGGGGTCCGGCCTGGTGACGGACAACGCGTCTTCCGGCCGCAACATCACCGGAACGTCGCACGTTGTGCCGCCCGAGCCGCAGATTAGGGCCATGCAGGCCTATCAGCCCTTCGAGCGGCTCGGCATCATCTACACCCCCACCGAGCAGAACGCCGTCGCCATCGTCGATGCCGTGGGCGAATTGCAAGACGAGATGGGTTTCGTCCTCGACGCTCGGCCGTTCCCCCTCGACGATGAAGGGTGGCCGGATGCGCAAGGGGGACCGGAGTTGGTGGAGGCGCTGGTGGAGGCGGGGGCTGAGTGGCTCTATTTCCTCCCCGACACGTTTTTGTCCCAGCACATTCAACAGGTGGCGCCGCAGGCGACCGCCCTTCGCCTTCCCACGTTCTCGGCGGTAGAACTCCTTCAGACCGATGCGCTGCTGAGCCTCATCAGCCGCTACTACTCGCTCGGCCAGTTGGTTGCCTACAAGGCTGAGCAGATCCTCCTGGAAGGCCGAAGGCCCGCCAATATCCCCGTTGAAACGCTGGAACGTTTCGCCCTCATCATCAACATGCCCATCGCAAAGGCCATCGACCTTTATCCGCCCCTTTCCATGCTGAGCTATGCGAGCGTTCTGACCGAATGACGGCCGCCGACGGTGCGATCCCGCCCGGCTTCACGCTCGTCGACCTTTTCGAAACCGACATCGACCGGATCCAGGCGCTCCATGAGGCGGCAATGGGCGCAGTGCCCGATCCGTCGGCGGTGCGAACGGACGAGCCCTCCTTTTTCGCGGGGATTTTTCACTACGGCGGCGAGATTGTAGGGCTTGAGCGGGATGGGGAGTTGGTCGCCTATGGGGTTTTGCGGCCCGAATTGGAGAGCGAACTAGACCGGGTCGGGCTTGATGGGCTTGTGCCTGCCCGGGAGCGACTTTGGGTTCTTGATGGGTCCGCGGCGCGGCCCGACCTGTGGCGCGGCGGTCTTCAACGCACGCTCATTTCCCTGCGCCTGGCGCGCCTGCGGCAAACGGCAATCGACCACGCCATCGCGAAAGCGTCACCCCGAAACATTCCCTCCATGCGCAACCTCCTGAAGCGCGGCTTTGCTACCGTGGGTATGGTCAAAAAGAGCTACGGCTGGCGCTATGTGCAGTATCGACGCGTCGCGACGGCGGTGAGCGTGCCCGAAACAGGCGAATGGATCGAGGCGGCGGACGTGGTCGAGGTGGCGCGGCACCTAGACGATGGCGAGTTCGCCACCACCTGTCGTGTGGGCGGTGATGGGATCGCTCGGCTCCAATTCGCAATCCTGCCCGATCTGAAGCGCGCCTAACCGTCTTCGGGATGCGTCATGGCGACCGGGCGCCGGGCAAGCCTTGGCCCAAGGCTCGACAGGACGGTACCTACCGGGGCACGTTGCGCGGAAAAAACCAGACGGAGCCCCGCGATGCCTGACTTTCCCATTGTCGATTCCCACGTGCATTTTTGGGATGCGCAAAAGGTGCCGCTGTCGTGGCCGACGGGTAACGCGACCCTGGACCGGACCTTCTTGCCGTCCGACTACCCGGCTTCGCCGCAACAGGTGGACACCATCGTCTTTTTGGAAGCGGACGTGGACCCGGGCGCCCACGTCAAGGAAGCCGAATGGGTGGCGGCCCTTTCCAACGAGGACGCCCGCATCAAAGCGATCAGCGCCCATGCCCCGCTGGAGAAGGGTCTTGCGGTGGAGGCGGACCTGAAACGCCTCGCCGAACTTCCGACGGTGCGGGCAATCCGCCGCCTCATCCAATCGCAAGACGCCGATAAACTGTGCGCCAGCGACGAGTTTCGTGACGGTGTCAGGCTTTGCGCCCGCTACGATCTACCCTTCGAAATCTGCATCCTCCACCACCAGTTCTCTGCCGTGCTCGACATGGTGGCGGCGCTCCCGGAAGTGCACTTCGTGCTCGACCACATCGGCAAACCGGGCATCAAAGATGGTCTTCGCGAGCCCTGGTGGGATCAAATCGGCCGCCTTTCGGAATTTGCCCACGTGGATGTGAAAATTTCTGGCGCGGCGACCGAAGCGGACCACGCAAATTGGCGCGAGGAGGAGGTGCTTCCCTACGTGGAGCGGGCGCTCGAAGTATTTGGGGCCGACCGCGCCATGTTTGGCAGCGATTGGCCGGTCCAGAGCCTGGCCAGCGATTTTGCCCGATGGGTGGACTTGTTGGACCACGCTGTCGCCGGCTGGAGCCCCGCCGATAAGCGCCGTCTTTATCGCGATACAGCCACGCGCGTATATCGGCTCTAGGACCCGCGATCGCTTTCGACACACTGCTTCGTTGATCGCTTGCCGCCCAAGCGCTGAGCCGGCACCCTTGGGCAGATCTATTTGGGATGGGGCGCCATGCGCATTCGTATCGAGAACTGCAACGTGTTCGATGGGCTCGGCGACGAGATCGAGCCCGGCGTCCACGTCCTGGTGGCCGACGGACAAATTTTGGAGCGTTCTCAAACCAGCCTATCGGGCGAGGCCGACAGGGTCATTGATGGGTCCCAAAAGACCTTGATGCCCGGGCTCATAGACGCTCACGTCCACATTACGGCCGCGGTGCCGAACCTTGCGGTGCTGGAGGCGACGCCGGTGAGCTATGTGAGCCACTGGGCAGCGCGGAACCTGTCGCAGATGCTCGACCGCGGATTTACCACCGTGCGTGATGTGGGCGGCGGCGATGCGGGGCATCGGCGCGCCCAGGCCGAGGGGATGATCCGTGGGCCGAGGCTCTCGGTATCGGGCAAGGCGCTGGGGCAGACCGGTGGGCATACGGATTTCCGCGGCACCGCGCGCAGCGATATCGGCGATATGCAACGGCGCTTCACCAGCGGGCTCGGCCGGATCGTAGACGGTGTTCCCGCCTGCCTCGCCGCGGCGCGGGACGAGCTTCGGCTGGGCGCGGATTTCATCAAGATCATGGCGAACGGCGGCGTCGCCACACCGGCAGATCCCATTGATTGGATCCAGTTCACCCCAGAGGAAATCCAGGCCATCGTCACCGTTGCGGAGGCGTCGCAAACTTACGTGGCGGCTCACACGTATACGGCAAGGGCCATCGAGCACGCTGCGGTCAACGGTGTGCGGACCTTGGAGCACTGCAATCTCATCGATGACCGCGTCGCGCGGATCTTGAAGGAGCGGGGTGCCTTCGCCGTACCGACGCTCATCGTCTACGACTGCCTCGACCGGCACGCCGATGCCATCGGCCTTATGCCGGCGAACCGGGAGAAGAACGCGATGGTGCGTGAGGCGGGCTTAAAGTCCCTCGAAACGCTCGATGCGGCCGGCGTCCCCATGGGTTACGGCACGGATCTTTTGGGGTGGATGAACAGCGACCAGTTGGGGGAATTTGCCCTGCGTGCACAGGTCTTACCGCCGGCGGCAGTATTGCGCTCGGCGACCTCGGTCAATGCTGATCTCCTGCGCCGACCCGATCTGGGACGCGTCGAGGTGGGAGCGACGGCGGACCTCGTCCTCATCGATGGCGATCCCATCGCAGACATCAGCGTCCTCAGCGGTGCAGGGGAGCGCGTCGCGATGGTGATTCAAGGCGGCGACGTGGTTAAGGGTTAACGTCGCAAGGCAGGCATCTTTCGGAGGTGAGAAGGATGGGTTTCATTCGGTGGGCGGCAGGTTGCTGTTCGCAGGTTTGCCGCATCGTTCTGCCGCGCACGGAAACACCAGCGATGCGAAGCCATACACCCGTTGCACCGATGCCCATTGCACCTGTCTCGACGCCGACGGGAATCCCACCGAGTGCTCGGCTGCTCGAAGCAGTCGCCCGCAGACCATTTGGTTTTTCCGCCAATATCCGGTGGTCCAGGTGAGCGGCGCGCTCTCCAAAAATGCCAGCATCGGCAACGAGGCGTATGGCCAGCTGCTCGCCTCGACCCTGTTGCCCTTGTTGGGCCAACAGTCCGGCGGCGGGACACCGCCCAGCGCCAACCACTCCTCGCTGAACTGATACCGCTATGACCGATTCGCTCACCCTTAATGGTTTGGAAGAGGCGCGGCAGAAGGTACGCGCCGCAACCCTTGCAGACGAGACCGAACTGGTGGCGAGCCTGGGGCTGGCCGCGGGCCTTCACGAGGAGACCCGTGCGGCCATCGCCGCCCATGCCGCGAGCCTTGTGGAGCGGGTGCGCGCCGCCAGTTCGCCCGGACTGATGGAGACGTTTCTCGCCGAGTACGGCCTTTCCACCGACGAGGGCATTGCGCTCATGTGCCTGGCCGAGGCGCTCCTTCGGGTGCCCGATGCCCATACCATCGACGCCCTGATTGAGGACAAGATTACGCCGGGCGACTGGGGCAAGCATCTGGGGCAATCCTCTTCGTCCATGGTCAATGCTTCCACCTGGGCGCTGCTTCTCACTGGGCGTGTACTGGACGAGCGCGGGACGGGACTGGTGGGGGCCCTGCGGGGCGCGGTGAAGCGAGTGGGAGAACCCGTTATCCGCGCGGCGGTGGCGGAGGCCATGCGCCGGCTCGGCAGCCAGTTCGTGCTTGGTGAGACCATCGAAAGCGCCCTTCATCGGGCGGCCGCCATAGAAGAGAAAGGCTACACCTACTCCTATGACATGCTGGGTGAGGCGGCCCGCACCTTCGAGGATGCGGAGCGCTACCGAAAATCCTACGCCGATGCCATTGCTGCCATCGCCACCAAGACCCGCAGCGATCATCCGGCAGCAAACCCCGGGATTTCAGTCAAACTATCAGCACTTTATCCGCGTTACGAGTTTCCTCACCGGGTTGCCGCGTTGGACGCGCTGGTGCCCCTGGTCGCCGACCTCTGTGCTCAGGCGGCCGACGCTGGGATGGGCCTCAACATTGACGCCGAAGAGCAGGACCGGCTCGACCTTTCCCTTGATGTCATCGCGGCAGTGGTAGCCGACCGACGCTTACGCGGCTGGGATGGTTTCGGGGTCGTGGTGCAGGCCTACGGAAGGCGCGTTTTGCCTGTGATCGAGTGGGTGGGCGCGCTTGCCGAACAGCTGGACCGGCGGCTGATGGTTCGCCTCGTGAAAGGCGCCTACTGGGATACGGAGATCAAGCGCGCCCAGGTGGTGGGGACTGAAACGTTCCCGGTCTTTACCCGCAAGGCCGCGACAGACGTTTCTTACCTCGCCGCCGCCCGGGCGCTTCTCCAGCGCTCAAGCCGGCTTTACCCGCAATTTGCCACCCATAACGCCCATACGGTCGCTGCCGTGCTCGCCATGGCGCGGGGCGAAACCTTTGAGTTCCAGCGGCTCCACGGCATGGGCGAAGCGCTCTACGAGGTGGTGCGAGGCGAAGCCAACGACGTTCCCTGCCGCATCTATGCGCCCGTGGGCGCCCACGAGGACTTGCTGGCCTATCTGGTGCGGCGGCTTCTGGAAAACGGTGCGAACTCGTCCTTTGCCAACCAGATTGTGGATACCGCACTTCCCGCAAGCACCGTTGCAGCCGATCCATTCGAAACGCTTGCGGTCTCTGCAGCCGTCAATGGCAGGCTCCGCCAGCCGCCGGAGCTTTATGGCCCTGGCCGCCGGAACGCGAAGGGTTGGGATCTTTTCGATCCACAAGGCCTTGCCGACTTTGAAGCGGCAAGGGCGCCGTTTGCAGATACGCGCTGGGCTGCGGCGCCCATCGTTGCGAGCGGAACGGTTGGCGGCATCCCGTCCCAGGTGCTCAACCCGGCAAAGCCAGACGATAGGGTGGGGAGCGTGAAGGCCCTTGAGGCGCAAGATGCTGCGCAGGTGGTGGCGGACGCGGAAGGTGGGGTAAACTGGGGAACGCCCCAGGAGCGGGCGAGGGTGCTTTGCAAGACCGCTGACCTTTACGAGGCGAACGCTGGCGAATTCTTCGCTCTTGCCGCCAGGGAAGCCGGCAAGACACCCCCCGATGCGGTGGCCGAGCTGCGGGAGGCGGTGGATTTCCTTCGCTATTATGCCGGCGAGGCCGAGCGCCTAGCCCCGCAACCGCGCGGGGTGGTGGTGGCCATCTCGCCCTGGAATTTTCCCCTCGCCATTTTCACCGGGCAAATCGCTGCGGCGTTGGCGGCAGGCAATGCGGTGATTGCAAAGCCGGCCGCGCAGACCCCACTCATCGCCGCCAGGGCCGCCGCTTTTCTTCACGAAGCGGGAGTCCCCCGAGCTGCGCTGCAGTTTTGTCCCGGTGGCGGAGAGGTGGGTGCCGCCCTCGTCGAGCAGCCTGGGCTCGCCGGTGTGGCGTTTACCGGTTCGACGGCAACGGCGCGACGCATTGACAAAGCGCTTGCAAAGTTTTCGCCCGAGGCGGTGCTGGTGGCCGAAACCGGTGGAATCAACGCAATGATTGTGGATTCCACTGCGCTTCCGGAACAAGCCGTGCGCGACATACTCGCATCGGCGTTTCAAAGTGCTGGGCAACGCTGCTCGGCGCTTCGGATCCTTTATGTCCAGGAAGACGTTTCGGACCGCATCACCACGATGCTGGCGGGCGCCATGAACACCCTTTTAATCGGGGATCCGTGGGACGTGACCACCGACATTGGGCCAGTCATCGATCGGGCCGCAAAGGAAAAAATTTCCGCCCATCGGGATGCGGCGGAAGCCAGAGGTGCGATCATTGCAGAATGCTCCGGCGCCGACGGTCTGTTTCTGCCTCCGGTGGTCATCCGGGTGGGCGGCATTGAGGACCTCGACGAGGAGATCTTTGGACCCGTCCTCCATCTCGCCACCTACAAGGCGGAGGAGGTCGACGAGGTGATCGCCGCGGTCAACGGCAAAGGCTACGGTCTTACCTTCGGTCTTCACACCCGCATTGATGACCGCGTGGACCAGATCGTGACCGCCGTGCGCGCCGGCAACATCTATGTGAACCGCAACCAAATCGGCGCCATTGTCGGCTCGCAACCCTTTGGAGGTGAGGGGCTTTCAGGCACCGGTCCCAAGGCTGGCGGCCCGCGCACTGTGGCGCGCCTGTCTGCCGCGGCGCCCACGCCCTTGCACGCCGCCGACGAGGGTCCCTTTGCTTCGCGCGCTGCGCTTGAGCGGGCGATTTCCGGTCTCCGCGTCGCGGACGGCGCCTGCAGCGTTTCCGATCTCCCCGGACCGACAGGAGAATCAAATCGTCTTTCCACCCACCCGCGCGGTGTGGTGGTTTGCGCTGGCCCTGGCGTTGGACGAGCCCGTGAGCAGGCGCGCGCAGCCCTCGTTTACGGCAATGCGGTCTTGGTCATCGCGCCGGGGGCAGGTAAGGCACCAACTGCGCAGGTGGCCGAGGTGGATGGGGTGCTGAACCCTGATGACCTCAGGACCCTTCAGGGTATCGACGCGGTTGCCTACGAGGGTGACCGCCAAGAATTCCGGGCGGCGCTTTCGGTTCGCGAGGGGCCCATCCTGCCGGTCTATGGCTGCGGCGATGAGATGCTCGTCGAGCGCCATCTTTGTATTGATACTGCTGCGGCGGGCGGCAACGCGCGGCTCTTGTCCTCCACAGAGGACGAGCCCACCGCGCTTTGAGGAACGGAGACTGATGACGATATTAGTGTGTGGCGAAGCGCTCTATGACGTGTTTTTCGAAGACGAGCGCGCCGAAGGCTTTACCCTCGATGCACGCATTGGCGGATCCGCTTTCAATGTGGCCATCGGTCTTGGTCGGATGGGGCAGGCGGTGGGTCTTCTCACCGGGGTTTCCCGCGATCGCTTGGGCGACAAGCTGGCGGCGACCCTTGCTGAGGAGCGGGTGCAGACCGGCTATCTCTCCCGTAAGCATGCCACCACCACCCTAGCCATGGTTTCCTTGGGCGCTGGCGGGTCTGCAGAATACCAATTTTACGGCGAAGGGGCGGCTGACCGCCAAGTGGTGGAACCGGACCTTCCCGACCCCGCGCCCATGTCCGCGGCCGTCTTCGGCTGTTTTTCTTTGGTGACAAAGCCCACGGGGGACAGCTTCCTCCTGCTCGCCGAACGGATGGCGAAGGCGAACCGCCTTGTTGTGCTTGATCCCAACGTTCGCTTGAATGTGGAGCCGGATCCCGCCGTGTGGCGCGCCCGCGTCGAAGCGTTCGCCACCCACGCCGGGCTCATCAAGGTCAGCGCAGAGGATCTTGAAAGCCTCTATCCGGACGAGGCCGCTGAGGACGTGGCGAAGCGGTGGATCGAAGGCGGTTCAGCCGCCGTCGTGGTGACGCAGGGCGGGGACGGCGCCCGGATCTTTACGGCGAGCGTCTCAAAGTCGGTCCCGGCCCGCGAGGCAACTGTGGTCGACACCGTCGGCGCCGGCGACAGTTTCCTGGCGGCGCTCCTCACCTTTGCCTCGGAGCGCAACTTTTTGAGCCGGGACGGCTTTGCGGGCCTTTCAGAAGAAGTGGCGAGGGAAGCACTTTCGTTCGCGGCCTGCGCAGCATCGCTCACCTGCGAGCGGCGCGGCGCTGACCTTCCCCTGCGCGGCAACGTTTCGGCGAGCCCTTTGCCCGACTAAGAACTCGCGCCATGATGATGCCGCGTACATCCCGCCAATCGGAACCTTCAAGGAGCTGAAACGTGAGCCTTCCCGAGACCAAACTCCGCCGCATCTGGACCGAAGATCGGTGCGCTCTCAACGGCTGGCTCGCGATCCCGTCGACCTTGTCTGTGGAGGCAATGGCCCGGGCCGGGTGGGATTCCATCACCATCGACATGCAGCACGGCACCGCGGACTATGCCGCCATGCTCGCCATGCTGCCGGTGATTGAGCAAGCAGGTTTGACGCCCATGGTGAGGGCGCCGTGGAACGAGCCGTCCATCGTCATGCGCGCCCTTGACGCCGGTGTCATGGGTGTCATCTGCCCGATGATTGAAACCGCTGATGACGCAAGGCTTTTCGTGAAGTCGTGCCTTTATCCGCCCCGGGGAGCCCGCAGTTTCGGACCCATTCGCGCGCGCCTCGTGCACGGCGACACCTACGCCGCAGAGGCCAACGACCGGGTGCTTCCCATCGCAATGATCGAAACCCGCGCGGCCCTTGATAACCTCGACGAGATCGCCGCGGTGGATGGGTTAGCTGCCCTCTATATCGGGCCGTCGGATCTTGCGTCGGCGCTGGGCTATAAACCCGCCTTCGACCGTCGTGAGCCAGAACTTGTGACCGCCATCGAACGGATACGCGATGCTGCGACCAAGAATGGGATCGCAGCGTGCATTCACTGCGGCACCCCCGAATACGCCATGGAGATGGCGGGCAAGGGCTTTCGCCTGGTGACCGTCGGCTCCGACGCACGATTTATCGAAGCCGGCGCGAAGGCGACGGTCGCTGCCTTCCGGGGCGCTTAGCGCCCTTCACCCGCGATAGGCGCGCGCCTGCAAAACCAAGAATTGCTGCGGTCGCCTGACAACGCCTTAAGCGACTTGGGCATTTGACCGTTCGGCGGCGGATTTTTTGAGGGCCACGCGGTCCACTTTTCCGGTGGGGTTAAGGGGCATCTCGTCGAGCACGACAATCTCTTCCGGCGCCTTATAGCCCACTCGCTTAGCGGCGAACGCGATGAGTTCGGCCGCTGACGGATGGGCTACACCATCCTTAAACGTCACATATGCGCGCACGTTCTCGCCGTGCAGGACGTCTTGAATACCGATCACGCCGGCGGCGGCGACCGCCTCGTGTTCCAACAAAATGTCCTCTACTTCCTGCGGGAAGATATTATAGGCATTGTGGATGATGATTTGCTTCTTTCGGCCGCAGAAGTAGAAGTAACCTTCTTCATCTACCTTGACGATATCTCCGGTATCGAACCAACCGTTGTCATCATAGACTTCCTTGGTGGCGTCCGGTCTACCCCAATAGCCAATTGTGGTGCCTGGGAATTTGACAAACAATTTGCCCTCTACGCCGGTACCCACTGGCGTACCGGCCTCGTCGCGGACTTCAGCCATAAAGCCCGGCGCGACACGTCCCATGGAGCCGAATTTCACAAGGCCGCTTGATGGGTTGACATGGGAGAGGCCGATTTCGGTCATGCCGTAGGCCTCGTCGAGGGCAAGGCCGGTTTTTTCGACCAACTCCCGCTCCAACTGTTTTGGGACCTTGTCGCCCCCCGATACGATAAGCCGGAGCGAAGAATAGTCCTCCGGCTTTACATTGGGGTGGCGTTCTAAATTGAAGAGAGCCGAGGGAATCATGAGGAGGATTGTCGGCCGATGTTTCCGCATCAGCGCCACCTGCCCCTCGGGATCGGCAATACGGGGCGCCACAACGGTCGCACCCTCTGACCAGGAGCAAAGCGTATTTATGAAGCCGCCGATGTGTGAGCAGGAAGAGGCAGCCATGAAAACGTCATCGGGGGCGAGCTGGTAAGATTTCGCCGCCGAGGCAATGATCCACTCCATGGTGCGGCGCGAGTGGGTAACGCCCTTGGCCGGGCCGGTGCTCCCGGACGTGAAAAACATCGTCCCAGGCGCGTTGGGGTCCACCTCTGGCAGCGGTGTGTTTCCGCCGCTGGCCGCGATCTTCTCAAACGTGTCGTCACCTAGTTTTTGATCCGGGTCGCAGGCGATCCGCAGCTTGATCGATCTTCCGGTTTCGGTTTCGTCAATGTCGTCTGATCGGTTCTTGTCGTAGGCAATCGCGTTCGCCCCGCTCTCGCTGAGGGTGTGTTCGATCTCAAAAGCCGTGTAGCGGTAGTTGAGGGGGACGGCGACCAGGCCGGCCTTCTTCGCGCCAAGGTAGTGAACGAAGAGTTTGCTGCAATTGGGTAGGAGCGAGGCAATCCGATCGCCGGGTTTCATGCCGCCCGCGATGAGACCACGCGCGTAGGCAATGCTCTTTTCTTCAAGCTCTGCGTAAGACCACGTTCCATCGCTGGTCACCAGCGCAGTGTGTTGCGGACGGATCTCAAGTCCTCGTCTGAGAAGGAGGCTGAGATCTGCCGGGACAGGGAGCGTCGCGCCAAAATATCTCATGAAGGGATCACCAATTGGCTTTTCTATCAGGGGTCGCGGTCGACATCACTTTCCATGTAATGCCGCTCTAGGGCTGAACGAAAG
>JBCCYN010000042.1:0-27709 GCA_039189655.1 Pseudomonadota bacterium | reverse complement strand
GGCACACGCAGAAACTGCTGCTCGCCGGGTGACAATATGTTGAGACCCATTTTTTGGTAACAACCTCGCCGGCTGGAGAACGGCGCCTTGGGTGCTTTCAACCTGGTGAGGGTACGGGAAAGGTCTGTGGAAGCAGGGTCGCTCCCCATCGCCAAAGGCCGTGCCTTCGCCGGGGAGGACAAGTTGCGCGGGCACGCGATCGAGGAGCTGATGTGCGGCCGGGCCGTGAATTTAACCGCAATTGGAGAGCGTTTCGGCGCTCCTGGGGACTGGTTTGCGGACGCCGTGAGTGAACTTGACGAATTTGCCAGCGACGGGCTCATCGACTGGGACGGTGAAACCGTTGACGTCACGAACGTCGGCCAACCCTTCGTGCGGGTCATCGCCGCCGCTTTCGACGCCTATCTTCCCAAGGGTGCGGCCCGCCACTCCGTCGCCGTCTAGGGCGGGCTGGCGCTTTTCGTCAAACGGCGTTCGATTTTTCGTTGGCAGCGCGCCATTCATGTGTGGTTCCGCCGGGGCTTGGTTTCGTCTATGGGCATCGAACCGGGACGGAGCGCACATCTCATGGGACCACGAAGAATTTCTATTGCCGTGGCGGCGACCGTCGGCCTTTTGACCATCCCTGCCTTTGCGGCCGACGACCTTGCGGGCAATAACGTGGACGTCACGCAAGTGACCCTTGCCACCGGAGGCCTTGCCCAAGTGGAGGGGCAAATGGCCGAGCGTGGTGAAGCCATGCGCTTTGCCATTGAGCGTGGTCTTGTGGCTGACGTGTTGCGGACGCTGGTGGTGACCGGCGACGCACCCGTTCGCGCCATCGATCTGGAGGCGGCCGAGCCTGTGGGTGAGCGATCGGTAACCGGCCGGATTTTGAGCGGCGATCTGGCTGATCCTGAAACCATTCTTGAAGCCCTAGTGGGCGAGACGGTGGAGGTGCGGGGCGGTGCGACCCAGCTTTCCGGTCGCCTCCTGGGTTTTAGCGCCCTCATCATCGAAGGTTCTGAGAACGAAGGACCGCGGCCGGCGCTGCGCATTGCTGTTGCCACCGAGGACGGCCGGGTGGCCTACGCGACCTTTGAAACGAACAGCGCACTGGCCATCGAGGGCCAGTCGGTGCGCTCGCGCATGGACGGGGTTGTGCCGGCGCTGCGCCAGACCGTGGACGATGGTCGGCGTGAGCTCACCGTGCAGTTGGAAGGGGAGGCGCAGGCGGGTTTTAGCTTCGTCGTGCCCACCACAGTTTGGCGGCCGTCCTACCGCGCGATTATCGGCACGGGCAGCGCAGTGGACCTTCAGGGTTGGGCAACCCTTGAAAACACCACCGGGCTCGACTGGAACGGCATCGCGCTGCGCCTGGCTGTGGGAACCCCGGTTGCGTACCGCCAGGATGTTTATTCGCCGCTGCGCACCCAGCGACCCAACGCGCCTTTCGAGGTGGGTCGCACCGCTGAAGTGCCGCTCATCGCCCAGGACGCGCCCGCCGACGCCGAGGCTGCTCCAGCGCAGCTCGCGTTTTCGCGCTCGCGCAACGTCATCGCCGGGGCGCTGGCTTCCCCGCCCACGCCCAGCGCAGCGCCGCTCGTCACCGGCGGGCCGGCGCTGTCCAGCAGTGCCGCAACGGTCTTTCCGGTGGCTGGCGAGATCGACCTTGCTGCCGGGCGAACCCTCACCGTGCCCTTCCTTGATGCGTCCGATGATGCAGAGCGGGTCGTGTTCCTGACAGTGGGCGGTGCGAACAACCCCATGGATGCCCTCGAACTCGCTTTTGATGCGGACGCAACGGTGCCGGGCGGGCTCATCGCGGTTTTTGACGAAACGGGTTTTGTGGGCGACGCGCGTTTTGCCGGCGCGGACGGTGGGGAGCGCACAATCCTGCCATTTGCCTTCTCCACTGACGTCGACGCCCGCGTGACCGAAAACGAGCGCTTTCGTCTGACCAGCGCAAGGCTTGTGGATGGGTCGCTCCGCATCCAACGTCAGGCGCGTCGACAGATCGTCCTGGCGCTGGACGCCAGCGAGCCGGTCTCGATGGTTGTCGATGTGCCCACAACTCGGGGAGAAGATGTTTCGGCTGCCGCCTCGGTCCCCGCTGAAGTCTCCAAGGTCAGCGCCGAGCTGACCCGCGTGCGGCTCGAGCTTCCGGGCGGAACGGCACGGCTCAACCTTACGGGTACGCGGCCCTATTTTGAGCAGTATGTCGCGAGCAACATTCCCACCGCAGTCATCGAAGAGGTGCTTGCCACGAACGGCGTGGTGGACGCGCAGACCGCTGAGCGGCTCAACGCCCTAGCGGCTGCAGCGGCGCGCATTGCGGAGATCGACCGGCGCATCGGCACCGTCGAAGCAGATGTGGCGGATTTGCGCGAAGCCGTGGCCGCTGACCGCGAAAACATCGCGGCGGTGGACGTGAACACTCCGGAAGGTGCTCGGATGCGCGAGCGTCTTATCGCGCGCACGGATGAGATCGACACCGGCCTAAATCTACTGCGGGACCTCCGCCGCGAACGGCTTGAGGAGGAAAACAAGCTCCGTAACCCGTAAGGCCTGCGCAGCTGGAGCGCGTTTCAGCAACATGGAATCATATGGCGGCCCGCACCATGGGCGGGCCGGATCCTATAGACCGATTGCAAGCTCTGCCCGCACGGTCTCCAAAAGGTGCACCACATGCGGTGCGTAGGAACGCCATACGTGCAGCTCGAACGCATCTTCGGCGCGCTGCAGAACCACCACTGACACTCCATCGAACACGGTCCTGACACCCGCGCCCACCGAAAACTTGGAAAGGTCGCGGGGGCAGCCCGCCGCAAGGGCATCGAGCGCACCCGGGCCGGCCACGGTTATCGCCACCTCCCGGTGAGACACGTCGACCAGGCTGAAGCCAGCGGGGATCTCGCCAAAGTCCGGCTCGCTCTCCAAGGACGTGAGCATCCACTCGTCCGGACCCAGGCAAACGCTCGTCCAGCCGCGGCTCTCGGCCGCTTCGCCCACCTTCGTCGGCAGCGTCACCGCGATGGCTGCGCCCACAATCTCGGGCACCGCTGTGCGAAGGTTGAGGCGGCTCCCCGCGTCACGCACGTTAATCTCGACGGGTGCAGTCATCGTCTCAGCCATTGAGCCGCGTTCCTTCCGGATCGTAGTAAACAGGCGGCACCACTTTCACCTCGTGCACAACATCCTCCGTGGGGACTTCCAGGGTCTCGCCCATGCGTTCCCGCCCGTCTTTGAGGACGGCGAGGGCAATGGAGCGGCCAAGTGCGGCGCTGAAGTAGGACGATGTCACGTGCCCGAGCATGGAGAGCGGCAGGGGTTGGCCGTAGTCCTCCACGATCTGCGCCCCTTCCTCCAGGACTACGTTGGGATTTTCGGTAAGCAACCCGACCAGTTGCTTGCGGCCTGGCGCCACCATGTCGGGCCTGCTGAGGGAGCGTTTTCCCACGAAATCCGGCTTCTTCTTACCGATGGCCCAGCTAAGGCCGGCATCGTCCGGCGTGAGCGTTCCGTCAGTATCCTGGCCAACGATGATGTACCCCTTCTCGGCGCGTAAAACGTGCAATGTTTCAGTGCCATAGGGGGTGATGTCATAGCGCGCGCCGGCGTCCATCAGCGCTTTCCAGAGCGTGAGGCCATGGCGTGCCGGAACATTGATCTCAAAGCCCAGCTCCCCGGTGAAGCTGATGCGGAAGAGCCGTGCCGGCAGGTCGGCGACCCGGCACTGGGCAAACGACATGTGCGGAAAGCCGCCAGGCGATATGTCGAGCCCCGTCACCAGCGGCTGGAGCACCCGCCTGGCGTCAGGGCCATTGAGGGCAACGGTGGCATACTGCTCGGTGGTGGAGGTGAGCCAGACTTCCAGATCCGGCCACTCGGTTTGCAGGTAGTCTTCCATCATCTGAAGCACGCGCGGCGCGCCGCCGGTAGTGGTGGTGACGTGGAAGCGATCTTCAGCAACGCGGGCGAGAACGCCGTCGTCGCGGATAAAGCCGTCTTCGCCGAGGAGGACGCAATAACGGCAGCGCCCGGGGGCGAGTTTTAGCAGCGGGTTGGTGTAGAGCCGGTTCAAGAACTCTGCCGCATCGCGCCCCACCACTTCGATCTTGCCAAGGGTGGAGGCGTCGAAAATTCCCAGCGAGAAGCGCGTTGCTTTACAGTCCCGCCGCACTGCGGCGTTCATGTCTTCGCCGTCCTTTGGGAAGTAGCGGGCGCGCCGCCAGAGGGAGACCGGCTCGAACACGGCCCCGTGCTCCTCGGCCCAAGGATCGATGGGCGTCTTTCGCGTAACCTCAAATCCCGCACCGCGGCGATAACCGGCGACGGTGCCGAAGGTGACCGGCGTGAACGGGGGGCGGAATGTGGTGAGGCCCACTTCCGGCGGGGTTTTTTCCAGCGCGTCCGCGGCAATGAAAAGGGCGCTCATGTTGCTAGTCTTGCCCTGATCGGTCGCCATGCCGTTGGTGGTGTAGCGCTTTACATGCTCGATGGAGCGCATGCCTTCTTTGACCGCAAGGCGAATATCCTTCGCCGTGACGTCGTTCTGAAAGTCGGTGAACGCTTTGCGGCCGGACCCCACCGGCGGTCGGTCGAGCCCGCCACCGCCGCCAAACTCTTCGGCCACGTCATAGGTACGCGCTTTGCCTGAAAAGCCCAGCGCATCTGCGGCGTCCGCGCCGGCCTTCGCGCCGTCTGCCATGACATTCGACAAGCCCCAGAGCCCACGTCCTCCCCCGACCACCCGGCACGCTTCACCGGTTTGTCCCGGCACAAAGGCCGAGCCGTTGAATTCGAGGCTGCCTTTGGTGTGGGAATAAAGGTGCACCGACGGCGTCCAGCCACCGCTCATCAGCAGGCAGTCGCAGGAAATATCTGTGCGGGAACCCGCATCGCCACCGGTAACCCGCACGGATTGGACGCGCAGCTTCCCTGCGGTGGTCACCGGGTTTGCACTCTTCAGAATGCGGATGTCTCGGCTGGCGGCCGCCTCTTCCAAGGCCGGGTCGACAGTGTCGCGCGCATCGGCGATGGCTTCGACTTTGGCCCCTGCGTCGGCGAGATCGAAGGCGGTCCGGTAGGCGCTGTCGTGGCAGGTGGCGACCGCAATGCGGCGACCCACGGCAACCCCGAAACGGTGCAGGTACGTGGCGGCCGCACCGGTCCCCATAACGCCGGGCCGGTCGTTCCCGTCAAACACCAACGGCCGTTCGATGGCCCCCTGGGCAAGGACAACTTCTCTGGCACGCACGCGCCAAAGCCGTTCCCGGGGCGCCCCTTCAGGGGGGGCTGCCAGGTGGACCGTGATCCGCTGCGCGAGGCCCACCATATTTTCATGGTCGTAGCCAATCGCAGTGGTGCGGCCAAGGACGCGCACGTTCTCCATGGCGCCAAGGGCCGCCAATGCGCCAGCGAGATTTTCCGAAACCGGTTCACCGTCGATGGTGGCGTCGGGAGACGACAACAGCGCGCCGCCCAACTCCGCGTGCTCGTCCACCAAGATGACCTCGGCTCCGGCTTCTCCGGCCGCAGTGGCAGCGGCGATGCCTGCGGGGCCGCCGCCGACGACCAACACATCGCAGTGAACGTAGCGCGAAGCGTAGATGTCCGGGTCGATCCGGTTCGGCGCATGTCCAAGGCCGGCGGCGCGGCGAATGATGGGCTCGTAGACGATGTTCCAAAAGCCGCGCGGCCACATGAAGGTCTTGTAGTAGAAGCCAGCCGAAAAGAGCAGCGACAGCCGGTCGTTGATGGCGCCCACGTCGAAATTGAGGGATGGCCAGCGGTTTTGGCTTTCCACCACGAGGCCATCGAAGATTTCCTGCATGGTGGCGCGAGTGTTGGGCTCGGTGCGCCCTGGGCCCCGGCTCGTCTGGACGAGGGCGTTGGGCTCCTCTGAGCCCGCGGTCAGGATGCCACGTGGGCGGTGATACTTGAACGACCGGCCCACCAGATGGATGCGGTTGGCAAGGAGCGCGGAGGCTACCGTATCGCCGGCTAGGCCGGTGACGCTGCGCCCGTCGAACATGAAGCGGACGGGTTGTTCCGGGTCCACGCGACCGCGACCTGGGACCCTCATCACGCCGCCTTGGGGCCGCGGTTGTGCCCCGTGGGCTTCTGAGGCGTGTTGATCCTCTTGGGAGCCGTCCACTTTGGCTACTTGGGCATCCATCGTCTTCACCGACCCCCCTGGCTCGGGTCGACGACTTCGGCAAGATCAGGCTTGGGCGCGCCGGCCGGATAGGTGGCGAGCACCCGGTCCGTCACCGTGTCCCGCACCGCATTGAAAAAGCGACCGCAACCGTGGGTGTGGCGCCAGCGCTCGAAGTGGGGCCCCTTCGTGTTGGTGCGGATATAAAGAAAGTCCCGCCAGTCTTCGTCCGACAACGAGGACGGGTCGGCAGGCCGAGCAATGTGGGCTTCGCCAGCGTAGGTGAACTCCGCTTCGGGGAGCGTTTCCTCGCAGTAGGGGCAGCGAATGAGGAGCATCGTCGTCTCCTTCGCCGACTAGTGCGCGACAGCGGCGGCTGCCGCTTCGTCGATGAGTCTCCCGGTGGCAAAACGCTCCAGAGTGAACGGCGCGTTGATCTCGTGCGGCTCGTCGCGGGCGATGGTGTGGGCGAAGACGTGCGCTGACCCAGGTGTCGCCTTAAATCCGCCGGTCCCCCAACCGCAGTTCACATAAAGTCCAGGCACCGGTGTTTTTCCCAAAATGGCCGAGCGGTCCGGGGTCACATCGACGACGCCGCCCCAGGTGCGCAGCATCCGCATGCGTGAGAAGATGGGGAACATTTCCACGATAGCCGCCAGCGTGTGCTCGATAAGGGCAAATCCACCGCGCTGGGAATAGCTCGTGTACTGATCTGTGCCCGAGCCGATCACCAGCTCGCCCTTGTCGGATTGGCTGATATAGGCGTGTACCGAGTTCGACATGACCACGCATGGGAAGCACGGCTTCACGGGCTCCGATACCAAAGCTTGGAGCGGATAGCTTTCCAACGGCATGCGCACATCTGCCGTCTCCATCAGCACCGAGGTGTGCCCCGCCGCCGACACGGCCACCCGATTGGCCCCGATGAAGCCTTTTTCTGTCTCGACGCCGGTCACGCGGCCGTCGGGGCCGCGACGGATCGCTTTCACGGGGCAATTTTGAATGATGTCGACACCTCGCTTCGTAGCCGCGCGGGCATAGCCCCAGGCAACGGCGTCGTGGCGGGCGGTACCAGCGCGCTCCTGTAAGGCCGCACCCAGTACCGGGTAGCGGGCGCTGGACGAGATGTTGAGGGGCGGACAGTAGGCTTTGGCTTCCTCGGGCGTGAGCCAACGGTTGTCGACACCGTTGAGGCGATTGGCGTTGATGTGGCGTTGGGCGCTCTGCACGTCATGCACCGAGTGGGCGAGCATCAGCACACCGCGCCGGGAAAACATCACGTTGTAGTTCAGTTCCTGGGAAAGCCCTTCCCAAAGATCCACGGCGTGATCGTAGAGCCGCGCGCTCTCGTCGTAGAGATAGTTGGAGCGGATGATGGTGGTGTTGCGCCCGGTGTTGCCGCCGCCCAGCCAGCCTTTGTCGATCACCGCCACGTTGGTGATCCCGTGCTCCTTCGCCAAATAGTAGGCCGCGCCGAGGCCGTGGCCGCCGGCGCCAACAATAATGACGTCGTAGGACGATTTCGGCTCAGGGGAGGGCCACTGAGCGTCCCAATTGTCATTGCCAGCAATGGCACGTTTCAGGAGTTGAAAGCCGGAAAAGTAAGTCATCGCGGTGGTTCCAAGGCAGCCGACCAGTGGGACATTATTTGGCGCCAATGGGTGCGCCTACACCATAAAGCGATCCTTGTCGTGAGTCGTTTTTCGGTAAAAGCGACGTCGGACGCAAGCTTGTGCCATAGCCTCATCTTGACGCGTCAAACGGACCGGCTGGAGAGGCTTCTTCGCCTGTTTCGTCGGCGGGCAAGGACGGCGGGACCGGATGGGAATCCGGCCCCGAGACGTCAAGAACGGGTCTAAATGTCGAACAGCAGAACTTCGTCGATGACCTGCACGACGCCGTTGCCGGTCTGAATGTCCGCTGCGATGATCTGCGCATCGCTGAGGTCAGGCTCACCGTCGACGATAGTGTTGCCGTCCACGCTCACCCGATCGCCCAGCAGCGCCTTGAAGGTACCGGCAGCGTCGCCGCCATTGGCAATGATCGCATCCACAAGACCCGGAGTTGACGCGATGACATCGCCAACCTTCAGGAAGATCTTGTCCTCTCCGAGGGTGAAGTCTTTGATAGTGTCATGGCCCTCGTCGCTGCGGTGGGGATTGAAGCGGAACTTGTCGTCGCCGCCGCCGCCGATCAGCAGGTCATTGCCACGGCCGCCCACGATGCCGTCGTCCCCGTCATCGCCGCTTAGGGTGTCGTGGCCCTGGCCACCGTTGAGGCGGTCTCTACCCGATCCTCCGGTCAGGAAATCGTTGCCGTTGCCCGCAAGGAGGTGGTCGTTTCCTTCGCCGCCAATCAAGATGTCGTCGCCGTTGAAGCCAAAGGCCGTGTCATCGCCGGTGAGGCCCACGATCAGATCGCGGTTCTTGGTGCCGTCGAGCACGTCGTCTCCGAACGTACCGAGGATGAGTTTGGGGGTGAGCTGCATCTAGGGATCTCCGCTCCTGGGTCTGTTTCTCGCCCGTTTTTGGGGATTTTTAAGGCCGCGCGGGATCGTCCCGGCGGCACTGAAGTGACCGCCGCGGTTTAGCCTCCTCGACAGGGGACCAAGCGCGACACCAGCGGTACGGCCGGTAAACGGAGACGGACTTTTATTGGCAGATCACGGGTTCGTGAGGTGCTCGATGTACTACGATATCGCTGGAAATATTAGCGAAGGCGACTATTGTTTAAGGAAAATATTAGAAAATACTAAAAGTTGAAGTATAGCGGGATCGCCCCTTTTGGTGATGCGTCCAAGGCGAAATTCATCAACAGGGATCCTTGCTTCGCCGCGAGCGGTGCGCAGAAGAAGCCGGAGGAGCCCGAACGGTGCGTCCGGGCCGAACCTCTCCTATTCGGTGTAGCGCACGGCATCGGAGCGCATGAGTTTGTCCACATGGTCAAAGTGTTTGCGCCCTGCGGCGACTTCCGCGTCTAGGTTGGCTTCCAGCACCTTGATCTCAGCAAGGCGGGTAATCACCGCCGCGACATCCTCAAACGGGACGATGACCACACCATCGCGGTCGGCCACCACCATGTCGCCGGTGGCAACCCTTCGGCCGCCAATGACGATGGGTAGCCCCACCACACCGGGGCCCGTCGTGGATGGGGAGGCCGGTGACAAGCCCGTGCACCAAACCGGAACGCCCACGGTGACGATGCCGTCATAGTCCCGCATCGGGCCGTCGGTGACGAATGCCGCCCCGCCGTTGTTCTTCACCATGCCCATGGTGCGGTCGCCACCGGCCGCGCAGCCCTGGTGGCCGTGGACCGTGGAAACAAGAATGTCACCAGGGCGAAGGAGCTGGAGCGCGGCAAACATGGCAAGGACGTCGGCCGGTCCGCAATCCGCCGTAAGGGCGGGCCCGGCGGCCATTCGCGGGAGATCTCGCCCCTCGCCAAGCGGCGCGATTTGGGGCGCAAGGGCACCCGTTCCGTCCATGGCATCGGCCACGAAACCGGTGGGAACGCCTTGGAAGGCCGCGATCTGCTCGTCGGTGGGGCGGCGGAGGTGCTTGGCCACGGTCAGAAGGGGCGGTTCTTCGATCATCTTTTGTCAGCTCCTTGGCGCGAATACGCCAGCCTGCGCCGTTGCGATCGTTGACGCAATTGCCGGTGGGCGGGGCATGGTGTGCGCTGGCGATCAGGTGTAAGGGCGACGGATGATCGATGTAAAAATCGTACGACTTCCCCACGGAAAGGGCCTTGAAGCGGCCTATGCCACCAAAGGCGCAGCAGGACTGGACATCCCCGCGGCCTTGCCCATTGGCGAGCCCCTTACCATCGCGCCGTTTTCCCGGGCGACCGTCCCCACTGGGATCGCGTTTGCCATCCCGCAGGGTTTTGAGGCGCAGGTGCGGCCACGCTCAGGTCTTGCGGCGCGCCACGGCGTCACGGTGCTCAACGCGCCGGGCACCATCGACGCGGATTATCGCGGTGAAGTTAAGGTGCTTTTGGTGAATCTGTCCGACGCGCCGGTGACCATCGCCCGGGGGGAGCGGGTGGCTCAGCTCGTCTTTGCGCCCGTCACCCAGGCACGGCTCTTGGAAACGGAAAGTCTGGACGAGACCGAGCGCGGGGCAGGTGGCTTCGGCTCCACCGGTCGATGAGCTTTTCGAAAGCTGAGATCGAGCGTTATGCCCGGCACTTGGTGCTGCCGGAGGTGGGTGGCGCAGGCCAGCAGAAGCTGCGCGGTGCAACGGTGTGTGTCATCGGTGCGGGGGGACTCGGCTCGCCCCTCATCGTCTACCTTGCGGCGGCCGGGGTGGGCACGATCCGCATCGTCGACGACGATGAGGTGGCCGTTTCCAACCTTCAGCGTCAGATCGCCCATGGGACGCCCGATGTGGGCCGGGCCAAGACGGAAAGCGCCGCAGATGCCGTGGCCCGCTTGAACCCTCACGTTGCCGTAGAAAAGTGTTCTGAGCGGATCACCGCCGAGAACGCCGCCGCCCTTATCGGGGGCACCACGGTGGTGGCGGACGGTTCCGACAACGCCGCCACTCGCTACGTCGTGGCCGACGCTTGCGAGGTTGCTTGTCTTCCCCTGGTGAGCGCGGCCGTGCAGGGGTTTTCCGGCCACGTCACGACACTTCTGCCCCACGGGATGCGTCCGGATGGTGCGCGGAACCCCACCTATCGGTGTCTGTTTCCCGATCCGCCGCCGGACGCGATGGTGGATCAGTGCGCCCGCGAAGGAATTTTGGGGGCGGTGACCGGCGTTATCGGCACGCTCCAGGCCAACGAGATCCTCAAGCTGGTCCTTAGCGTGGGCGAGCCCCTCATTGGGCGCCTGCTGCTCTTTGATGCCCGCGATGCTCACTTCGAGACGATTACCTATGAGCGTTCGGTGGTCGTAGATCCGACTGCATGAAGCTAAATAAATAATTGAAATATAAAGAGAATTTACTTCTTTGACTTGCCGGAGCCGCGGGCCAACCGCATGATTGCCATGCGTTCGACGACGTATTTGCGCGCATCCATCGCGGGGAGCCCGGCGTACTGCGCTCCCGCCGGTACATCTTCGCCCAGCCCGGATTTACCGGCAATGGAGCACCCATCACCAAGGTTCAGCCCATCGCGGATGCCCACGTGCCCGCCCAGCGTCACGTAATCGCCCATGGTCACAGAGCCGGAAATCCCGGTGCAGCCGGCGACCACACAATGGCACCCCAAGACAGAATTGTGGCCGATCTGGACCTGATTATCGATTTTGCAGCCCTTGCCCACCACTGTGTCGCGGCTCGATCCGCGGTCGATGGTGCAGTTGGCGCCCAGCTCCACATCGTCCTGAATGATCACAGAGCGCGTTTGAGGCACCTTGACGAAGCCGTGCAGGGTTCGCGCCAGGCCAAATCCGTCCTGACCGATGCGGCAGCCGGGATGGATGATCACGTTGTCGCCGATCTGGGCGCATTGAATGGTGGAACTGGCGCCGATGACCGTGTTTCGGCCGATGGTGCAGCCCGGGCCGATCACGACGTTCGGCCCGATGACACTGCCGCGGCCGATTTCCACATCGCGCGCAATCACCGCAAACGCTTCAACGATGACGTTGGCTTCCAGCCCGTCCGGATTCTCCACCACCGCGCTAGCCGCAATCTCTCCGGCGGAACGCGCGGTGAGGGGGCGGGGACGCATCGCCGTAGGGTGGAATAGCGCCGCCACCAGGCCAAAGGCGTTGTCCGGGTGGGGAGTGATGAGGGGCACGGCGTCCGCTGCCAACTCACCGGCAAACCGTTCTGCGCAGAAAATTGCGCCGGCGGCGCTTTCACGGGCTGCCTTGAGACTCTTGCCGTCGCGCAGGAATGACACGTGGTCGGGGCCAGCCGCATGGAGCGGTAGCGCATCCGACATGATCCGCTGGCGGGTCGACTCGTCCACGTGAGCGCCCACCGCATCGGCGAGGGTGCCGAGGGTTTGAGGCTCCGCCGGTGGGAAAAAGCGGTGGCTCGTCATGGACATTCTCCGGTCATCGTCCGGGCAAAGGAGTTTGGGTGAGACATGCAGCGGCTCTGCCGCCGAGCAGCCGATGAACTTTAGCCCATTGGATCATGGTGACGAGACGGAACACGTGCGCGGCAGGGGTTTTTGGCAATTTGCGCCCTGCGGCCCGGGTTGCGGATGGTCGAGCCTCAACCGGCAAGGGGAGACGGTAAGAGGCTCGAACCCGCGGGAACGCGATTTAGAACTGCGTGCCACCAGAGAGGCGGAAGACCTGGGTTTTGTCCACGTCGTTCTCAATGAACGGCACCGCAAAGTCAGCGCGGATCGGGCCGAACGGCGATTTCCACAGGATGCCGACGCCACCACTCGCCCGGAGGTTAAAGTCGTCCGAGGCGATGGTGTTTATCCCTCCCACATTGTTGCGAGCGGCAATATCCGGGTCGACGCCCCACAGGGAGCCCGCATCGGCGAAGACGGCGCCAGAAAGACCCACTTCAGGCGGCAAGAACGGCACGGGGAAGGTCGCTTCTGCCGTTCCGACCACGAAGTAGCGGCCACCCAGCGCTTCGCCAGTGAACCTGTCGCGGGGGCCGACGCCGGCGGATTCAAAGCCGCGAATTTTCGATCCGCCCAGGAAGAACTGATCCTGGATCTGCAGGTCGTCGTTGAAGGACTGCATGGCGCCGCCCTCAAAGCTCAGGAGGCCCACCAGACCGATCGCCGGGACAACTTCCTGGTAGTACCGGCCCTTGACGGTGCCGCGCCAGAAGTAGGCGTCACCGCCGAGGCCCGCGATTTCGTTGGTGAGGTTGGCGTAAATGCCTTCGCGCGGGTTCAGCTGGTTGTCGAGGGAGTTGTAGATCAGCGAGCTGCCGATCAGCGAGGTCAGCCGGGTCCCGGCGCTGTCGCAGACCGCGGCAGATGTCGAGAAGCCCCGCCGACCGCGACGGCATTCGAAGTTGGGAACGTCCACGTCCCGCTGGAAGATGTTGTAGAAGCCCTGAACGGTAAAATTCTCGGTGATGGGCACGCCCAGCCGAAGTCCGCCACCCGTTTCCCTGGTGTCGTAGGACTGGGTGTCGTTGCGGTCCGCCGCGCGGTGGTAGACGTCAAAGCCCCCCGCCAGGCGCCGACCGAAGAGGTAAGGCTCGGTGAACGAGAACTCCACGTTGCGGGTGTCTGCGCCACCGCCCACGGATGCCCGTACCGTTTGCCCACGACCCAGGAAGTTGCGCTCTTCCACCACAATGTCGCCGACGACGCCTTCAGACGTGGAGTAGCCGATACCGAATGACACTTTACCGGTGGCTTTTTCCTCAACGAAGACGGTGACGATAACCCGGTCAGGGCTCGAGCCGCGGGTGGTGGTGATGCGCACCGTTTCGAAGAAACCGAGATTGCGCAGCCGCCGTTCCGCCCGGTCGATCAAGATGCGGTTGAAGGCATCGCCTTCGGAGATGTCGAACTCCCGCCGGATCACGTAATCCCGCGTCGTCGTGTTGCCGACGATGTCGATGCGCTCGATGAAGGCCCGGGTTCCCTGGTCGATGCGGTAGACCACATCGATGGTGTTGTTTTCAAAGTTGCGCTCGCCGGTGGGCACCACATCCGCGAAGGGGTAGCCCTGGCGGTTGGCGGCCAACGTCAGGTCTTCCAAGGACTGCTCGATCCGTTCGGCCGAGTAGCGCCGTCCCGGGCGGCTCTTCACGCGCCGGCGCAGCTGATCGGGGTCGAGGTCGGCAAGGGTGGTGTCCACCCGCACTTCGCCGAACTCATACTTTTGCCCTTCGTCCAGAGTGAAGGTGATGAAGAACTCGTTGCGCTCGCGGTCATAGTCAGCGACCGCGGAAATGATCCGAAAATCTGCAAAACCGCGGTTGAAGTAGAACCGGCGCAGGATCTCCTGGTCCGCGATCAAGCGGTCCGGATCATAGGTGTCGGAGGTGCGGATGAAGGCGAGGAGGCCGCTTTCCTTGGTCTTGATCTGATCGCGCAGCCGCGAGTCGGAAAATGAGCGGTTGCCGATGAAGGCGATGCGCCCCACCCGGCTGGTGCTGCCCTCGGTGATGTTGAAGATGAGGTCGACCCGGTTCTGGCCCCGATCGATGGTCTGGGGCTCCACCTGCGCCACGAAGCTGCCGCGACGGCGATAAATCTCGAGGACGCGCTGAACGTCCGCCTGGACCCTCGCCCGGCTGAAAATCACCCGCTCGCGGCTTTGGACGGCGCCTGAAAGGATCTCGTCAGAGACGCGACGGTTACCCTCGAAGCTGACGCGGCTGATGATGGGGTTCTCCACAACCACCACAACGAGGCTGCTGCCGCGCTGGTTGATGGTGACATCCTCAAAGAGGCCCGTGGCGAACAGGGCATCAATGCTCTCGTCCACCTGGGCGGGACCGTAGGAGACGCCGGGCGTGATGGTGACGTAGGCGCGGACGGTCTCGTCGTCGACGCGCTGATTGCCCTCCACCACGATCGTGTTGACGATGGCGGCGAGCGCGGAAGACGCCGCGGCCACCCCAAGCCCTGCCAAGAGCAGGGTCAGCACAAACGCGCGCGATACAATTTTCACCAAGGGGCCCGGACGGACTGACATGATCGGGACGTTGCCTCGCTGAACTTTCCGGCCGCGAACTATGCGAACCAGCTTCAGCTATGCTCGCGCAGGCCTTTAAGAACAAGGCAATCCGCGCTTTCCGACAGTGCTTTGGCGGGGGACCGTTGCGCCAAAGACACGCTTGCTACGACGTAAGGTGAACGATGTCGTTGAAGGTCGCGAAGCCCATTAACAAAAGCACCAGACCGAGCCCGATCCGAAAGCCCACGTCCTGCGCCCGTTCCGACAAGGGCCGACCGCGCAATCCCTCAATGGCGTAGAACATAAGGTGACCGCCATCGAGCATGGGAATGGGTAAGAGGTTAATGAGCCCGATGGAGACCGACAGCATCGCGGCGAGGCTGAAAAGGGCGGCAAGGCTTATGGCTGCCACCTCGCCGGAGACCTGGGCCACCCGGATCGGTCCGCCCAGCTGGCTTGCCGACTGGGTTCCGATGATGATGCCGCCCACCACTTCCACGGTGCGCTTCGTCACGTACCAGGTTTCGCCGATGCCCGCGCCCACCGCCGCGATGGGACCAAGGGTTTCGCGCGGGATTTCTCCGGAGCCTGCCTCCCGCTTCACTCCCAAGACGCCTTGGGTATAGGGATTGCCGAAGGGATCGGTCAGTTCCCGCCGCTCAGGCGTCGCGAGAAGGGTTACGGGGACACCGCCGCGATCCACGGTGAAGGAAAGCTCGTCGCCCGCAGCGCTCGCCACCACGCGCTGGACGTCGGAAAAGCTGCGCACGTTGCGCCCGTCTATGGCGGTGATGATGTCGCCGCTTTCAAAACCGGCGACAGCGGCCGGGCTCTCCGGCTCTACCGACGAGATGACCGCATCGGCCATGGGCCGGCCCGCCACCACGAAAAACACCGCGAAAATCGCAACAGCGAGGATGAAGTTGGCGAAGGGACCCGCCGCCACGATGGCCGCCCGTTGCCACAGGGGTTTTAGGAAGAAGCTGGTGCTGCGCTCCTCCTCGCTCATGCGTTCGATGGCGTCGCGATCAGGAACGCTCGCGGCATTTTCGTCGCCGGAGAATTTTACGTAGCCGCCCAGGGGCACGGCCGAGAGCTTCCAGCGGGTGCCGTGCCGGTCGTTCCAGCCGAACACCTCTGGGCCGAACCCGATGGAGAAGGCGTCAACGGCGACGTGGCACCAGCGCGCCACCAGAAAGTGGCCCATCTCATGGACGAAGATGATGAGGCCGAGGACGAACAGAAACGGCAGAATATAGCCCGCCACGCCTGTGCCCAAGGACTGAATGAATTCCATCAGATCGCCTTTTCTAAATGACTCGTTACACTACCAGGGCGACGTCGGTTTGGCTCCTGGCTGGCGCAACCAAACCCCATGGTTCCACGAATACCTGTCCCAAGGCTCGGCTTAAACCGCCCCTGCCGGCGCACGTAGTCGTGCTTGCGCGATGCGGCGGGCTTCTCGGTCGACTGTTTCCACGTCATCCAGCGTTTCTACCGGGTGGTTTTCGCCCAGCAGCCGGTCGATCGTATGCTCCGTCACGGCGGCAATGTCGAGGAAACCGATCTCTTCGCGCAGAAATGCCGCGACGGCCACTTCGTTGGCCGCGTTTAGCCCATTGGCGGCGACGCTGCCAGCCGCCAGCGCCTCGCGGGCGAGCCTGAGGGCGGGGAAGCGGACTTCGTCGGGGGCCTCGAAAGTCAGAGTGCCCCGGGCCACCAGGTCGAGGGCCGACACCGGCGCGCCGCCCCGCTGCGGATAGTTGAGGCAGTGGGCAATGGGCGTGACCATGGACGGGTTCGACAGATGGGCAAGGCACGAGCCGTCGGCGTAGCTCACCATGCCGTGAACGATAGACTGAGGATGAACCACCACCCCGATGCGATCGGCGCCCACGGGGAAAAGATGATGAGCCTCAATGACTTCAAGGCCCTTGTTCATCATCGTTGCTGAATCGATGGTGATTTTTGCGCCCATGGACCAGTTGGGGTGTTTCAGCGCGTCGCGGGGTCGGGCCCGCTCCATCACCTCCAGGGAGGCGGTGCGAAACGGCCCGCCTGACGCTGTCAGCACGATCTGCTCTATGGCCGGCAAAGCGTCGGGCTCAAAAACCTGAAAGATGGCGTTGTGCTCTGAATCGACGGGCAGGATCGTCGCGCCCGCCGCCCGTGCCCGGGCCATCACCAACGGCCCGGCCGCCACCAGGCATTCCTTGTTGGCAAGACAAATGACCCGGCCCGCATCGATGGCCGCAAGGGCAGGCCGGAGCGCCGCAAAACCCGGAACCGCCACGATCACCTTATCGGCCTCAAGAGCGGCGACAGCGCAAAGGGCATCGGCTCCGGCATCGGCGCGTAGCCCGAGGGGGCCTAGCCGCTCCGCCAATTCCTTGCCCTGGGTGGGGTCGGCCACCACGGTCAATTGCGGCCGGTGACGCTCGGCAATGGCGCAAAGCTTTTCCACGCTGGCATGGGCCGCAACGCCGACGAGGTCATATCCCCCCGCCTCGATAGCCGCCATGGCAGACGTGCCCACCGAGCCGGTGGCGCCCAGGAGTACGACCCGGCTCAACCGAGGGCCATGATGAGAAGAAGGCCCGCAGCGGGCGTTTCGGTCGCCATGACCGTGCCGAGCCCAGCGGTGACGAAGCTTGCGGCAATCACCCCGTCCACCCGGTCCATCACGCCCCCGTGGCCTGGAATGATGCTGCCCGCATCCTTGATCATGAAGCGGCGCTTGGCGGCGGATTCAGCAAGGTCGCCGAGCTGGGCGGCAATGGCCACGAAGCCGGCAACGGCCAGGGTCCCGCCGGTGAGCGGCACATCAAGGGCGTTGGCCACAGCCGCACCCAACAGAACCCCGGCCAGAAAGCCACCAATGGCGCCGGACCAGGTCTTGCTTGGCGACACTTTGGGCCACAATTTCGGCCCGCCGAGCTTGCGGCCCACGAAGAACGCCATGGTGTCGCTCGCCCAGGCGATCAGGAACACAAAGACCACCGCGCCAAAACCATCGCTTCCTTTGCGAAGGGCAATGAGCGCGACGATGGCAAGCCCCGCATAAAGCGTCCCCATGGCGACCCACCGTGCGGCGATGTCGGTGCGGTCCTTCCAGGCGGCGACGGTGCACGCCACGGTCACGGCAACGGCGGCGACGGTCGCCACAAAAACCGGCTCGGTCTGCGCCACGTAGGCCACCAGCGCGAGGCCGCCCCAGCCAAGAAATTTTAGGCCCATCAGGTGTCCGGCGCCGATCATGCGAAACCATTCGTGAAGGACCACCGCGCCGGTGATGAGCACCACCAGCAGGAAGGTGGTTTCGCCGTGCCAGGTGGACAGCAACACCAGCGGGATGAGCACTGCCGCCGAAAGCAGACGAAGCCGCAGCTCGCGGTTGAAAACGAAGCGCTTGCGCAGCTGCCGCACCTTTGCCCGAACCCGTTCGCTCGGTTTGGCGGGGGCTGGCGGACTCGGTGCCGCCTCGGCCGCTTCCTTGCGCGAAAGGCTCATGGGGAAACGGCGGCCAGCGGCACTTCGCCGAACCGGCGTTGGCGCGAGGCGTAGTCGTCGAGAGCGGCGTTGAAATCGGCTTCGCTGAAATCGGGCCAGAGGGAGCCGGGGAAGGCGTATTCCGCGTAGGCTGACTGCCACAGCAGGAAATTGGAAATGCGTCGCTCGCCGCTGGTGCGGATCACAAGATCGGGATCGGGGATGCGGGCGGTGTCGAGGAAGCGCGAAAAGACGGTTTCGTCGAGCTCGTCGGGCGACAGCTCTCCCCGCGCGACGGCCTGGGCGGCGCGGCGCGCGGCGCGGACGATCTCGTCGCGGCCGCTGTAGTTGAAGGCCAACTGGAGAAGCATGCGGTCATTGTCGCGGGTGCGCCCTTCCGCAGTGTTGATGAGCGACAGGACCTTGTGGTCGAGCTCGTTGCGACCGCCGATCACGCGAATGCAGACGCCATTTCCGACAAGATCGTCGAGGTCGCTGTGCACGTAGCGTTGCAAAAGGCTCATCAACTCGGTCACTTCGCTTTGCGGCCGTTTCCAGTTCTCCTTGGAAAAGGCAAAAAGCGTCAGCACCTCGATACCACGCTCGCCCGCGTGGCGCACAACGCGCCGGACCGTCTCCACACCCTTGCGATGGCCCAGGGTGCGCGGCAGGCCTCGCTGGGTCGCCCAGCGCCCGTTACCGTCCATGATGATCGCGACATGCCGCGGTGTCCCAGCCCGCCGCACGGCTTGCGGCGGCGCAGGAGAAGGTGGTGAACCGGCGGCGGCGTCGTGGGTCACGAAATCAAATCTGCGAAATTTCTTGCTCTTTTGTTGTGAGCACGGTGTCGATCTCTGAAATCTTTTCGTCGGTTAGCTTTTGTACACTATCAGATTGGACGCGCATTTCGTCCTTACCGATGCCTTCTTTTTCCGATTTCTTGATGCTTTCCATGCCGTCGCGACGTACGTGGCGCACTGAGACTCGGGCTTGTTCGGCATACTTGTGCGCGACCTTGACCAGCTCCTGGCGCCGCTCGGCGTTGAGTTCTGGGATCGGGATGCGCATCAGCTGACCCTCAACCACGGGGTTCAGTCCCAGGCTCGATTCCCGGATCGCTTTTTCCACCGACTGGGCCATGGACCGGTCCCAAACCTGCACGGAAATGAGGCGCGGCTCGGGGACGGAGATGGTTGCCACCTGCGACAAAGGCATGGCCGAGCCGTAGGCTTCCACGGTGATGGGCTCCAGCATCGAGGCACTCGCGCGGCCGGTCCGCAGCCCGGCCAACTCTTGTTTGAGTACGCTGATGGCACCGTCCATGCGCCGCGCGAGGTCATCCAGATCGACGCTCATTCATTGTCTCCCAACCACGAGCACGCGCCATCGTGTACTGCAGCGCCCACGGGCTTCGTAACAAGCCAGTGGCCCTGAGGGCAACGCACTGCACAAGACAGTGCGGCGCCGCCGGACCTGCGGCGCGCCTCTAGTCCGAAACGACGGTTGCCCGTCCTGAGCCGGCTGCCACGAGAGGCAGCGCCCCAGGCTCCTCAATGGAAAATACTACGATTGGCAGGCGGTTGTCGCGCGCCAATGCAATGGCCGCAGCATCCATGACGCCGAGGTTCTTGGAAAGGGCGTCCTGGTGCGTCAGCGTCTTATAGCGCTCGGCGGTGGGATCGCGGTGGGGATCGGCACTATAAACCCCATCGACGTTGGTGCCTTTAAGGAGTGCGTCGCATCCCATCTCCACGGCGCGCAGGGCGGCAGCGGTGTCGGTGGTAAAGAACGGATGCCCCGTTCCCGCTGCAAACAGGAGAACGCGACCCTCCGCCAGGTGCTTTAGAGCGCCGCGGTGGGTGAAGCGGTCGCAAATGACCGGCACGTCGATGGCGGAAAGGACCACCGCCTCCGTCCCCAAGGCGCGCAGCTGGGCCGCGACGGCCACCGCATTCATGACCGTTGCGAGCATGCCCATCTGGTCGCCCGCCACCCGGTCCACCGCCGTCAGCGCATTGTTGGCGCCGCGCAGAAAATTGCCCCCGCCGATGACGAGGCCCACTTCCCGGCCTTGGCGAACCACCTGAACGATTTCTCCGCAGACCCGCTGAAGGGTGGGCTGAGAAATGCCGAACGATCCGTCGCCCATCAATGCCTCGCCCGAGACCTTGATGAGGAGCCGGCGCCACTCAGACGCCGGCTTTACTTCGTCGACCACGCCCCTTAGACGCCGGCCGCGGCCGCGACTTCTGCGGCAAAGTCGCTTTCTTCCTTCTCTATGCCTTCGCCCAGGGCGAAGCGCACATAGCCGGTCACCTTGATGGGCGCGCCCACCGAGGCTTCCGCCTCTTTGACCGCCGCATCCACCGTGTGGTCGGGATTGACCACGAACGACTGCTTGAGGAGGACCACCTCCTCGTAGAACTTGCGCATGCGGCCTTCCACCATCTTCTCGATGATGTTTTCCGGCTTGCCGGACGCGCGGGCCTGATCGGTGTAGACCGCCCGCTCACGCTCAGCCGCATCGGCGGGGACGGCGCCCACGTCGAGCGCAATGGGGTTCGTGGCCGCCACGTGCATGGCGATCTTGCGGCCCAAGTCGTCGAGTTTCGCCTTGTCGCCAGACGACTGGAGCGCCACCAGGACGCCGAGCTTGCCGAGCCCGTCGGCCACGGCGTTGTGGAGGTATACCGATACCACACCGTCGTCGACGCTGAGTTTGGCAGCGCGGCGCAGGTTGAGATTTTCACCGATGGTGGCAACGGACTCCGTCACCTCGTCGCCGACGGTGCGACCCGAGCCGGGGAACGCGGCGCCCTTCAAGGCGTCGATGTCGCCGCCAGCTTTCAACGCTTCCTTGGCGATCGTCCCCACAAGACCCTGGAACTGGTCATTGCGCGCCACAAAATCGGTTTCGGAATTCACCTCCACCAGGGCCGCGCTGGTTCCCTCGCTCGCGGCGCCCACGAGACCTTCGGCGGCCACCCGGCCGGCCTTTTTCGCGGCTTTGGAAAGGCCCTTTTTGCGGAGCCAGTCCACCGCGGCTTCCATATCGCCGCCGGTCTCATTGAGGGCCGTCTTGCAGTCCATCATGCCGACGCCGGTTTTCTCGCGGAGCGCCTTCACCTGCTGCGCCGTGATCGTCATCTTATCGAATTCCCAATTGTGCTGATTGCTTGGACGAAAGCCGCCTCCTCATGGTGCATGGAGCGGCCGGTGTCGAGCCCTGGGACGAAGATTGGCGCGCGGCAAACGGCAGCCGCCCTCTGTCGTCCCCGGGTCGGACGCCTAATATTTGGTGAAGATGTCGAAATTCCAACCCCTAGGTCCGGGCGGCCACGCAGACCCCCGGCCGGTAACGGAAAATCCTCGGTTATCCGGGCCGATCAGGCGGCTTTGGAGTGCTCCACCTTAACGCCGTCGTGGGCGACGAGGTGGTGGAGCACCCCGTCCCTAAGGCTATAGACCACGCCGTGCACCGTGAGGGGTGCTTGCCGTTTCCAGGCGTTGCGCACGATGGTGGTGCGCACGACATTGCGCACCTGCTCGATGACGTTGAGCTCACACAACCGGTCGGCGCGCTCTTCCTGCGGCAGGCCGGTGAGTTTGTCATCGTTGAGCCGGCTTACCAGGCGGATGTGGTTCAGCCAGTTGTCGATGAGGCCGTGATCCTCGTCGGACATGGAGGCGTGAACGCCGCCGCAGCCATAGTGGCCGCACACGATGATCGTTCGCACCTTTAAGACCTCCACTGCGAATTGCAGCACAGACAAGAAGTTAAGGTCCGAAGGGGACACAACGTTCGCAATATTGCGATGGACAAACACTTCGCCGGGCGGCAAGTCCATGATTTGGTTCGCCGGCACGCGGCTATCGGAGCAGCCGATCCATAGGTATTCGGGGGCTTGCTGCCCGCAAAGTCGCTCAAAATAGGCGGGATCGCCACTCTTGATGCGTTCGGCCCAATCCTTGTTGCGGGTGAGTACGCTCTCGATACCAGGCATGGGAAAGGTGAGATCCTCTTAGGCCATCAGACAAAGAGAAAGGGGTGGGCCAGCAGGGCACCCCTGTCGCCGGTTGAGACATAGTGCACCCCATCGGGCGGAGAAGACGGTGACTTCAGAGATTGGCAGCAATCAGGCACGCGCTTGCATCAGCCCTACGGTTGGACTATTTCCCCGGCATTCCTCACGCGAGCACATCCAATCCGGTGCCTTCGGGCAACGCTCGCGGCGGCTCAACCGGAAAAGAGAGTTTTAATGGCGCTTCCTGACTTCACCATGCGCCAGCTCCTGGAAGCTGGCGTCCACTTCGGCCACCAAACCCACCGCTGGAACCCGAAGATGCAAAACTACATCTTCGGCGCACGCAACAACGTCCACATTCTGGACCTTGCCCAGACGGTGCCCCTCCTCCATCAGGCCCTTAAGGCGGTGTCCGACACCGTCGCCAACGGTGGCCGCCTCTTGATGGTGGGCACCAAGCGCCAGGCCCAGGAGGCGGTGGCAAAGTCCGCTGCCGAGTGCGCCCAGTACTATGTGAACGCCCGCTGGCTCGGCGGCATGCTCACCAACTGGAAAACCATTTCCAACTCCATCAAGCGGCTCAACCAGCTGGAAGAGACAATGTCGGGGGAGGCCCAGGGCTTCACCAAGAAAGAGCGCCTTAACCTTGACCGGGAGCGCGAGAAGCTGGAGCGCAACCTCGGTGGAATCAAGTCCATGGGCGGCACGCCGGACATTGTGTTCGTCATCGACACCAACCGCGAGACCATCGCGGTCCAGGAAGCGCGGCGGCTGAAAATCCCGGTGGTGGCGGTACTCGACACCAACTGCGATCCGGAAGGCATCACCTTCCCCATTCCTGGCAACGACGACGCGGCCCGCGCCATCACGCTCTACTGCGACCTCATCTCCCGCGCGGCCCTCGACGGCCTTCTGCGCAGCCAGGGTGAATCGGGCTACGACATTGGCGAAAGCGAAGATGTGCCGGTGGAGCCAGCCCTGACGGAAGCGCCGGCTGAAGAAGCTGCGGCGAGCGATGCCGATGCCGCACCTGCCACGGAGGGCGCGAGCGTCGAAGATCTCATGACGCCCGCATCGGGCGACGTGGGCGATGCGCCGGCGGAGACACCGAACCCCTCCTGAGCGACCGGGCTATAAGCCTTCGGCGATATTCGCTCCCACTGCGGCGGGCGCCCATCTGATGGGCGCCATGCCGATTTGACTTCATCGCCGCATCATCGCGTCGATCCGGATTTCTCGCTGGCTGCATAGCACGCGAGGCCCGCCGTGATCGTCTAGCCATTGGAGCGCCCAGTGCCGGGGTTCGGCCCATGGCGCGGTAAAATTCGCCAAAATCCTGCGCTCGGACCGGTGGATGAGAAGATTCCCGCCTTCCTGCTGCGACGGCTGAACTATTTCCAACAATATTGTAAGGTTCTCCTCTCCTCACCACATTAGGTTTGGCCGTGCGCCGACAAAGTACATGGCAGGAGGGGCTATCCCGTGTTTGGTTTAGATATCGAGCTTGGAATAAATCTCTATCTGGTTGCAGCGGCAATTCTCGTATTTGTCGTGATAGTGGTGTCGGTGCGCACTGTACCGCAGGGGATGCATTACACGGTCGAGCGGTTCGGCCGCTATACGAAGACATTGACCCCCGGCCTCAATATTTTGACTCCCTTCGTGGAGCGGGTGGGCGACAAGGTGAACATGCGCGAGCAAGTGCTCGACGTGCCGAGCCAGGAGGTGATCACCCGAGACAACGCCACCGTCACCGCCAACGGCGTCACCTTTTATCAGATCCTCGATGCCGCCCGTGCGTCCTATGAGGTGAACGATCTCAAGGTCGCAATCCTCAACCTCACCATGACCAACATCCGCTCCGTCATGGGTTCCATGGACCTTGATGAGCTGTTGTCCAACCGCGACGAGATCAACCAGCGGGTTCTGCGGGTGGTGGATGCGGCGGTGGATCCCTGGGGGGTTAAAATCACCCGCATCGAGATCAAGGACATCAACCCGCCCGCGGACCTCGTGTCGGCCATGGCCCGCCAGATGAAGGCCGAGCGCGAAAAGCGTGCCGTGGTGCTGGAAGCTGAAGGCGAGCGTGCGGCAGCCATTGCCCGGGCTGAGGGCGAGAAACAGTCGCTCATCCTCGCCGCAGAGGGGCGGCGGGAAGCGGCGTTCCGCGATGCGGAAGCCCGGGAGCGTACGGCCGAAGCCGAGGCCAGGGCCACCACCGCCGTTTCCGAAGCCATCGAGACCGGCTCAATGCAGGCAATCAACTATTTTGTGGCCGACAAGTACGTGGGCGCCTTGCGCGATCTCGCCGCGGCGCCCAACCAGCGAACGCTTATCTTGCCGGTGGATGCCGTTGCCACGCTGGGCTCCCTGGCGGGGATCGCCGAAATTGCGCGCGATGCGTTCGGCGGACCGGGCGGTTCGGGTGGGTCAGGCGGTGGTTCCCCGGGCACACCGCCACGGGTGCCCACGTCCGCTGGCGAGGTGGAGCGCGCCATCACAGCGGCGCGCCGGCCTGAGCCCCAGCCAGAGCCCGTCGGTGCTGCACCAAGCGCCCCGTCCGCAGCGCAGAGCGCAGGAGAAGCCTTGGCGCAGACCGTGGCGGCGGGGACCTCCGAAAGCCGTATCGAGCGCGCGCGCCGACTGGGCGGTGAAGCAGAGGCGCTCAGCGCTCGTCTGGACCGCCAAGAACAGGGACGCTGACCCATGGGTGTGATGTTCCTGTCCGCTCTCCAAGGTCTTGGACCCTATGCATGGTTCATCGTCGGTGCCGTCTTCCTGATCGCCGAAGTGATCTTGCCGGGCATCAACCTCATCTGGTTCGGCGCGGCAGCCACTGCGACGGGTCTGCTGGTGGTGGCCTGGCCCCTCGAATGGCACGGCCAGATGATTGCCTTCCTGGGCTTTGCCGCCCTTTCGGTGGTGGGCGCTCGTTTCCTGGCAGCCCGCAAGGCCGATGATGGGGCCGACCAGGTCAATCTCGGCGTGAGCCCCATGATCGGGCGTGAACTCGCGCTCAGCGAACCCATTGTCAACGGCACCGGAAGAGCACTTTACGCCGACGGGACCTGGCGCGTGTCGGGACCGGACCAGCCGGCCGGTTCGCTCGTACGGGTGGTGGGTGTGGATGCGACCACCCTCGTGGTGGAGCCGGTGGAACGCGCCTAGCGCCAGAGCGTCGCAGCGTCCTTTAATGGTGGTGCAAGACCCGCAGACGCGTCTTGCTGGAGCGTTCCCCCAGGTGCCAAAGTGCGGCGATGGTCACGCTGCCGTTTCCCCCACTCATCGAAGCGTCTTGGGTGGAGCGGCGGAAGCGCTTCATGCTCGATGTACGCCTGCCGGACGGGACGGAATTCACCGCCCATTGTCCCAACACCGGACCCATGACCGGGCTGCCGCGGCCGGGCGCGCCGGTGCTTCTTTCGGTCTCCGACAATCCGAAGCGTAAGTACGCCCATACCCTAGAGGCCGTGAAAGTGGACGGCATCTGGGTCGGCGCAAACACCCAAAACCCCAACCGTCTCATGGCTCGCCTGGGCGCCGCCCACACGCCGCCGTTTCCCCCGAAGGGCAAAGTGCGCGCGGAAGTCCGATACGGCAAAGCTGAGCGCATCGACTTCCTGGTGGAGAACGAGGGAGAGCCACCGCTCTTCGTGGAAATTAAGAACGTTCACCTGGTGGATCACCCGGGCGAGGCCTCGTTTCCCGATTGCATCACCACCCGGGGTGCCAAACACCTCGATGCCCTCGCCCATGAGGTGGCCGCTGGCAACGCGGCCATGCTGGTCTACGTCATTCAGCGGGGCGACGTGGATCGGTTTCGGCTGGCCCGTCACATCGACGCCGCCTACGGCGAGGCGTTCGATCGGGCCGTGGCGGCGGGGGTGCGCATGGTGGCGCTGTGCTGCAACGTTAGTCCCGAGGGCATCGACGTACGCGGCGAAATACCCATCTTGGAGCCTGTCCTCGGCGCGGCGGCTTGAACGGGCGCCCGGCGGGACCGGCCAAAAATCCATCGGGGTTTGCGCCGAACCATCGCTGCCGGCCCCGAATGAACGCTGCGGCGTCATCGTTGGCGGTTCAGGGTTGCCAATGCCGCACGGACCCCGACATAAAGGGCATCGAACACACGGCTTACCCCAATGGTTGAATTCGTCGACGCGGACACGGCACCGCCGCGCAATACCGGTCAGGTGCGCCTTTATAATGATGAAGCGTTCGCGGCCATGCGAAAGGCCGGTTCGCTTGCGGCCCAGTGCCTGGATGAGCTGGAGGACCTCATCGTCCCCGGCATCACCACCGATGCCATCGACAACCATGTGATGGCCTTCGCCCAGCGCCATGCGGTGCTGCCGGCAACGCTTTACTATCGTGGTTATCGGCACGCATGCTGCACCTCCATCAACCACGTGGTGTGCCACGGGATCCCGGGCCCAAAGGCGCTGCGGGAGGGGGACATTGTCAACGTTGACGTGACCTTCATCCGCGAAGGCTGGCACGGGGATTCATCGCGCATGTACCGGGTGGGCGAAATTCGCCGCGCCGCCGAGCGTCTCCTCAACGTGACCCTCGAAGCGCTCAAGATCGGTGTAGCCGCGGTGAAGCCAGGCAACACCACCGGCGATATCGGTGCTGCCATCCAAACTTTTGTGGAAGGCGAGCGGTGCTCCGTGGTGCGCGAGTTTTGTGGCCACGGCGTCGGCCGCCTCTTCCACGACATGCCCAACATCTTGCACTACGGCCGTCCTGGTGACGGTGTGCGGCTGCAAAAGGGGATGATTTTCACCATCGAGCCCATGGTGAATTTGGGCCGCCCCCACGTCAAAGTCCTGTCGGACGGTTGGACGGCTGTGACCCGGGATCGTTCCCTTTCGGCCCAGTATGAACACACCGTGGGCGTCACCGCCGATGGGTGTGAGGTATTTACCCCATCGGACCGGCTTCACTGAAACGTGGGCGCCTGCGACTAAGCTAAAAGTTGCAAATTTAGAGTCTACACGCTAGCGTTATATTGCATGACGCGGGGTGTGGTTGATGAGCCGCGACGGAGATGTGCTGGCGGCACTTCGGACGGCCGTTAAAAAGCGCGCGGTGAAGCCGGCCGACGCGCCCGATTCCCTGCCGCCGCCGGATTGCGATCAAGCGGTGCTGATTGAAACACCCAGCGAGGAAGCGGTCCCCCCACCGCCATCCCGGTCTGGTATCACCGGCCAACACGAGCTCCTCCCAAAACGGTCGCCCGCAGAGCCAAAGCCGGTCCCGTCGCGCTCGGCCACCGTGGTTGCAGGCCACCGGGAGCGCCTGCGTGGCCGCTTTGATGGGGGTGAGATCCTGGCCGACTATGAAATTTTAGAGCTGGTGCTCTTCCGCTCGGTGCCCCGTCGCGACACCAAACCCATCGCCAAGGCGATGATGGCCGCCTTCGGCTCCTTCTCCGGTGCGGTGGCTGCGCCTGCCGCCCGGCTTCGCGAAATTAGCGGCGTGGGC